>NZ_JPHT01000022.1:0-84206 GCF_000733325.1 Frankia sp. Allo2
CTGACCTGGACAGCCGGGCCGAAACCGGGCGGCAACTACGCTCCGTTATGGAGCCTAGTCCGTCCGCGCCCATCTCCGGCCCTCCAGCGCTCTCGGGGCGCGCGGAGACACGCCATGCAGATGTATGTGCANAAAATGGATCCGCCACTTTCCGTAATGATTGAGATATTCCGCACGTTCTTTTACCGACCATCCGGGGATCCGCTAGAGGCATCGGCCCCGACTGGTCGTGCATTCCGGCCGGGTTATGCACACCCTCTTCCTTGCAACGTGACTTCTCGGCTACTTTCTGCCCAAGAGGTGCGCAAGGCACCGACATTATGGATTTAAGCCATCTTTACCTCGACGGGGGACACATGTCGAATACGTCGTCCGGAGATCCCTCTCCCACGACCCAGTTCGAGCGTCTGCTGNGGGAGGCCGGGGTATCCGACACCCGGTTCGCCCGGCAGGTGAACGCCCGCGCCCGCCATCAGCGCCGGATCGAGCTGGGCCTGGCCAGGACCACCGTCGGTCACTGGCGTCGCGGGATGCGGCCGCGTGACCCGATGGTCGCCGAACTTGCGGCGGCCGAGATATCCGCGGCCCTGGGATACCCGGTCCGGCCGGTGGATCTGGGCTGGCGCGGGGAGTCCTATGAACGCGACGACCTCGGGCTGTCGAGCTCGAACGCACCCACCGAGACCCTAAGCACCCTTGCCGGACTATCGGGACGAGACATGCGGCGACGCGACCTGTTGCACGACGGAACGGCCTTTATCGCATCGGCCTTCGCCGATCCGGTCCTCTCCAGCCTCACCGGAGTGGTTGACCGGGTCGCCAGGCCGGAATCAACGGGAGCCTCCGCCGGCGCCGTGATCCGGGATATGACCGAGACCTTCCGCCGGCTGGACGCAAAGTTCGGCGGCGACGAGATCCGGCCTCAGGTCGTCGCCTTTCTGCACGACCGGNCCCGGGCCGCCNGGGNGGGGCGGCCGAGCCCCGACCTGTTCAGTGCGCTGGCCGAGCTGACCCAGTTCAGCGGGTGGCTCGCCCAGGACAGCAACCGGCAGGCCCTCGCGCAGCGCTACTACATCCAGGCCCTCAGCCTCGCCGNGCACGCCGACGACGCCATGCTCGCCGGCCGGGTGCTGTCCGCGATGAGCGACCAGGCCGCCCGGCTGGGCCATCCCCGGCAGAGCCTCGCCCTGGCCCGGGCGGCCCTCGGCCGCGCGGTGCGGCACTCCTCGTATGCCGTGCAGGCCATGCTGCACGACANGCATGCCTGGGCACTGGCACGCAACCGTGACGAGGCCGGTTGCATGGAGGCCCTGGACAAGATGGACCGGGCGATCGCGCGCAGCGACGGGGACGACGGACCGTCCTGGGCCGGCCACTACAACGCCGGCGACGTCGCCGAGTGCCATGGTCACTGCCTGTTACTGCTGGGCCGCGCCCGACCGGCCGAGACGAAACTGCTCGAGGCCCGGAGCCTGCAGGGCGCGGCGCGCGCCCGAACCCGCAGCTACGCCGAGGCCGACCTCGCCTTGGCCTACCTGCGCCGACCGACTCCGGACCTGGAGGCCGCCCTGGAGGCGGGCTACCGAGCCGTCGCCGTCGCCGGGCAGCTGTCGTCCTCTCGGGTCACCGAGAAGCTGCGGGAGCTGGACCGTGAGCTCGACACGCACCCGACGGTGGCGGTCCGCGAATGGCACGAACGGGCGCGCCCGCTGGTCGGCGCCGCGGCCGGCGCCACAGCCGCCACCTGACCAGTCACCGATAGCCGCCGCACGGGCGCCGACGGCTCCCGGCCCCGGCAAGCTACGGCCATCGGCCCCACCGTTACCGACCTCTCACCACCGAACGGGCCGTCCGGGAGCACCCGCCTCCCGGACGGCCCTGTCAGCCGGGCACTCTGGTGAAGTGAGTTCCGCGCAGGAGTCCGGTTCCGCCGTGCCGGATACCGACCCCACCTCCCGGC
Source organism: Frankia sp. Allo2 (assembly GCF_000733325.1). Taxonomy (NCBI): domain Bacteria; kingdom Bacillati; phylum Actinomycetota; class Actinomycetes; order Frankiales; family Frankiaceae; genus Frankia; species Frankia sp. Allo2. The sequence goes on from NZ_JPHT01000022.1 coordinate 1,961, forward strand.
ACAAGGACATCCCGGTCGCCGCCCCGGAGCCCCGGCCGCACCCGACCTTCCCGGTCCGCCCCCTGGTCGTGATCGTCGCGTGGGTCGCGGCGGCCGGACTCGGGGGGATCGCCCTCGGCCGGTTGGCCCATCTCGACGATGCGGTGGGCTGGCCCTACTCCGCGATCAACGCCGGGACCGAACTGCTCTACCTCCCGGCCTACGCCACCGTGGCGGTGGCCTTCGCGCTCCGTCGCAACCTGCTGATGATCATCTCCATGGCCCTGATCGCCATCCATCTGTTCTGGACCCTGCCCGAGGTTTTCCCCGGCGGCGCCGAGGAGGCCCCGCAGGGTGCCGCGCGCCTGCGGGTGATGTCGGCGAACCTGCTCTACTACAACGACCACGCCGACCGGCTGGGCGCGCAGATCCGCGCCGCGAACCCGGACGTGCTCGTCCTCGTGGAGCTCTCCCCGCTCACCCTGGCGCGGGTCACCTCGTCCGGAGCGCTGGCGAGCTACCGGTACCGCGAGGTGCACCCGGAGCCGGGTGCGTTCGGCGCCGCCGTGTTCTCCCGCTTCCCGCTGCACGACGCCGCGGCCCCGATCGTCGGCGGAGCAATGTCATTGCGGGCCACCGTGGAGGTGGATGAGCGTCGACGCTTCGTCGTGTACGCGGTGCACACGATCTCACCGACGACCAGCGCCTACACCGACCGCTGGCGGACCCAGCTCGACACGCTGCGCGCGCAGCTCGAGCACGCCACGCTGCCGGTCGTCATGGCCGGCGACTTCAATGCCACCCGGGACCACCGGCCGTTCCGTCGGCTGGTGAACTCGGGGGTACGCGACGCGCACGACGTCGTCGGCGGCGGATGGCAACCGACCTGGAACTCCAAGAGCCTGATCCTGCCGCCCGTGCTGCGCATCGACCACGTGCTGGCCTCACCCGCGTTCGCGGTGACGGGTTTCGAGGTCGGCGGCGACTTCGGCAGTGACCATCGGCCGGTCATCGCCGACCTGGCCATGCGGTAACCCCCGGATGGCGCCTTCGGCGCAATCCGGGGACCCCTACCACAGACACCGCACGGGGTCTCCGTCGAATCGCCTCCGGCGATCCTCCTGGGACAACCATCGCGCGCCTTCGGCGCAATCCGGGGACCCCTACCACAGACACCGCACGGGGTCTCCGTCAGCGGCCGATGAAGTCGGCCTTGCCGGGCCCGCTCTCGAGGAAGGACTCCATTCCGATCCGCCGGTCCTCGGTGGCGAACAGCCCGGCGAACAGCGCCGCCTCCAGACGTAGCGCCTCGGCCAACGCGATCTCCGCGCCGTCGTCAACCGCCTGCTTCGCCGCCGCGAGCGCCATCGCCGGGCCGTTCGTGTACCGGCCCGCGATCCGCTTCGCCTGCACGTACACCTCACCCGCGGGAACGACGGCGTCGGCCAGACCGATCTCCGCTGCCTCGGCCGCCCGGACCTGCCGGCCGCTGAAGATGAGGTCCTTGGCGCGGGACGGGCCGATCAGGCGCGGCAGCCGCTGGGTGCCCCCCGCGCCGGGGATCACTCCGAGCAGGATCTCGGGCTGGCCGACCCGGGCGTCCTCGGCCAAGACCCGCACGTCCGCGCACAGGGCAAGCTCCAACCCGCCGCCCAGGGCATAGCCCGTCACCGCGGCGACCACGGGCTTCGGGATCCGGGCCACGACCTCGAAGGTGGAGTTCAGATCGCCCACCCAGGTGGATNCCTCGGCGTAACCCATCGGCNCCATCTGCNGGATGTCGNCCCNGGCGGCGAACNCNTTTNCCCCGCCATAGAGCACCACCGCGCGGACGTCCGACCGCCGGGTCGCCTCGACCGCGGCGGTCCGCAGCTCCGCGGCGACCGTGGAGTCCAGCGCGTTCATCGGCGGCCGGTCTAACCGGATGGTGCCGATCCCGCCGTCAACCTCGAGCCGCACCACACTCATCCGCGTTCCTCCCGCTTCAGGCCCTCGATGACCGGCGAGGCGTCCGGCGCCCCGGCGTTCCCCNCCCCGTCCGACCCGCCGAGATCGTCGACGGTGCCGGCTTTGAGGATGGTTTCGATGTCGCTGTAGATGTCGGTCGCCACGATAGGCCGACACCCGCTGATCTTCATCAATCATCTCCAGATCGGGTTCGGGGATCGCTCGGTTCCACCCGGCGCACTAGCCCATAGCAGGAAATAGCGGACATTGCCAACGGTCGGCCGCCGGCCGGTCCCCTCTCACGCCCGGAACCTGCCGACCGCCGGAACCTGCCGCGCAACTCCTGAGAGTTGACGGGCCTTCGTGGTAGACCGGGGGGGCAGCGTGTGACCGTGCTGTTCGTCCCGAGCCGACCCAGGAGGAGCCGTGACCGACACAGGTGTCAGCGTCTCGACCGGTCTCGAGAACGTCGCCGATCTCGAGGCGACCCTGGAGAGTCTGCTGTCGGTGGAGCGTTTCGACCCATCGGCGGCCTTCNCCCGGCGCCTGCCGATGGACGCCGACCGGGCCGCCGCCGAGGCGGACCCGAACGCGTTCTGGGCTCGCAAGGCCGAGGAGCTGCTGACCTGGCACACGCCGTTCACGCAGGTACTCGACGACTCGAACCCGCCCTTCTACACCTGGTTCGCGGACGGGATGCTGAACCTGTCGGAGAACTGCCTGGACCGGCACGTGGCGGCCGGGCGCGGCGAGCGGGTGGCCTTCCACTGGCACGGGGAGGAGGGGGAGCGGCGCACCGTCACCTATGCGGACCTGCTCGCCGACACCCAGCGGCTGGCGAACGGGCTGCGTTCGCTCGGCGTGCGCGCCGGCGACGTGGTCGGGATCTTCCTGCCGATGATTCCCGAGGTGGCCGTCGCGATGCTGGCCTGCGCCCGGATCGGCGCGGTCCACAACGTGGTCTTCGGCGGTTTCGCGCCGTCCGCGGTCCGGGAGCGGATGGAGGTCTCCGACGCCAAGGTGCTGATCACCGTGGACGGCGCGCGGCGCAAGGGACGGACGGCGCCGGTGAAGGCCGCCGTCGACGCGGAGCTCGGTGACCTCCCGGCGCTGGGGCACATTGTGGTCGTGTCCGGGCCGGGCGGTACCGGGGCGCCGATGACCGCGGGCCGGGACGTCTGGTACCACGAGCTGCTGGCCACGGCGGCGCCCGACTGCCCGCCGGAACCGCTGTCCGCGGAGCATCCCCTGTTCATCCTCTACAGCTCCGGGTCGACCGCGAAGCCGAAGGGGATCCTGCACACGACCGCGGGTTACCTGCTCGGCGCCACCTACACTCACCGGGCGGTCTTCGACATCGACCCGGACACCGACGTCTACTGGTGTTCCGCGGACGTCGGCTGGATCACTGGGCACTCCTACATCGTCTACGGCCCGCTATCGAACGGCGTGACCAGCGTGATGTACGAGGGGGCGCCGGACTACCCCGACTACGACATCTGGTGGCGGCTCATCGAGGAGTACAAGGTCACCGTGTTCTACACGGCGCCGACGGCGATCCGTACGTGCATCAAGTGGGGCGCGCGGTATCCCGGTCGGCACGACCTGTCCTCGCTGCGGGTACTCGGCACGGTCGGGGAACCGATCAACCCGAAGGCGTGGTTGTGGTACCACGTGGTCATCGGCGGTGGTCGCTGCCCGATCGTCGACACGTGGTGGCAGACCGAGACCGGCTCCGCGCTCATCTCGCCGCTGGCCGGCGTCACGTCGACCAAACCGGGTTCGGCGACCCTGCCGCTGCCCGGTATCAGCCCGGCGCTGCTCTCGGAGGACGGCGAGCCGGTCACTGAGGGCACCGGAATCCTGGTGATCACCAAGCCGTGGCCGTCCATGCTGCGCACCCTTTACAAGGACGACGAGCGATTCGTCAAGACGTACTTCTCCCGCTTCGGCCCGTCAACCTACGTCGTCGGCGACGCCGCACGCCTCGACGCCGACGGCTACTTCTGGATCATCGGGCGGATCGACGACGTCATCAACGTGTCCGGGCACCGGCTGTCCACCGCGGAGGTGGAGTCGGCGATCGTCGCCCATGAGGCCGTCGCCGAGGCGGCGGTGGTCGCACAGTACGACGAGCAGACCGGCCAGGCGATCGTCGCGTTCGTGACGCTCGCCGGTGACCGCTCGGGCGACGAGGCCACCGAGGCCGAGCTGCGCGAGCACGTGGCCAGGCGGATCGGCAAGCTCGCCCGGCCGCGGCGGATCATCTGGGCCGACGACCTGCCGAAGACCCGGTCCGGCAAGATCATGCGCCGGTTGCTGCGTGACATTGCCGAAGGCCGGGAACTCGGCGACGTCACGACCTTGCGCGACCCCGCGGTGATGGCCGCGCTCACGGCCAAGGTGGGCACCGCCCGAGACAACGAGTAAGGGCGGTTCCGGTCCCCGATTCCGGACAATTCTGGCTGTCATCGGGTCGACATGACAGTTGTTTCCCGGCCGGGACCAGCTGGCCGCACCCGGGTGTGTCGACGTCGCCGGCACTGTCTAGGCTCACGTCTTCGTGAGAGCCCTCCGACGGTTCACCGTCCGTGCGCAGCTCCCCGGGCAGCTTGCTCCACTGGGGGAACTAGTCCTGAATCTTCGCTGGTCCTGGCATCCCGAGACGCTGGACCTGTTCGAGTCTGTTGATCCGGAGCTCTGGCGGGCGACGAAGGGAGACCCGGTCCGCCTGCTCGGCGAGGTGGATCATAACCGGCTGCTCGCGCTGGCCGCCGACCGCCGGTTCGTGCGCCGACTCACCGACGTCGCGGACGACCTCCAGGAGTACCTGACGGCCGATCTGTGGTATCAGCAGCGGAAGGCCGAGGGCGCCCCGTCGGCGATCGCCTACTTCTCCCCGGAGTTCGGTATCACCGAGGTGCTGCCGCAGTACTCCGGCGGCCTCGGCATCCTCGCCGGGGACCATCTCAAGACCGCGAGCGACCTCGGCGTGCCGATCATCGGCGTCGGCCTGCTCTACCGGGCCGGGTACTTCGTGCAGTCGCTGTCCCGGGACGGCTGGCAGCAGGAACGGTACCCGGGCATCGATCCGCACGGGCTCCCCCTGACCCAGCTGACCGATACGGCGGGGNTGCCGGNGAAGGTGGCCGTCGGGCTGCCCGAGGGTCGCACGCTGCACGCGCAGATCTGGAAGGCGCAGGTCGGACGGGTCCCGCTGCTGCTGCTCGACTCGGACGTCGAGGACAACCAGCCGGCCGAGCGGGGGGTGACCGACCGGCTCTACGGCGGCGGAACCGACCACCGGCTGCTCCAGGAGATGCTGCTGGGCATCGGGGGTGTCCGCGCGCTGCGCGCCTACGCCGCGGTGACCGGGACTCCGGAGCCCGAGGTGTACCACACCAACGAGGGGCACGCGGGCTTCCTCGGCCTGGAGCGGATCCGGGAACTCGTCGAGAACGGGCTCAGCTTCGACGAGGCGCTCCAGGCCGCCCGCGCCGGCACACTGTTCACCACCCACACCCCTGTCCCCGCCGGCATCGACCGGTTCCCTCGCAGCCTGGTCGCCCGCCATTTCGGCGGGGACAACGGCTGGCCCGGCGTGCCGGTCGAGCGGATCCTGCAGCTCGGGGNGGAGGCCGACCCCAACGTCTTCAACATGGCCCACATGGGCCTACGGCTCGCACAGCGTTCGAACGGCGTCAGCAAGCTGCACGGCATCGTCAGCCGGGAGATGTTCGCGGGGCTGTGGCCCGGCTTCGACACCGCCGAGGTCCCGATCGGCTCGGTGACCAACGGGGTGCACGCCCCGACCTGGGTGTCCCGGCCCATTATCGAGCTTGCTGACCGCGAGCCCGACCCGGGCCTGCTTTCCGACGACGCGGCCGGATTCGAGAAGATCTCCACGTTGCCCGACGAGGTCGTGTGGGCCGCCCGGCGGCAACTGCGGGAGCGCCTCGTCACCGAGGTCCGCCGCCGGCTGCGGGCCTCCTGGCTCGAGCGCGGCGCGGCACCCGGTGAGCTGGAGTGGGTGGAGTCGGTTTTCGACCCGGACATCCTCACGATCGGTTTCGCCCGGCGTGTGCCGTCCTACAAGCGGCTGACCCTCATGCTGCGGGACCGTGACCGGCTGCGCCGGCTGCTGCTGCACCCGCAGCGGCCGATCCAGATGGTCATCGCCGGCAAGGCGCACCCCGCCGACGACGGCGGCAAGCAACTCGTCCAGCAGATTGTCCAGTTCTCCGACGACCCGGCCGTGCGGTCGCGCATCGTCTTTCTCCCCGACTACGACATCGGGATGGCGCGCTTCCTGTACTCCGGATCGGACGTTTGGCTGAACAACCCGCTGCGTCCGCTGGAGGCGTGCGGCACGTCGGGGATGAAGGCCGCGCTGAACGGCTGCCTGAACCTGTCCATCCGGGACGGCTGGTGNGACGAGATGTTCGACGGCCAGAACGGCTGGGCGATCCCGACCGCGGACGGGGTCGAGGACCCCGACCGGCGCGACGACATCGAGTCCGCCGCCCTGTACGACCTGTTGGAGAACACTGTCGCCCCCCGCTTCTACGACTCGGAGCCCGGCGACGGCATCCCGCGGCGCTGGGCCGCGATGGTCAAGCACACCCTGTCGGCCCTCGGTCCTCAGGTCCTGGCCAGCCGCATGGTCCAGGAGTACGTCGAGCGCTACTACGTGCCGGCCGGTGTCTCGGCCCGGGCCGCCGCCGCCAACGGCTTCGCCGGAGCCCGGGACCTGGCCGCCTGGAAGAGCCGGGTGCATGCCGCGTGGCCCGGGGTCCGCGTGCTCAACGTCGACTCCGCTGGTCTCGGTGACACCCCTCAGGTGGGCCAGTCGCTGGTGGTGCGGGCCACGGTCGACCTCGGTGAGCTGGCACTCGGGGACATCGACGTCCTCGCCTCCTACGGCCGGATCGACCAGACCGACCGGATCCTGGATCCTTCGACGCTGTTCCTGCAGCCGGTTGGCGAAGGGGAGGGCGGTTACCGCTACGAGGGCACCATCCCGCTCGGGCGCACCGGACCCTTCGGTTACACGGTGCGGGTGCTGCCCCGGCACGCACTCACCGCGAGCATCGCCGAACTGGGCCTGGTCACCAATCCTTAGGGGTCCCCACACCGCGGGGAAGCCGCCGTGCCGGGGGGATGGGCTCGTAGGACGAGCACGCTGTGGCCCAGCACGGTCAGGGACTCGCCGCCGACGTAGCTGGTTCCCGGTACCGCGACGGTCGCCGGGAATCCGGCAAGATCGTCGTCGGCGGTATTGAGCAGCAGGTCGTGGCGGGCCGCCCAGGGAGCACCGGGCAGGGNGACGACGGNGTCGCCGCGATCCGGGNGGAACACGTACACCAGGCCAGCGCCGTGGGCCGGTAGATCGTGCGTTCCCCGCCCGCCGGCAGGATCCTCATCGACGGGGCTGCCGGCGACGGGGCTGCCGGCGACATGGGCCACGAGCGTCTCGACCTGCGGGGCGTTCCAGTCCGCCACCGACATCACCGCCCCGTCCGCACGGAACCAGGTGATGTCCGCGAGTCGCCCGGGTGCCGACTGGCCGCCGTGGAAGAACCGCCCGCGGCGCAGCACGGGTTCGGCGGAACGCAGTGCCGCCAACCCGCCCACCAGCCGACACAGCGCCGGGTCGGGGCCGGCCGGGTCGGGGTAGGCGTGGTCCGGCTCCGCGACGTCCTCCGGTCCGGTGACGCCTTCCGGTCCGGTGACGTCCTCCGGTCCGGTGACGCCTTCCGGTCCGGTGACGCCTTCCGGTCCGGTGACGTCCTCCGGTCCCACGAGGTCGGTCGGCCAGTCGAGCCAGGACACCGCGTTGTCCTGGCAGTAGGCGTTGTTGTTGCCGCCCTGCGAGCGACCGAACTCGTCGCCGGCGAGCAGCATCGGGACGCCCGTGGACAGCAGCAGCGTCGTGATCAGTCCCCGGCGCACCCGGCGGCGGATGGCCAGGATCGCCGGGTCGTCGGTCGCACCCTCCATCCCGTGGTTCGCCGAGCGGTTGTCCGCCTCGCCNTCCCGGTTGCCCTCGCCGTTGTCCTCGTTGTGCTTCTCGTTGTAGGAGACCAGATCGGCCAGGGGAAAGCCGTCGTGGGCGGTGACGAAGTTGATCGATGCCCAGGGGCGTCGGCCGCCGTGCTCGAACAGGTCCGACGAGCCGGACACCCGATAGCCCAGATCGGCGACGCCGCTGGTGTACCTGTTCCACACGTCGCGCACGGTGTCACGGAACCGCCCGTTCCACTCCGCCCAGGGTGCCGGGAACCCCCCCACCTGGTATCCGCCCCAGCCGACGTCCCACGGCTCGGCGATCAGCTTCACCGTGGCGAGGATCGGGTCGGCGTGGATGGCGGTCAGCAGGCTTGCCGCGGGGTCGAAGGCGTCGGGATTGCGGGCGAGCGCGGTGGCGAGATCGAACCGGAACCCGTCGACGCCCATCTCCGTCACCCAGTACCGCAGCGAGTCGCAGATCAGCCGCACGACGTGCGGTGAGGACGTGTTGAGGGTGTTGCCGCAGCCGGTCACGTCACGGTAGCGCCGGGGATCCATCGGCTCTACCCGGTAATAGGTCGTGTTGTCCAGGCCACGCAGGGACAGCGTCGGGCCCCGCTCGCTGCCCTCGGCGCTGTGGTTGTAGACGACGTCGAGTATCACCTCAATGCCGACGGCGTGCAGGGCTGCGACCATCGCCTGGAATTCGCCGATCGGATCGTCAGTGGCCGCGTACCCGGCATGAGGGGCGAAGAAGGCCAGGGTGTTGTAAGCCCAGTAGTTGATTTTTCCGCGCTCGAGCAGGGCCGGTTCGGAGACCGAGGTGTGCACCGGCAGCAGTTCGATCGCGGTGACGCCGAGCCGGCGCAGGTGCGCCAGGACGCTCGGGTGGCCGAGCCCGGCGTATGTCCCGCGTAACCGTGGCGGCAGGTCCGGGTGACGTTTCGTGAGCCCGCGTACGTGCGCCTCGTAGATGATCGTGTCCGACCAGGGGATGGTGGGCCGGTTGTCCGCNGGGTGTACGCNGTGNCCCGNNAAACCGCCACTCCCGGATCCGGGGTCCCCGATCCCGGGGTCCCCGAATCCGGACTCCCTGGTCCCGGCGGAGCCCCGCTGCGCCCGCCCGGGCCCGGTCACGACGCAGCGGGGCACGAAAGGTGCGGAGTCCCGCGGGTCCGGTTCGAAGCCGTAGGGGTCGCCGCCACCGAACCCGTAGATCGCCGGGTCCGTGCGCAGCGTCCCGGCTACCGATCGGGTGTAGGGGTCGACCAGCAGCTTCGCCGGGTTGTACCGCTGGCCCCGCTCCGGGTCATAGGGACCGTGTGCCCGCAGGCCGTAACGCTGACCGGGGCGGACGCCAGCCAGATAGCCGTGCCACACCCCGCCGTCACGCTCCGGAAGTCGATGGCGTGTCTCGCGGCCGTCGGCATCGAACAGGCAGAAGTCGACCGCCTCGGCCCCGGGGGCGACGACGGCGATGTTCACCCCGGACCCGTCCCAGGTCACGCCCAGTGGCACCGCGCACCCCGGCGCGAGCCCGGAGGCGGTCGGCGCCGGTACGCCCGGGGATGCCGCTATGTCCGGTGAGACGGTGGTCTTCACGGTGTCGGACACCTTGGCGACGCTAACCGATCCCCTTCTCCGGAGCACGGGAAACACGGTGGCCGTGGAACAGGCCGGGGATGACGTCAAAAGAAGGGGGACGGCTGCGCGGACGGGGACGGCTGCTAGGGCGCAGGGGTGGCGTGGACCCCCCCTACGTCCGGCCTCGACTGGCCGCGTACAAGGCTGTGGCCCACGTCGCACTCAACCAGGCAGATGAAGCCCGGTCAGCCCTGACGTGAAGCCCGGTCAGCCCTGACGGTGATGCAAACGAGCCGGACAACCCTGCCGCCCTATCCCGCCGCCGCGGCCTGGGAGGAGAGCGAGGAACTGATCTGGGCGGCTATGGCCCTGGCTGAACTTGGCGATTCCTCCGAAGTTCAGCCTCGCGTCACCGAAGCCCTGTCGGGCCTACCGACTCTCTCTCACCAGGCTCGCGCGAATGCCCTGTTCGCGGGGGCGCACGCCCAAGTAGACGATCCGGCGGCAGCGGCAGCGGGAGGACTCGCCGCGCTCGACGCGAACGCGGCGTGGCCATCCGCATCGGTCGTCGGCAGGGTGCGTCGGCTATCTGTGGCACTTCCGTCCGGGCCGGGCGCGCCTGCCGAGGTAGTCAAGTTGCGCCGAGCTCTCAGCACCGCACCCCCGCACGTTGCGGATAACGCCGCCGTCTGACCTTCCCGAGCCTGGTGTGCTACGCCGGACGCACGGTTACAGTTCCGGCGGTCCTGGTACCGACGTGGGTGTTCCGCCGCTACCGTTGATGCGGGTAGGGATCGATGGGAGACGGAGAGCAACAGGAGGCGGCGTGGTGCAAAGACCTAAGCACCGGGATAAACGGGGTAACACGTCCGGCGGATCAAGCACCGGGCGTTCCGGGACGAAGCGCGGCGGGACAAAAAACACCGCCGACCCGGACGACATGGTCAACCAAGGCCCACTCACCTGCCCGACGTGCGGCGGCTCCGGGCGGGCCGGCCGCCCGACCGCTGAACTCGACGCGGACGGCATGTTCGACGGTCAAGGTAAGGACAAGTGCACCAGCTGCGACGGCACCGGGAAGCAGAAAAGGTGAGTGATGAGCCGTGATGAGCCGTCAGCCCAGGACAACACCCCCGAGGGGCCAGACGTGATCATTCTGGAGTGTCCGAAGTGCCGGCGCGCCCAGGCACAGGCCCGCGCGAACGCCCGGAAGGGCAATCGGGACCGGGACGGCCTCCCGAATCTCAACCTCCAGGCGGTCCCTGACCGCTGCCCCCACTACCGGGACGTCTGGACGCCTGGGATGGGCCCCGGTTCCGATCCGCTGCCGCCGCCGGGCACGCCGGAGGAGCGCCGCCAAGGCCCGGTCTGACCGGGCCCGGAAGTCGCGCGAGGAGGTTCAGCGACTCCCGGCGGCGATCTCGGCCCGGACCCGCGCGACGAACGCCGCCAGCACCTGTTCGCCCGCGAGCACCCCGGCCGCGGCGGTGACGGTGACATTCGGGCCCGACCAGCCCAGCTCGTGCAGCTCACCGTGGGCCGGACGGATGGCGTGGTCGGCCGCCGCGAGCATCGGGACGTCGAGCACAGAGTCCCCCGCGGCCAGCAGCCGGGCGGTACCGGCACGGCGGGCGACCTCGACCACCGCGCGCTGCTTGGTCAGGACCGATGGGACGAAGTACACCTTCCGCCCCTGCACCGACATCGCCCAGCCCGCGGCCCGCGCCGTCTCGGCCTCCCCGGTCAGGTCGGGAATGCCAGCGCGGTCGTGGGCGACGAGGTAGACGAACAACCCGTCGGCGACCCGCACGAGCCGGGCCCAGCCGCCGGCGGCGGACCGCTCGGCGAGCGCCACCATCTCCGCCAGGGGGGCGCAGGCGGCGGCGGCCTCGGCAGCCACGTCCGCCGCCCAGGCCGGATCGGGAACCCCGTCGACCAGCAGGTGCCCGCCGTTGGCCGCGATCGCGTAGCGCGGCCGGACCCCGAGCTCGACCCGCGCGTACTGGGCGAGGGTGCGGGTGGTGACCGGGACGAGGACGGCGAGGTCGTGCAACTCGGCGAGCAGGGCCAGCGACCGCGCCGTCGCGAACGAGATCGGCGCTCCGTCGAGGCGTTCGACCTCGACGAGCTCCGGTGCGGGCCGGTCGTCGGCCAGCAGCAGCGAGTGCCGGGAAAAGATCAGCGTCTTGTCCAGGTCGCAGGCCAGCAGATGACGCGGCCCGGACGCGGCGGACGGACCGGCCGTCACGGGGGACGAGTCGGCCGTCACAGGACGTCCGGGCGCCAGCGCGCGTTCGGGGTGTGGAAGACCGGTGCCGCGCCGACCGGGCGGACCAGCCCCACACAGGAGAATGGCAGGTCCGCCAGCTCCTGGACCTCGACGTCGCGGTCGGCGGCCAGGGCCAGCACGTGCGTCAGCTCGTCGAGCCGGTCGGGGGCGACGAGGATGCGCCAGGGCACCCGGCGCAGCAGGACCCGGGTCGTCTCCCCCACCCCCGGCTTCACCATGACCACGTCGGGGATGTCGAACGCGGCCGCGATGCGCTCCACCGCCGCCCAGCCCGCCCAGGTCGGACTGCGGTCGGCGGCCCACAGCCGCGGCCAGGTCTCGGCGACCTCGTCGGCCACCTCGGGGAAGTGGGCCGCCACCGTCTCGACGAAGTGCCGGGACAGATCGTGCGCCGCGAGTTCGGCGTAGTACTTCGCACCGTGGAAGTCATCAGGACCGATGTGCTCGGCGTTGAGGACGGTCCGGCTGACCAGCCCGCTCACCGTCGAGTTCAAGCAGGCGCTCGGGATGAGGAAGTCGTCGCGGGTCCCGTAGAGCGGCACGCACCGAGCCGGGTCGGCCAGCACGGCGAGGGTGTCGTCCAGCCCGAGCCGGGCCACCGCGTCGGTCAGCACCCGGGTCATCACCCCCTTGCCGGTCCAGCCGTCGACGAACTGGATCACCTTCCGGTCGTGCCGGGAGGTGAGGTAGCGGATCGCGTTCAGGTCCACGCCGCGATCCTTGATCACCGAGATCGCGTAGTGCGGGGTGTCGAGCCCGTGGCGCCAGCCGTACCAGCGCCGCATCAGGATCCCCACCGGGGTACCGGCCCGGGCGATCGAGGCCAGGACCGGCTCGGGCTTGGTGACCCGTACGAGCTCCGCCACGAGGCCGGTGGCGAGCGCGACCCGGCGGGCCGACCGGTCCAGCGCCCGGTGGTAGAGCTCCAGGTAACCGGCGTCGGGTTGGTACTCGACCGGCAGGTCCTCGGAGTAGTGCCGGCCGGCCTGCATGGCCTCCTCACGGTCCTCGGTGGGCCGCTCCAGGGCGACCGCGCTGAGGTCGGTCAGCAGGAAGGTCACGTCCGCCGGATCGTATGAACCCGAGCCGACGGTGCCGGTGAGCGCGGGATCCACCGCGCCGATCCCGCTCACCGGGCATCCCCGGGCGCACCGGTGAGCGGTCCGGCGGCGGGCGGCGCACCGGTCGGTCGAGGGGACGGCCGGTAGGAGGGCTGGTAGGAGGGCAGTGTCAGCACCGTGACCGGAGCGCATCGGCGTAGCTGAGTAAGCATGCCGTGGAGGCCGGTATCCGCACGGGGAGAGCTCCGGTCCGCCCCCGGGGCGACGTCCGGGACAGAGTCGACGACCCGGACAGAGTCGACGACCACCACGATGTCGTCGTACATCCCGGGCCGGACGTTGTAGACGTGGCTGGCCCGGCCCGGGTCGTCCGGCGCGGGAAAGGTGAGGGCGGCGCGGATGGCGTAGCCGTCGACGTCGACGGGGTGGACCGGCGAACGCGTCGTGGACTGGTAGCGGATCTCACCCGGACTCGTCCGGGCCAGCGCGTCCGCTATCCGCATCGGCGTGTACATCAGTTCCTCCGTCCCGAGCACGAGCGTGCGACCCGCGGGCCGGGTCAGCGCGGCCAGTACCGTCGCGGCGACCGGCGGCACGACCTCGTCGAGGCGGTGGCGGTCGGTCGGCGACCAGCGATGACGGCCACCGTCAGGCAGGTCGGACGGCCAGTCGGCCACCAGCCGGCGGACCGGGTGGGCCACCAGCGCCCCCGTCGCCCGCGCCGCGTCCCGACCGCCCGCGCCCCCGGCGAACCGGGCGCGGATCCGCGCGGCCCGGTCCGCGATCTCGGCCGGCACGGTGACGGTGGCCGTGAGCGGGGCGACGACATCCAGCCGGACCCCGAGCTCGCCGGCGAGATCGGCGAACGCGGCCCGGGCCGCGGGCGGACGGGCGTCGAGCAGCGTGGCAACCACGTAGTGCTCGCGCGGGGCGTGGGCCTGCAGGATCCGGATCGTGCCGAGGGCGGTACGCCCGGTCGACAGCTCGTCGTCGACGAGCACGATCGGCGCGCCGCACCGCAGGATCTCGCGGTCCTCGGGCATCAGCCAGTGGTGGGTCGCGTGGGAATGGGACTCCACGAACTCGAGGATCGGCGTGACACCGGGCAGCGGCCGCCGGGTGGTGTGCAGGTAGTGGCTCGCCGGGAGACCGTCGGCGACCGCGTGCCCCAAGGCCGTCGCGGTCTCGCAGTAACCGATCACGATCGGGCCGGTCCGCGGGCCCCCGGGCTGCTCGGCCGACGAACCCTGCACCGGCGGGTCCGCAACCCNCGGGNCCGCAACCCNCTTTCCGGCCTCCTCGAAGCCGGGCAGTGCCCGGACCAGCGCGGCAACCCCGGCCCCGGCCGCGAGCGCCTCGGCCGGTGCCACCGGCAGATGCTTGCCGAGCACCCGGCTGACCAACAGGTGCGCCCGGCGTGGGTTGCGGCGCAGGGCGAGTCCCACCAGGGCGTGCANCCCCNGGCCCGCCACGTCCGCGGTGACCTGGACATCAAGGCCCAGCTCGGTCCACAGCCACATCCCCGCGGGGGCGGCCGCTGGGCCGCGGGCGGGCGCGGGCGCGGGCGGGTGAGGGATGGGCGCGCCGGTGGGGGCGTCCGTCCCCGCCGTCGCCGTCATCGGGCNTTCCACTGGTCGAAACGACCGTGCGTCGCCGCCAGCACCTCGACGAAGGTGTCGCCCTCGCGCAGGACACCGAACGCGCGCGCCCGGCGGATCACCACCTCGGCCCAGGCCCGGTGCGGACGCAGCTCGTTCATCTTGTTCGCGTAGCTGCTCGGCCGTACCCCGCCGGCATCCCCGTCAAGGACGGTCTCGGCATCGGTGTACTCCTCCTGGGTGACGACGTGCAGCGCGTGCACGGCGGGCACGTGGCTGGGGTGGATCACCGTCTTGCCGATCAGGCCGTTGGCCTTGTCCAGAACAACCTCCCGGATCAGCCGGTCGAGGTCCGCGGAGACCAGTTCGCTGCGCATCCGGATCGCTTCCTCCCCGCCGTCGACGCGGTCCGCCTGCGCGAACGGGGTCACCCGCAGCGAGCTGACGAAGAGCCGTTCCGGCTGGGCGAAGTACTCCCACACCGGTCCGGTCACGACGTGGTCACCGCCCCGCGCGCAGATGTTCACGATGTCGGCGATGCAGTCCCGGACGACGGCGATGTCGTAGATCGTCAGGTCGCGGTCACGGCGCAGCCCGAACAGCCCGCACAGGTCCGTCGCACCGAGCCGGATCGCCAGCACCTGGTCGGCGTGCTTGTCGACCAGCCGCCGGACCGCCGACAACGCCTCCACCCGGGTCTCCCGGTTGATGACCTGCGGGCTCTCCAGCACCGGCATAGTCCACAGCGGACGACCAACCGTCTCGGAGGCCCGCAGCACCGCCTCCATCGCCGCCTCGCCACCCTCCTCGGCGAACTTGGGCAGCACGAACCCGGCGAGACACCCGACTCCGGCCGGCCCGAGCCGGTCGACAAGATCCGGGATCTGCCCGACCGCGCGGACCCGGACGAACAGCAGCGGCATCGCGCCCGCGGCCCAGGGGGGCTCCGCCGCGAGCGCGCGCAACGCGGCGACGACGTTGGCCTCGGCTGCGGCCACCTCGGTGTCGGCGATGGAGTCCTCCAGACAGAGAACCATCGAGGTCACCCCCGCCGCGGTCTGTCTGCACACGTCCGATGCCAACCGGGGGCGCGTCCCCGGGGCGTAGAGGGTCGCGCCGAGCGCGGTGGCCAGCAGATGACGATCATCATTCACGGTGATGTCCTCCGGCGGCCGGAGGAACAGCGCGTCAACCGTCTCGGGGCCTAGAAAGGCGAAGTGGCGCAAGCAGCGTTCTCCTCGTCGAAGGCAGGGGCGTCGTTCGACGAGCATCCCGAAACGGTGCGCGCCGACCGAAGCCGGCAAGATCGTGAAACGTTGCCTCTCGGTGACGGTACCTGGCGAAAGGCATCCGACGACAGCCCGCGGGAACTGACAGCCAGCCGACACACGGCGGCCATCTCGGCGCCATCTACGGGGCGCCGATCTGCGGCGCAGCGTCCGCGAGCGGCCAGCCACCAGCCGGCAGCGGGCGGCAGCGGGCGGCGCCCGCCGGCCTGATCGGGAACGGGTGGTCCGGGAACGGATGACCCGGGAACGGGTGGTGGGCCGCGGAAGGCTGTGTCGCCCGCGGCCCACCACTCCCGGCCGACCCTCGATCGACCCCCACTAATGCGACTAACTGGCGCCGGATCCGAAGAGCTTCTTGTACATGGCGGCCGCCTTCGGGTTCTGACCGCCGTTCGTGATGGTCGAGCAGACGTTTCCGGGAGTGGGGTCGCTGAAGTAGGCGTCGTATCCCATCACGTCGCTGGCCGCCTTGAAGGTGTCGAACATCTTCTGGATGTAGAAGGGATTGTCGCCACCGCCGTCACCGCTGCAGGAGGCCACCCCCCATTCCCCGACGCCGACCTTCTTCCCGTGTTCCCGGGCGAACCTGATCACGTAGCACAGGCCGTTGACGTCCTCGCACTGCTTGTTCCACGTCGCCTCGTCCTTCGACGGGGGGAAGTGGTCGTAGGCGTCGATGCCGACATAGTCCACGTACTCGTCGCCGGGGTAGGCGCCCCAGGGACTGTTGCCGCTGGGTACCGGGGAGGCGTGCGCGTTGAAGGTCCAGTCGATCTTGACTTCGGAGTCGGTGGACCGGATGGCGGTCGCGATTTTCCGGAAACAGTCCCGGAACACCGTCGGGTCGGCGTCCGTATGCCAGTACATGAACGTTCCGTTGAACTCCCAGCCGATCCGGATGATGGAGTCCGCCCGGCCGTGCGCCACGAGGAAGCTGCCGAGCTTCTTCCATTCGGAGTCGTACTCGCCTCGGGCACAGGCGGCGTTGTCGCCCTGGCCCTTGGGGAATGTCGGCTGGCTGATCAGCAGCTTGCCCTGGAAACCCTTGAAGAGATCCACCGGCCAGGCCGGCTCCACCAGCCCGCCCCAACCCTGGTCGCGGCTCGTGTAGACGTGGACGATGTCGTTCGGCCGGCCGCGCCAGTCACCGAACTCGACGAGCTGCGCGAGCTGATGCGACTGGAACCCCGACAGCCACGGCAGGCCCGACCTCGTCCCACCGGCGCCGGTGCCCGTCGATCCCGTACCGGGGGTCGGTCTCGACCCGGACGGGGTCGCGGTCGGCGTTGCGGTCGGCGTTGCGGTTCTCCTGGTGGGGGCGGTCGAGCTGGCGCTCGCGGACGGCGCGGGGGACGGCGACGCGGACGCCGAACCGGCGGCGGACGGGGACGGCGCGGGCGAGACGGCCGGGCTCGGCGAGGTGCCCGCGGACGTGTCCTGCTGCCTGGGAGACGGCGATGTCGAGGGCGCCGTCTTCACCACCGGTTCATCGGGAAGAGCCGGAGCGGCCTGGAACGCCCGGGCGGCCGCCTCCGGTCCGGTCACATCAAGAGCGTCGGTCGCCGTGGCCGTGCCCTGGGTGGCCTTGACGTTGACGGTTCCCGCGAAGTCCGCCGGCACCCGGAAGCCGAGGATGAAACGGCCGTCGGCGTCCGCCCGGGTGAGCGCGCTGCCGCCCAGCTTGGCCGTCTCCGCCACGACGGTGACATCATCACCCGCGGTAAAACTGCGGCCACCGACGAGCACGATGTCCTGGTCGAAAAGGACGAGGGTGATCCGGCTGCGCGCCTGCGGGCTCAGCGTGGTGAGTGGAACGCCCTGCGCGCGGCCACTGCCCGCGTCGCCCCCCGCCCGGCTGGATCCGCTCGTCGCGGATGGCGACACGGCCGGAGTCGGCGACGGTGACTTTCCCGCGGCGCGGGCCAGCGGGGTGACCGCCTGGAGGAGACCCACCACGAACACGGCTATCAGGCCGATCCGGGCTCCGGTCCGGACCCGGCGCTGGGTGTGGATCCGGCCGCTGCGGGGTCGTCGATGGGCTGAGGGAATCGGCTNGCCGACCGGAGGGGCGGGTCGGCCGCGGATGATCGAGGCCATGCTCGCGCGCTGCCTTTCGGTGTTGGCGTGACATGCTCCCGTCGGATCACCCGGCGCGCGACGGCGGAGCATGGCCGGACCACGACCCACGATGGGGCGTCCCCTCCGAGCGGACCGCTCGCACGGCAACCGCTCAGCGCTCCACCGGACTCGACCCGTGCCTCACCAGGCGAGTCGACCGGGCACCGTCAGGTGCCCGTCCGTGAACCCAACCGTCTCCGACCTCGCAGCCGGAACGATTCGACAGGTGCTCCACCCAGGTAACCGATACACACCTGGGCGGTACTGGGACTAGGAGTGATGAGGCCAATCGTAAACGGCGCATCCCAGCCAAGGAACAGCACCCTCATGAATACTTTCCGTAGTAGCGCATATGTTGTAGATCTGGTGCCACAAAACCCGAGGNAACCGCCATAAATCAACGGAAGAACAAGAAGAAATGAGCCGAAGCGGACCACGGAGAGCACATCCACCTGGGATCGCTCCGGATCATCGAATGACCAGTGCGTCGTCCGGTGGTTGGGTGATGGTCCATCCAGTCGGGTGCACCAGCGCAGGCAACAGCCGGACTCCCCAGGGCAGCTGGGCGCCGTCCAGGGTGACGTCGATGGTCCGGGTGCCGGCCTGGTCCACAGCGGCGAGCCGAGACAGCTCGTGGGCCTCCGCGGCAGCCCGCGGCGGTACGGTTCCCGGCCGCGCGAACAGAATCAGATCTCCGGCCGGACCGGTGGTGTGCACCTGTACCCGTAGGGTGCGCCGCCGCCAGCCGGACCTGCTCACGGTGTAGGTGACGGTCGGCTGGACGGCCGGAGCCTGCGGCGGCGTGGGGCCGGTGGACGAACCCGCCGTCGGGCCCGACGGCGGGTTCGTCTGCGCCTCCGACGCGTGCTCCGGCACCGGGCGGAGGGGGCCGGTGGCCAGGGGCTGCGGGTAGGTGCCCGTCGCCGCGGGCAACGGCACAGCACCCGTCGCCGCAGGCAACGGATAGCCCCCGGTGCGGGGCTGGGTCGGCCCACCCGGCGGCTGCATCGTGATCGGGTCGGCGACGGTACCAACCACCGGCCGGCCCGAGACCACGCCAGCCGAGACCACGCCAGCCGAGCCTCCCGGGCTGCTCCCGGACGCCGCCGGCATCGGGGGTGGATCAGGACGCGTCGCGGGGCGCGCCAGCACCGAGACGCCGGCCGCGACCACCCGGGCCACGCCCCCCGACCGGTACACCGGGTAGCAGGCCACGTGGTAAGCCCACCCGTCCCGCGGCGCGGCGAGATGCCAGCCGCCCTTGATCTCCAGACTGGTATTGGTGACCTTGGCGCTCGCGGCGTAGGGATCATCCGGTCCGGTCGGCGGTTGGTCACGGCGCCAGAGCACCCGCGCCTCGGTGACCCCCGGTGGCAGCTGGAAGGACAGCACGATCGAGTCGCCTCGATCGTCGGCGCGCAGATCCCGCACGGGTTCGATGGCGAGGTGACACACGGCCCGGCCGACGACGGCCGTCCCGCCATGGACCGTCAGCGGCGTGTAGATGACCTCGCCGACCTGTGCCACCTCGCTGACCTGCCCGGAACGGCTCAGCCCCACAAGACGTGACGAATCGGGGATGGCGGCGAGCGACACGTCGCAGCCTTCCGGCCCGATGCCGATCATCGGCAGGGGCCCCGACCCCGGGTAGGGCCACGGGCCGGTGCTGGTCGCGTGAGCGGTGCTGGTCACGTGGGTGATGGCGGCGGGGACGGCCGGCGGCTGCGGCACCGGGGTCGCGTAGATCCGCACCTCCCAGCCGGGCGGCGGCGTCCAGCGCAACGTGGTCCGCCCGGCGGCGGTGGCCGCCGTGAGGTCATGGACGGGCCGCGGGCGGGCGGCCACCTCCAGCGTCACCTCGGCTCCGGGGGTCCGGGCCGGGTGTCCCCGCGCGTCCTGGTACTCGACGAAGACGTGGTAACGATAGGTCACGCCGACGACGACATCGGTGTCGTGGAAGAGGCCGCCGGTGCCCCGCGCCCGCCGGGGCGGCTGGCTGACCGCGGCGGGCGGTGCCACCGTCCGCTCCACTGTCACGGCGGCCAGCGCCCCGCCGAGGCTCCAGTCCAGGCGGATCCCGGCGGCGGTGCGCTCGGCCCGCAGGTCGGTGATGTCCCGGGTGAAGACGAGCGGGGCGGTCTCCACCGGCGTGGAACGGCGCTCACCGCAGAGGGCAGTCACCTCGTATCGCACCGGAGTCCAGGCGGGAGCGCCGGCATCGCACAGCTCCGTCGAGCGGGTGGTACCGAGGCTGCTCCGCCCCGGGGCCACCCCCTGGCCGTCGCCAGCTTCCACGGGCACGACGCGTTCCACCCGGTAGGAGACCGGGCCCCCGACCGAGGGCGAAGCGCGCCACCACAGCTGCACCGAACCGTCGGGGCCCGGCACCGCGGTCAGGTCGGACGGCGGGGAGAGCGGCAGAGCCGCCATCGCCGCGAGCGCCTCCCGGTTGTCCGCCGCCGTCGCGAGGACCGCGGCGAGGGCGGCCTCCTGGTCCTCGGGTGGTAGCGCGCGCGCCGCCTCGACCCGCCGGCGGATCACCGCCTGGGCGGCAATGAGCTCGGCCAGCACCTCGGCCGGTTTCCGGCCGTCGGGGCCGGGGACGTCGGCGGCCTGTGCCGCGAGCCACCGGGCATCGGCAAGCGCCGCATCCGCCCGGCACGCCGCGCGGGCCTCGGTGAGTGCCCGCCAACCGGCGTCCGCGGCGCCCAGCGCGGCGGAGACCCGGGCTCCCAGTTCCTCCGCCGTCCCGGCGACCGGTCCACCGACGGCGGCCAGCACCGGATGGGCGGTCGTGAGGATCTCGCCGGCCTGGCGGGGATGACCGCCCTCCAGGGCGCGACGCACCGCGACGAGCGCATCGGCCGCCTCCCTGGCCTGGCGCAGGCTGTGCCCGCAGTGCCGGCAGACGACCGCCGCCGCCTCGGTCATCGATCCGCAGGACGGGCAGGTGGTGTAGAGGTCGGTGTCGCAGTACCGGCAGTGCCGCACGGACCCGGCCGCCTCCGGCCGGCCGCATCCCGGGCATACCACGTAGTCGACGACCCCGCCGACGTTCACCGCGGCGCCGAGCTCCCGAGCCGCCTCCAGGACGACGGACTTCGCCTGAGCCGCGGTCAGTCCGCGCCCGGTCGCGAGCGCCGCCCGGACGAGACCCTCGAAGGCGACCGCGGTGAGCTCGCCGTCGAGCACGACGTGTTCCTCGACCGCGGGCCGCAGCTCGTCCACGGCGTCCGCCATCAGCCCAACGGTGTACGCGGCGGGGTCGCCCTCGATCAACCGGGCGGAGACGAGGGCGAGCAGGTCCGCGGTGACCGTCTTCTCCCGGTCATGGGGACGGTGGTGGTTGCCCGCCACCATCGCGGCGTACGCGGCCCGCAGCCGCTCCGGTGAGGCGTCCGGGGCCAGCCCCAGGAAGGCCCACAGCGACGCCGTCGAGACCCGGTCCCCGCCGCGCAGGGCGCGCAGCTCGCCGAGCCGTTCGGAGATCTGCCGGCGGACCTCGGCCGGCAGCGGTTCGACGCCCCCGCCGACGGCGTCGATGATGATCTGCTCCCGGCTCAGGCGGGCGTCGAACTCCTCGACCGTCACCCCCGCGGCGACGGCGAGGCGGCGCAGGCCGTCCACCCGGGATGCCGGGATGCCGCCGAAACGCTCCCGGACGGTGGCGAGATAGCCGTCGACCTTGGCGAGACGCTCGGCGTCACCGCTACGCCGGGCTGCCAGCACCCGGGCGCGGACCCGTTCCCGGGAGTCCGCGTCCCGCAGCGGCTCCTCCCATTCCGCCCGCCGACGGACAAGCTCGGCGGCGAGGGTCGCGTACTTCGCCGAGTTGCGTTCCCGCTGCAGGAAGGCGAGCACCCGCACCAGGTGCGCCCCGACGTCGGAGTCGGTGTACGCCACCGTCGGATCGAGACCCGCGAGGAGGAACGGGTCGGCGGTGTCCAGGGAGGCGCGGGCCCGCAGCGGCGCCAGCACCCGCTGGCGATAGCCGCTGCCGTCGAACGCCGCGCTCACCGATCCACCTTCGTCCCACGTGCCCACCGTGCCCACCGTGCCCGCCGGGAACCGGCCGGCGGCCCGTCGTCAGGCGCCGATCGTGGAGCGGCCGTCGACCACTCCACACCTGAGAGTACGAAGCCGCGCCTCGGCGCGGGCCGCGGACGCCAGGTTGGCGCCGCCCGCACGCACTGCGCGCACCCACGTCCCCGCGAGGCCTGTAGGGCGCTCCACCGGACGCGGTGCCTGGTCAGGCTGAACCCTATCCACTCCGGCGTCGGCCGCCGCGGGCCGGAACACTCGTGCGGGAACACTCGTGGGGGAGGCCGAATGGCCCGGCACCGGCATCGATCCACGGCGAGGTCCGATCCGCCGCGGGGTCCGATCCGCCGCGGGGTCTCAGTCCCGCTGCTTGAGCAGGCTGACCTTCGCCGACTCGACGGCCCGCATCTCCTCCGAGCCGACCCCGGCGCGCACCTCGAGCACCAAGGGGGTGGCCGCGCCCTCGTGCGAGGCGGTGACCTGGATCGTCTGGTCCCCGCCCATCGTGAAGGTCACCTCAACGGGGGTGCCCAACGGGTGGCCAGGCGGAATCCCGCTGATGGAGCCGGCGACGATCACCTTGTTGTCGTCGATCGCCGTGGACTCGGCGGTGGTGCCCTGCTCGAAGACCCGGATGTCCACCTCGGCCTGATCGTCGACGACGGTGTAGAAGGTCCGGGTGACGGCGATAGGCAGCGGGTCGTTCTGGTGGGCGAGGAAGGCCGCGACCGGTGTGCCCCGGTCCTCGGCGAAGATCCCGAAGCCACGTGACGTGACGTTCGTCACTTTCGTGCGGACGAGATCGACCACGGAGGCGGTCGAGAGTCCCGCCTCCTCGGCGCTGGCTGCGGCCGCCTTCTCCACGTCCACGGCGTCGGCTGCGGCGAGTTCCTGGTCGGGACGTAGATGCCCGCTGGCGACCAGGTCCGCGTGGACCTCGCGCTCCAGTGCCTTCTTCTGCCCGTACNCCGCGGCGCCCTTGGCGACGGCGAGATCGGGATCGGCAAGCCGAGAGGTGAGCCCGAAGGACTCCTGCAGCCGGCGGGCCACCGCCGGTGTCTTGCTCATGCCCCCCACCAGCAGGCACAAGTCGATCTTCTCGACACCCTTCTCCCGGGCTCGCGCCAGCACCGAGCCGGTCAGGTCGATGGTGCGCCGCAGCAGCGGGCCGGTGATCTCCTCGAAGACGGTCCGGGTCACCGGCACGCTTGTGCGCCTGCCGTTGTGCACGACCAGCACGTCGACGCTGTCCCGGCCGGACAACGCCAGCTTCGCGTCCTCGGCCGCGGCCAGCAGCTCCTGCTCGTCGTAGACGTCGTCGAGCGGGTCGCCCGCGTCGGGCTGCGCCTCGGTGAACTTCTGCGCCAGGTAGCGGACGAGTTCGTTGTCCCAGTCCGCACCGCCCAGCTCGTGGTCGCCATCCGTGGCGACCACGGTGATCGCGCCCTCGCTCAGCCTGATGACCGTGGTGTCGAACGTGCCACCGCCGAGGTCGTAGACCAGCACGGTCGACTCCTCGGCCCCGTCCTGGCCGAATCCGTAGGCGAAGGCGGCGGCGGTCGGCTCGTTGATGATGTCGACCACGTTGAGGCCGGCGAGCTCGCCGGCCAGCTTCGTCGCCTTGCGCTCCTCGTCACCGAAGTACGCGGGCACGGTGATCACTACATCGGTGACCGGGACACTGGTCGCGCGTTCGGCATCCGCGGCGAGCGCCTTGAGCACCAGGCTCGACACCGCGGCGGCGCTGTNCTCCTCGTCATGCGCCACGAACCGCCAGTCCGACGCGCCCATGTGCCGCTTGACCAGCCGGGCGACGTCGTCGGGACGGATGCGAGCCTGGCGCTTGGCCTGGGTTCCCACCACGAAAGAGGTTGGGCCCTCCGCCCCAGTGTCGAACAGGACGACCGAAGGCGTCGTCGGCTGGGACTCGATGTTGCGGATCACTTCCGGTCGGCCGTACTCGTCGACCTGGGCAATGCAGGAGTAGGTCGTGCCCAGGTCGATCCCGAACACCTTGGTGCCTGCCACCGTCTAATTCTTCCCTTCACAAGCCTCGTACCTCCGCGGCTCAGCGCGATCGGTAGACCTCGGTCTCCGCCGGTCGGACGACCGTGGTCTCGCCGCGGACGAAACCCGGACGAACGGTACGAGCGATCGTCCCGTCCCGTCCCGGGTCGTCCGTCGGCACCCGACGCACCCCCAGGTGCCGCGCCGGGTCGAAGGTCCCGCCCGGCACCGCCGTGTACGGGCGGACGTCCACAGCGACATCGAGCACCTGGAGCAGCTGCTTACGCAGGATGCCGGCGACACTCTGCGGATCGTCGGCCCCCAGGCTACCCATTTGATCATGAAGTCGAATCAACCCCCGCAGAAGGGGGGCCATGGCTTCGGTAAGCTCACCACTACGTAGCCGGGCATTCTCGGCATGCAATCGGTCCACGAGTTGGGTATCGTGACGCCGTAGCCGGGCCAGTTCGTCAACGCGGCTCGCGAGGCGTTCCAGCGCCACCGCCTGGACAGCACCGATCGAACCCACCAGATCCGTCCCGCCGCCGTCAGGGCCCGGACGGTCCACGGGGCAGTCCTGATCCGCCGAACCGTCCTGAGGAACCTGATCATCCTGAGCCGCGGTGCCGCCATGGTCGACCGGGCCGCGCTCCGCATCCCGTTGATCCGGGCCCGTCGGAGACCGTGTCGGCGTCGCCGGTCCGGCGTGCTCGGCGCGCTCGGATGCCACGGCCGACTCCGGCTCGTCGGGCCGGACCTCGTCGGGCCGGACCTCATCAGGCCAGACCTCATCAGGCCAGACCTCATCAGGCCGGACCTCATCAGGCCGGACCTCATCAGGCCGGATGTCCTCAGGGCCACCCGCCCCGCGGTCCCCGGCCTCGGGACCGGTCTCGCGCCACTCAGCCTCCGGCAGGTCATCGGCCTCGCGCGGATCGGTCGCCTCGTACGCGGGCGCGCCCCGAGAGCCCGCGACGGAGCGGTGCTCCTCCCGCGCCCCATNCCCCGANCCGGCATGGNCCCCGTAGCCACTCGACCCGCCGTGGCTTGGCTGCGAGGGGGACCATGCCGGGGCGTTCCGTCCCGGGAACCGGTCCTCTCTCGGCGGATGGGCGTCCACCGGAACCTGCCCTCTCCGGCCCTGTTCCCAGCCGGCCGCCCGCGAAGGACCGGCGTACGCCGGGTCGGCCTGGCCCGGATCGGCGCCGGTCACCGGCCCGCCGCGATCATCGGCGGAGTATCGTCCGGGCCGCTCCCGGCCTCGCCCGGAAGCCGGGTCACGATCAGGATGAGATCGGTGCCCGGGGTGGGCCCGCTGGTCGCAGCTCGCACGGTCGGCGCGCGCCTGCTCGGGCGAGGGCTCGCGACGTGGCTGGAACATCGAGTATCGATCCTCCTCGCCGACGGGCGGCGGGACCGGATGGCTCATCGCGGACTACCGGCGTCACTTGCGGCCGGCAGTCCAGTTCAGGCCCCAGCCGTAGGCCTCGTCGAGCTCGCGGTGACCGCTGACGTAGCGGACCTCCCGGCTGACCTTGAAGTCGTTGCCGGTGTTGGTCAGCAGGGCGATGGCGCACATCCGGGCGCCACCGGCCTGCTCGTCCAGCCGGACCTCGATCGGGGCACCCTGCGCCGGAGTCAGGGTGACCACCGCGTCGGCCTGGTCGAACGAGGCCACCCCCTCGTAGATGAAGGCGAACACGAGGATGCGGCGGATCTGGGAGATGGCGGCGAGGTTCACGTACAGGTTCTCGCCACCGACCGCGGCGCCCGTGCGGTCGTCCGCGTCGAGGTTGATGAAGGGGGGATCCGTGAAGGAGCCGAACGCATCACCCAAGGCCTGGACCACACCCGCACGGCCGTCGGAGAGCTCGAACAACGCGGCGAGGTCGAGATCAATGCCGCCGCCCGCGGCGCCCAGCACCCGCTTGAGGAAGCCGCCCTTCTGCTGGCCGCCGCCCGGCTGCTGGTTCCAGTTGAGGTTCACGTGCAGCCGCCCGCCACCACCCTGCTTGCTCAGCGAGACGGTCGGCGCGGATTTCGTCAGTGTCACCTTGCTCAGCGAGACCGGGCCGGAACCGGCCGCCGGTGTGGCGGGACGTTTGCTGTAGTCGATGCCCATGATCCGCTCCCTCGCGGTAGCTGGGTGTCATCCATGATCAGGTGATCATCGCCTGGCAGGATCGGACGCCAGTACCCGACGATGTCACATCCGCGGCGGCGCTCTCCAGACCGGCCACCCAGGCCCGGTGCGCCGGCCGGCTGTCGCCGCCCGGCGCACGGCCGCTACATCGGGGCGCCGACGGCCTCTCGTGGCTGCCCCGGGCCGCCCTCGTCCTCGCCCGGGACGGACCCGGCACCCGCCAAACCGCGCTCGGCGGACCGGTGGCGGATGGAGGACAGCAGCGACAGACCGATGAAGGCCACCCCGATGAGACCGGTGACGATCTCCGGAACCTCGGTCTCGATCGAGATGGCCAGGATGATGGCCAGCGCCCCGATCGCATAGTGGGCACCGTGCTCGAGGTAGATGTACTCGCCGAGAGTGCCCCGCCGGACCAGGTAGACGGTCAGGGACCGGATGTACATCGCGCCGATCCCGAGACCGGCCGCGATGACGAAGATGTTCTGGGAGATCGCGAAGGCGCCGACGACTCCGTCGAACGAGAACGACGCGTCGATGACCTCGAGGTAGAGGAAGAGGAACGCGGCGGCCTTGCCGGTGGCGAGCACCAACTTCGGCGGGCCGCCGGTACCGTTCGACCGGACCGGGGCCAAGCCTGCCGACTCGGCGACGGAATCGTCGTCATCGTCCTCGGCGCCCACACCGCGGGCCTCGAAGAACTCGCCGAGTCCCCGCACGCCCAGATAGGTCGCGAGCCCCGCCACCCCGGAGAGCAGCACCTGCTGCTGGTGGTCGCCGGCGAAGGCCTGGCCGACCACCAGCAGGGCGATGAGCCCAAGCACGATCGGAACCACATCGAGCTGGCCCGCCCTGCGCAGCGGCTCCTCCAGCTTCTTGATCCACTGGATCTCCCGTTCGGGGTCGAACAGGAAGTCCAGGAACAGCATGAACAGGAAGATCCCGCCGAACGCGGCGATGGCCGGATGCGCGTCACCCAGTTTCTCCGCGTACCGGGCACCGTCGTTCAGCGCCAGGTCGAAGACCTCGAGCGGACCGAGATGCGCGGTCAGCGCCACGATGGCGATCGGGAAGATCAGACGCATGCCAAACACCGCGATCAGGATGCCGAGCGTCAGGAAGATCCTCTGCCAGAACTGGCTCATCCGGCCGAGGATCGTCGCGTTGATGACGGCGTTGTCGAAGGACAAACTGATCTCGAGCACCGCGAGGATCGCGACGAGCGCCGCGTTCCTGGGGCCACCGATCACCCCCGCCGCGGCCACCCCGATAACGGTGATCGCCAAGGACCATCCGAAGATTCGCAAGGCGTGCACGCCTACCAACACCCTCCCGGACCGGTCGCCAGACCCCGGCCGCGCCGCGCGGGCGGATCCGCGGTCCGTCGGATCCCGCATCGCTCAAGCATCGCCGGAGACCGCGTCGTCCCGCGGCCTGCTGGCCCGGTGCGGCGGTCGTCGGCATCGTAACTGCTCGTCTGGTGGGCACGACCTGACAAAAGTGCTACACCCGATGTGTATCGCTCTACCTGTACATGTCACCCACACACGACCGGACCCATAGCATCTGGTCATTACCGCGCCGGCCGGCGCGGTCGGACCCAGTGACCCGGTCGGACCCGGTCGGACCCAGTGACCCGGTCAGACCCAGTGACCCGGTCAGACCCAGTGACCCGGTCGGACCCGGTCGCCTGACCGAGCCCGACTGCGCATCCGGGGTTCAGACGTATCCGGGGTTCAGACGTTGACGCCGAAGTCGCGCGCGATCCCGGCCAGACCCGAGGCGTAGCCCTGTCCGACGGCTCGGAACTTCCAGTCCGCGCCGTGCCGGTAGACCTCGCCGAACACCATGGCCGTCTCGGTGGAGGCGTCCTCGGTGAGGTCATAGCGGGNGATCTCGCTGCCGCCGGCGCCGTTGACGATCCGGATGAAGGCGTTGCGGACCTGGCCGAAGTTCTGCTGCCGCGAGTCCGCGTCATAGATCGAAACCGGGAAGACGATCTTGTCAATCTCCGCCGGCAGGGATGTGAGGTTCACCGTGATGGCCTCGTCGTCGCCCTCACCCTCGCCGGTCAGGTTGTCGCCCTGGTGCTCGATCGCACCGTCGGGGCTCTTGAGGTTGTTGAAGAAGACGAAGTGCCCGTCCGACACGACCTTGCCGTCGGCCCGGCACGCGATGGCGCTCGCGTCCAGGTCGAAGTCCGCGCCGGTTGTGCTCCGAACGTCCCAGCCGAGCCCGACCAGGATGTTGGTGAGTCCGGGCGCCTCCTTGGTCAGCGACACGTTGCCGCCCTTGCTGAGGCTGACTCCCACTGCTCCTCCTGCTGTGCGTTGTTCGAAAGGGCTGCCGTTCAGATGTTGCTGCCGTTCAGATGTTGCTGCCGTTCAGATGTTGCTGCCGTTCAGATGTTGCTGCCGTTCAGATGTTGCTGCCGTTCAGATGTTTCGGGGGCCGCTCGAGCGGCCCCCGCGGAAGCCGGCGACCCGGGGCGAGGTGCGCCCCGGGTGTCCCCGGGTGTCCCCGGGTGTCCCCGGGCGCCGGCAGCCTACTGCGCGGCGTGAACGCCACAGTGACTCTCCGCCCACGAAGGCCACGTGGCCGGAGTACTGTGCCCTGCGGGACGAACGAGTGGGCCACGAGGTTCCCGCAGCCGGTGCCACACCGCCCCGTAGCCGCGCCGGCTGCGCCCGAATCGTCCCGGTGCCNCCCGCCCGCCACGATCGGGCCACCCCTTTACGCGCCGGCAACCGCGGCGGAACACCACCCGAGCCACCCCGACCCCATCACACAACATCACCACAATGATTCCGGAATGCGCCGGGCGTCCGCCGCCGGGACCCCGGTGACGCTCCGACCTCGACCCCGCACCCGGAGCACCGCAACAGAGGAGGTTCGGACGTTCGACAGGGCCGCAACTGGGGAACATTGCCTTCAGCGCGGGCCATCCGGGCGGGACGGACCGACCCATCCCAACGACAACAATCGCCCATGCGATGGTCGCGGGCAGTTCACACAGAGGTGTCGCCAATCGCCACGTACAGGGCGGACCATTGAGGTGTGGTTCGTCTGGATAAGGTCGTCATGATGATCGGACGTTCAGTAGGCCGGGTTGTCGTCTCCGATGTGACACCGACCGTCTCGTGTGGCCAGTGGCCGGCGCGGGCGGTCGCGGGCGAAATTCTCACCGTCGGTGCAACGGTGTTCCGCGAGGGTCATGACCTCATCGGCGCGAACGTCGTGCTGTCAGGTCCCGACGGGCAGGGAACTCCGTTCATCCGGATGCGCTCCGCCGGCCCCGGTACCGACCGTTATGAGGCGGAGATCACCGCCGGGACCGAAGGCCTGTGGGGATATCGGGTCGAGGCGTGGGCCGATCCGGTCGCCACCTGGCGGCACGGTATTGCCCTCAAGGTCGGCGCGGGCCAGAGCACGGACGAACTCGCGGTGGACTTCGAGGACGGTGCGCGCCTGCTGCTGCGGGCCCTGCCCGCAGTCCCCGAACCGCGCCGGGCGGAGATCGCTCTCGCCGTGGCCGCGCTGCGCGACGACGACTGCACCGACCCCCGCGACCGGATCGCCGCGGCCCTCGATCCCCAGCTGGTGAGCCTGCTGGACGCCTGTCCGCTGCGCGAACTGGTGACCCGCTCACCGCTGTACCGGCTGTGGGTGGATCGTCGGCGCGCCCTCTACGGCAGCTGGTACGAGATGTTCCCGCGCTCGGAGGGCGCGAGCCTCGACCCGCCCCGGTCCGGGACCTTCCTCACCGCGGCCGAACGCCTGCCCGCGGTCGCGGCGATGGGCTTCGACGTGGTGTACCTGCCGCCGATCCATCCGATCGGCGAGGTCAACCGCAAGGGTCCCAACAACACCCTCACCCCCGGTCCGACGGACCCCGGCTCGCCGTGGGCCATCGGCAGCGAACACGGCGGCCACGACGCCGTGCATCCCGACCTCGGCACGATCGACGACTTCGACCTGTTCGTCGCCCGGGCACGCTCGCTGGGCATGGAGATCGCGCTGGACCTCGCCCTGCAGTGCGCGCCGGACCATCCATGGGCGAAGCATCACCCGGAGTGGTTCGTCGTGCGTAGTGACGGCTCCATCGCCTACGCGGAGAATCCGCCGAAGAAGTACCAGGACATCTATCCGCTGAACTTCGACGCCGACCCGACCGGGCTCTATCAGGAGATCCTGCGCGTCGTCCGGTACTGGACTGCACACGGAGTACGAATCTTCCGTGTCGATAATCCGCATACAAAGCCCGTCGAGTTCTGGGAATGGCTCATCGCCCAGGTGAAGTCGACCGAACCAGATGTGCTCTTCCTCGCGGAGGCATTCACCCGGCCGGCGATGATGCACACGCTCGCCAAGGTCGGTTTCACCCAGTCATATACCTATTTCACCTGGCGCAACACGAAGTGGGAGCTCGAGAAGTACGCGCGCGAACTGGTGTCGGCCGCGCACTACATGCGGCCGAACTTCTTCGTCAACACCCCGGACATCCTGCCGGAGTACCTGCAGCACGGCGGCCCGGCGGCGTTCCGGATCCGGGCGGTGCTCGCTGCGACGCTGTCACCGACCTGGGGCGTCTACTCCGGGTACGAGTTGCGCGAGAACACCCCGGTCCGACCGGGCAGCGAGGAGTACCTGGACTCCGAGAAGTACCAGTACCGGCCACGCGACTGGGCCGCGGCGGAGCGTGCGGGCCAGTCGCTCGCGCCGTACCTGACCAGACTCAACCAGATCCGCCGTGCCCACCCCGCCCTGCAGTGGTTGCGCAACCTGCACTTCCACCATGCCGACGGGGACGAGATCATGGTCTTCTCCAAGCGGGTGGACTCCCTGCGGGCGGACGGCACGGATCCCGGGGACACGGCCGCCGCCGACACCGTGCTCATCGTCGTCAACCTCGACCCGCACGCTCCCCGGGAGACCACCGTGCGGCTCGACATGCCGGCCCTCGGCCTCGGCTGGGAAGACTCCTTCGAGGTCACCGATGAGATCACTGGTGCCACCTACGCGTGGGGCAAGCAGAACTACGTGCGGCTGGACCCGGCGGTCGAGCCCGCGCACGTCTTCGCTGTGCGGGCCCGGTCGTGATGGATTCTGAGCCTCTCAGCGAACCGATCGGCGACCACNCCCCCGGCCCGGCCCCCGCCATGCCGGTCGGGGGGACTTTACGCGACCCACACTGGTTCAAGCGAGCCGTGTTCTACGAGGTGCTCATCCGCGGCTTCGCGGACTCCAACGGCGACGGCACGGGGGACATTCGCGGCCTGATCTCCAGGCTCGACTACCTGGAGTGGCTCGGTGTCGACTGTCTGTGGCTGCTACCGATCTACTCCTCGCCGTTGCGTGACGGCGGCTACGACATCAGTGACTACTTTCAGATCCTGCCGGAATTCGGTGACCTCGGCGACTTCGTTAGCCTGGTTGACGAGGCCCACCGCCGGGGCATCCGGATCATCGCGGATCTGGTGATGAACCACACCTCGGACGCCCATCCCTGGTTCCAGGCGTCCCGCTCCGACCCCGACGGGCCGTTCGGGGACTTCTACGTCTGGTCCGACAGCGACGAGCTGTACCCGGACGCCCGGATCATCTTCGTGGACACCGAGAAGTCGAACTGGTCGTGGGATCCGGTCCGCGGTCAGTACTACTGGCACCGTTTCTTCTCCCACCAGCCCGACCTGAACTATGACAACCCCGAGGTCCAGGAGGCGATGCTGGAGGTTCTGCGCTTCTGGCTCGATCTCGGCATCGACGGGTTCCGGCTCGACGCGGTCCCCTACCTCTATGTCCGGGAGAACACCAACGGCGAGAACCTGCCGGAGACCCACGAGTACCTCAAGCGGGTCCGCAAGGAGGTCGACGCCAAGTACGCCGACCGGGTGCTGCTCGCCGAGGCAAACCAGTGGCCCTCCGACGTCGTCGAGTACTTCGGCAACGACGACGAGTGCCACATGGCGTTCCACTTCCCGTTGATGCCGCGCATCTTCATGGCGGTCCGGCGGGAGTCCCGCTACCCAATCTCGGAAATTCTTGCTCAGACACCCCAGATCCCGCCGAACTGCCAGTGGGGCATCTTCCTGCGCAACCACGACGAGCTGACGCTCGAAATGGTGACCGACGAGGAACGGGACTACATGTGGGCCGAATACGCGAAAGATCCGCGTATGAAAGCCAACATCGGCATTCGTCGCCGGCTGGCGCCGCTGCTGGACAACAGCCGTGACCAGATGGAGCTGTTCACCGCGCTCCTGCTCTCGCTGCCCGGCTCGCCAGTGCTGTACTACGGCGACGAGATCGGGATGGGCGACAACATCTACCTGGGCGACCGGGACAGCGTCCGGACTCCGATGCAGTGGTCACCGGATCGTAACGCCGGTTTCTCCACCGCGGACCCGGCCCGACTGTACCTTCCCCTGATCATGGATCCGGTCTACGGTTATCAGGCCCTGAACGTCGAGGCCGGACAGCGCATGCCGACCTCGTTCCTGGCCTGGACCAAGCGGATGATCGAGGTACGCAAGCGTCATCCGGTCTTCGGGCTCGGCGACTACACCGAGCTCGGCGCGTCCAATCCCTCGATCTTCGCCTTCGTCCGCGAGTTCGGCGACGACCGGGTCCTGTGCGTCGCGAATCTGTCCCGCTTCGCCCAGCCGGTGGAGCTCGATCTGCGTCGTTTCGAGGGAATGGTTCCGGTGGAGCTGCTCGGCCGGGTGCACTTCCCGCCGATCGGCGAGCTTCCCTACCTGCTGACACTGCCAGGTCACGGACATTACTGGTTCGCGGTGACCAGACCGGGGGAATTCACCCCCTAGCCGCGTTGGGCGGACCGGGGCAACGGAGGCCGTCGGGGCGGTCGGGCAAGGAACAGCCAAGGAGCACTGGAACCGCCTGAACGACGTGCGGCCCGGCCCGGGTCGGGCAAAAGGCTGCTATGGAGGCAGTGGACGTTAGGTTAGCTGGCATAATGATCGTTGAGGACGGGCACCGGGAGGTCGATGATGGGTGACCACCACGCGGAACTGACCGGCCTGTTGCGCGAGTGGCTCCCCCGGCAGCGCTGGTTCGCCGGGAAGGGCAGATCCGGGGGCGGCCTGCGGATCCGTCACGACGTCATGGTCTTCGAACCGCTACGGCTGCTCGTCGTTGACGTCGACTACGACCACGGTCCGTCGGACCATTACCAGGTTCCGGTGGTCATCCGCTCGGACGCGCCCTTCGGCCACGAGGGCTTCCTGATCGGCGAGAGTGCCGGCGGCCTGGTCTACGACGGCCTGCACGACCCCGATGGCAGCTCGGCCCTGCTGAGTTTCCTCCGCCGGTCGACACACCGCGACGGCCTCGTCGCCGAGGCGCTGGAACCACTGGACATCCTGCCCGCCCACGCCGTCGGCGCCGAGCAGTCCAACACCTCGATCGTCTACGGCGACGCCTACATCCTCAAGGTGTTCCGGCGGCTCTGGCCGGGCGTCAACCCCGATCTGGAGGTGACCCGGGCGCTGGCGGAGGCGGGCAGCACACACGTGGCCCGCCCCGTCGCCTGGTACTCCGGCCGTGTCGACGGGACACCGACCACCTTCGGATTCCTCCAGGAGTACCTGCGCAGCGGTACCGAGGGCTGGCGACTGGCGCTGGCCAGCGTGCGCGACCTGTACGCCGAGGCCGACCTGCACGCCGACGAGGTCGGCGGCGACTTCGCCGCGGAGGCCGAGCGGCTGGGTACCGCCACCGCCGAGGTGCACGCCGACCTCGCCCGGACGCTGCCGACGAGGCCCGCGACCGCCGATGCCCTGCGCTCCCTGGTGACCTACCTGCATGGCCGGCTGGATGCGGCGGTCGAGGCCGTCGCCGAGCTGCGTCCCTTCGAGGCGGCGATCCGCAAGAGCTACGACGAGGTGACGGGGGCGTCGGCGCAGGCCGTCCATCCCCGGCCCTTCCAACGGCTACACNGCGATCTGCACCTGGGTCAGGTCCTGCGGGTCGACTCGGGCTGGGTGCTGTTCGACTTCGAGGGGGAGCCAGTCCGCCCGGTCGCCGACCGTGTGGGGCTGGAATCGCCGCTGCGCGACGTCG
The DNA here is from genome assembly GCF_000733325.1 of Frankia sp. Allo2. Lineage (NCBI taxonomy): Bacteria > Bacillati > Actinomycetota > Actinomycetes > Frankiales > Frankiaceae > Frankia > Frankia sp. Allo2. The sequence goes on from NZ_JPHT01000022.1 coordinate 36,109, forward strand.
CCGGGATGCTGCGCTCGTTCGACTACGCGGCCCGGTCGATGCTGCTCGAACGCGGTGACGAGCCGTCGTTGGCCTACCGCGCCCAGGAGTGGGCAGATCGCAACCGGGAGGCGTTCTGCCGGGGCTACGGTGCCGCGGCCGGCCGCGATCCTCGTGCGGATGCCGTGGTGCTGCGTGCGTTCGAGCTCGACAAGGCCGTGTACGAGATCCTGTACGAGGCCCGCCACCGACCGGGGTGGATCGGGATCCCGCTGTCCTCGGTGGAACGACTGACCCGGTCCAGCCCGTCGGCGGGGTAAGCCACGGCCCGGCCCGGGCCGTGGCGGCCGCCCGGCAGCGGTGCCGGCACCCGGACGCGGATCAGCCAGAAGACCCGACAGAAGACCCGAAAAATCACCGCGCAGAGAGGCAGGGGTGTCCCAGTGAACAACGGCGACGTCAACAACGGCACGGCGCGGACGGGACGCCTGGCCACCGGGCTCGCCCCCGACCGACCGAACCCCCGAGGGGCGGCCACCGCCGTCCGCAACGGCGGTGGCCGGGNGGCGCTGGCGGACCGCGACGCATCGTCCGCCAGCGCCCAGCCTGGACAGACCGCCGACGATCCCGCCGTGCCATCGGCCCCACCATCGGCCCCACCATCGGCCCTGCCCGCAGACCCGCCCGCGGTTGCGCCCGCGGTCTCGGTCGACCTGCCCTACGACGACCTGGAGCGGTTGGTCAGCGGGGCGCATCACGACCCGCACGCGCTGCTCGGGGCGCACCCGCATCCCGGGAGCGACGCCACGGTCGTCCGGGTGCTGCGCCCCGATGCGAGGGCCGTGACCGTCCTCGTCGGGCCGGCCCGCTACCCGGCCACCCGGCTGCACAGCGGCGGGGTGTTCGGAGTGGCCGTGCCGGGAATGCTGCCCGACTACCGCATCGAGGTGACCTACCCGGACGGCCCGTACCTCATCGACGACCCCTACCGGCACCTGCCCACCCTCGGTGAGATGGACCTCCATCTGATCATCGAGGGCCGGCACGAACAGCTCTGGAAGGTGCTCGGGGCGCATCCGCGCGCGCTGACGACGCCGGGCGGCGCCACAGTCACCGGGGTCAGCTTCGCCGTGTGGGCCCCCTCCGCGCGGGGAGTGCGGCTCGTCGGCGATTTCGACTTCTGGGACGGGCGTGCCTTCCCGATGCGCTCGCTCGGCCGCTCCGGGATCTGGGAGCTGTTCGTCCCCGGCGCCGGCACCGGCGCCCGGTACAAGTACGAGATCCTCGGCTTCGACGGGATCTGGCGGCAGAAGGCGGATCCGCTGGCGTTCCACACCGAGGTGCCGCCGGCCACCGCGAGCGTGGTGTTCGCCTCCGACTTCACCTGGAACGACGGCGCGTGGCTCGACCGGCGGGCCCGGACGGCCTGGCGCACCGAGCCGGTGAGCGTCTACGAGGTCCACCTGGGCTCCTGGCGGCGCGGGTTGTCCTATCGGGAGCTCGCTGAGGAACTGACCGCGTACGTCGTCGAGAACGGCTTCACCCACGTGGAGATGCTGCCCGTGGCCGAGCATCCCTTCGGCGGCTCCTGGGGCTACCAGGTGTCGGCCTACTACGCCCCGACGGCCCGCTTCGGCAGCCCCGACGAGTTCCGCCACCTTGTGGACACGCTGCACCGCGCCGGCATCGGGGTGATCGTCGACTGGGTGCCGGCGCACTTCCCCCGGGACACCTGGGCGCTGGGCCGCTTCGACGGCACCCCCCTGTACGAACATCCCGATCCACGCCGCGGTGAACAGCCCGACTGGGGTACCTACGTCTTCGATCTGGGCCGCCCCGAGGTACGCAACTTCCTCGTGGCAAACGCCCTGTACTGGTTCGAGGAATTCCACATCGACGGGCTACGCGTCGACGCGGTCGCCTCGATGCTGTACCTCGACTACTCCCGGCCGGAGGGCGGCTGGCTGCCCAACATCCACGGCGGCCGGGAAAACCTCGACGCCGTCTCGTTCCTGCAGGAGNCCAACGCCNCCGTCTACCGCCGTTTCCCGGGCGCAATGATGATCGCGGAGGAGTCGACCGCGTGGCCCGGGGTCACCCGCCCCACCCACCTCGGCGGCCTGGGCTTCGGCTTCAAATGGAACATGGGGTGGATGCACGACACCCTCGACTACAACTCCCGGCTGCCGATCCACCGCATGTACCACCACCATCAGATGACCTTTTCGATGGTGTACGCCTACTCGGAGAACTTCATCCTGCCGTTCAGCCACGACGAGGTGGTCCACGGCAAAGGTTCACTGCTACGCAAGATGCCCGGCGACCGCTGGGCACAGCTCGCGAACCTGCGGGCGCTGCTCGCCTACATGTGGGCGCATCCCGGCAAGAAGCTGCTCTTCATGGGCTGCGAGTTCGCCCAGGACAACGAGTGGAACGAGTCCGCGTCCCTCGAATGGCCCCTGCTGGACGATCCCGCCCACGCCGGTGTCGCGGACCTCGTGCGCGACCTGAACGGTCTCTACCGGACGGTCCCGGCCCTGTACCAACACGACGCCGACCCGGCGGGCTTCTCCTGGATCGACGCGAACGACGCGGAGAACAACGTCTTCTCGTTCCTGCGGTGGTCGGGCGAGGACCCGGCGGGCGGCGTGCTGGCCTGCGTCACCAACTTCGCCGGCATCGGGCACGAGGGCTACCGCATCGGGCTGCCGTTCCCCGGCCGCTGGCGCGAGATACTCAACACCGACGGGTACCGCTACGGCGGCGGCAACATCGGCAATCTCGGCTCGGTCCAGGCTGTCGAGGAGCCGCATCACGGTCTCGACGCCTCAGCAACCCTGACGCTGCCGCCTCTCGGGGCCATCTGGCTCTCCCCCGCCTAGTGCCTTCCCCCGCACGGCGGCTTCGCCGCAGTGCGGGGACCCCTGGCCCAGGGCGCCGTACGGGGCCTCCGTCAGCTCGCCTTCAGCCGGTGAATGTGGGGATCTGAGCACGGTCCGCGGTCCCTGGACCGTGCACTGGCTCCCCACAACTCGACTGCCGCGTCCTCAGAAGAGAGCGGCTGCCAGGGAGCGTCGAGCCGGGGCCACCGCGGGCTCCTCGTCACCCAACGCCTGGAACAGCCCGACGAGGTGCGCTCGGACCCTTTCCCGCTCCGGTCCCGCCGTCCGGCGGACGACCTCGACGAGACCAGCGAGGGCCCCGGCCACGTCTCCCTGCGCGATGCCCAGGTCGGCCGCGGCAACCGCGGCCTCGACGTCGTCCGGATTCGCCACCAGCCGGTTGCGGACGTCCACCGGATCGTACCCATGCACCCGGCGCAGCAGTTCGGCCCGCGCGAGCCCGGTCAGGGCCTCGGGATCCGCGGGCGCCTCGGTGAGCCGGATGCGGTAGGACTCGACCGCGGTGTCGAAGTCGCCACGGGCAAGCGCCGCCTCGGCCGCCGCCACATGTGGGTCACGGGCGGGGCCGCCCGCGGCTGCCGCGCCCGGGACTGCGCCCATCGCCTCGCCGACCAGGGAGAGCAGCTGATCGAGCCAGCTCCGCACCTCCCGTTCGGGCACGGCGCCGGTGAACTCTCCGATGANNNNCCCGCCGATCACCGCCTTCACCGCGGGGATGCCCTGCACGTCGGCGGCCTGCGCGAGGCCCGGGTTCGCGTCGACGTCGATCTTGGCGAGGATCCACCGGCCGCCGTCCGCCGCGGCGAGCTTCTCCAGGATCGGGCTGAGCTGCTTGCACGGGCCGCACCAGGAGGCCCAGAAGTCCAGCACTACGGGAACCTGCATCGACCGGCTGACCACGTCGGTGGCGAAGCTCGCCTCGGTGACGTCGATGACCACGGGCCCGGCTGGCGCGCCGGGACGGGCGTCCGGCGCGGCCGTGGCGGCGCTGCTGGCGGGGGGNGGCGGGGNCGCCGGCTTGGGGTCGAGCGGGACGGCGCCGGCGAGGCGCAGACCGCCGAGGCTTTCGGGCAGACGTCCCGCGCCTCCCGCACCGCGCGGCGATCTGGATGGGACTGGTGGCCTACGTTGCATGCCTCCATCGTGGCATCTGGTCGCGGTCAGTGGGCTCGGCACCGGACGACTTTTCCGGTCCTCATGTCCGCCTCGCCCGGGGTCGGACACAGACGCCCAATCCGGGCCGGCGGGCCGCGGGCCGCGGGCCGTTGCCCGCCGGCCGCGGTCAACGATCAGTGGCGTCCGCGCCGGTCTCGCCCCCGGCCAGCAACCGGTCGATCGCGGCGACCTTCGTGTGCAGAGCGTCGGTGACTCCCGGGCGAAGATCGGCCTTCAGCACCAGACTCACCCGGCCAGCACGGGCCGAGACCGCCTCGGTGGCCCGGCGGACGACGTCCATCACCTCGTCCCACTCGCCTTCGATCGTGGTGAACATGGCGGTCGTCTCATGGGGCAGCCCACTGGCCCGCACTATCCGGACCGCCTCGGCGACCAGATCCGCGACCCCCTCGCCCTGACCGATGGGCGTGACACTGAAGGCAACAAGCATGCGGTCAGACTTATCACGACAGTCCGCTCACCGCGCATCGAACAACGCAGGGCCACTACCCTGCNACGCCGACGCACCGAGGTCGTCGGTAAGCTATTTGCATGTCACGAAACGTCGCCAGAAAACCGGCCGGCGATCCAGTTGAGCAAACCCGGAACAACGGTCTCTGACGGTACGCCCTACCATTGCCCGCCGTGGGGTGGAAGAAGACGGATAATGAGGCGTAGGTGGGGTCACGCATCTTGCTCGACGCGCTGACGGACCTGGCTGTGGTCGTCGGCACGGATGGTCGTGTCACCGACATGGGTGCCGCCGCCCGTGCCTTCCTCGGTGACCGGGTTCCCCGCGTCCCCCATCTGCGCGATCTTGTCGACGTCGTCGATCCCGCGTTCCGCCTCGCTCTCGGTGAGGCGGTGACGGCCGCGCTGGGGCGGACCGGGCAGTGGCGTGGCTCGGTGGGACTCGTCGACCTGGCCGGGGCCACCGTGCCCCATCACGTGACGGTCCGGGTCGACCCGGAGGGCGGGCTGGTCGTCGTCGCTCGGGACACCAGCGACCAGCGCGCCCGCGAGGTCGCCGAGAACGAGTCACGGGCCAAGGACGAACTGATCGCCCGGCTCGGCCACGAACTGCGGACCCCGCTGAACGCCATGCTGGGCTTCGCGCAGCTGCTGGAACTCGAACCGCTCACCCCCGACCTCCACGACGACGTCGAGCGGATCATCACCGGTGGCCGCCACATGCAGGCGTTGATCGATGACGTGCTGGACCTGGCCAGGCTCCGCGCGGGCCGGGGGGACATCAACAAGGGGCCGGTCAACGTCCTCGACATCGTCCAGGGCGTGGTGGAGCTCGTCGAACCGCTCGCGGCGCAGCGCAGCATCCGGCGGGTGATCCATCCGGCGCTGCCGCTCGTCGCCGACGCGGACCGCCGCCGCCTGTGGCAGGTCCTGCTCAACCTTGTCGGTAACGCGCTGAAGTACGGCCGGGAGGGCGGCAGCGTGCGCGTCGGCATCGTGCCCATCACCGGCTCGCGGATCCGTATCGAGGTCGAGGACGACGGCGCGGGGCTCTCCCCCCGGGCGATCGACCGACTGTTCCGGCCCTTCGAGCGCCTCGGCGCCGAGCGCAGCGGAATCGAGGGCAGCGGGCTGGGCCTCGCGCTGTCCCACGCCCTGGTCACGGCGATGGGCGGGGTGCTTACCGTCGCCAGCCGGTACGGCGTGGGAAGCGTGTTCGCCGTCGTGCTCGACGCGGTCGACCTGCGTTTCGAGGATCTCGATGATGACAGCGGGTTCGTGGGCAGTTACGGTGGCCTCCCAGGTCGCTCCGGCGAGTCCGGCACGGTCACCCTCGGCCGTCCTCCCACACCCGGCGGCCTGCGGGTCGTGCACGTCAGTGGCGATCCCGCCCTGCGTTCCCTGGTCGCCGAGACCCTCACCGATTTCCTGGCTGCGGACACCGTGACCGTTCCCCGCGCCGGTCTCGCCCTCGACGCGGTGCGGGGGGCCCGGCCGGCGTTCATCCTGCTCGACCGGGACCTGCCCGACACGACCGCGGCCGAGCTGCTCGCCCAGCTCGCGGCGGACCCGACCGCCGGCGTCATCCCGGCCCTGGTCCTCAGCGAGGACACCGACCCCCGCGAGCGGGCGTACCTGCGCCGAGCCGGCGCCGTGGACGTCCTGAAGATCCCGCTGGATCCCGGCGCCCTAGTCGCCGCGGCAGCCGCGCTCACCACCGCGATGACCGCCCCGAGCTGACCTGACCGGGCCGCCCCGAACGGCGCCTGATGCGGGGAAGAGCTCGAAGTCCAGAAAGTCGAAGCCAGGCGCCACCACGCAGCCGACCAGGACGTGCTGTCCATCGCGCGGGACCGCGGTCTGCCATTCGCCGGCCGGCACGACGAGCTGCGGCGCTTGGCCCGCGGCCAGATCGGGCCCGAGGATCCGCCGGTCGGCGGCGACCGGCGCCCGGCCCGGCCCGCCGAGAGTGAGATCGAGGGCCCCGCCGCCCTGCCAGAGCCAGATCTCGGCCGAGGCCACCCGATGCCAGCCGGACACCTCTCCCGGACGCAGCAGGAACAGGATGGACGTCATGACGGGGCGCCTGCCGCCATGTGCGTCGATCTGGTCGGGACTGGCCCAGGTCCGGCGGTACCAGCCGCCCTCGGGATGTTCTTCGAGACCAAGCTCCCGCACCAGGTCGTCGGCCAGCGTCGCGGGGTCGTCGATGCGGGTCATCGCGGGAGCCTCCCCGAGGCCTGCCGTCACGCCGGAACGCGCAGCACCAAGGCGTCTCCCTGGCCGCCGCCGCCGCAGAGACCGGCGGCCCCGATCCCGCCGCCGCGGCGCTTCAGCTCGTTGGCCAGGGTCAGGGCGATCCGGGCACCGGAGGCTCCGACGGGGTGACCGATCGCGATCGCGCCGCCGTTGACGTTGGTGATCTCCGGGCCGATCCCGAGGTCGCGCATGGACTGGATCGCGACCGCGGCGAAGGCCTCGTTGATCTCGACGAGGTCGAGATCGGCCGGGGTGAGCCGCTCCTTGGCCAGCGCCGCGAGGATGGCGCGCGAGGGCTGGGACTGCAGGGAGGTGTCCGGACCGGCCACGAAGCCGTGGTGACCGACCTCCGCGAGGATCGGCAGGCCGAGCTGTTCGGCCTTCGCCCGGCTCGCCACGATGACGGCGGCGGCGCCGTCGGAGATCGGCGACGACGAACCCGCGGTGATCGTGCCGTTGCCGTCGAAGGCCGGCCGCAGCTTCGCGAGCACCTCGACGGTGGTGTCGGGACGCACGCTCTCGTCCTGGTTGACGACCAGCGGCTCGCCGCGGCGCTGCGGCACCGCGACCGGGACGATCTCGTCGTCGAACAGCCCGTTCTTGGTGGCGGCGGCGGCCCGCTGATGCGACTGGGCGCCGAACTCGTCCTGCTCGGCCCGGCCGATGCCAAGCCCCGCGTTGTACCGCTCGGTGCTCGCCCCCATCGCGATCTGGTCGAAGGCGCAGAACAGCGCGTCGTGCTCGGTGGCGTCGAGCAGCTCGGCCCGGCCGTACTTCACCCCGGAGCGCAGCGAGCGCAGCAGGTGCGGGCCGCCGGTCATGGACTCCATCCCACCGGCGACGACGAGGTCGAACTCCCCGCTGGAGATGTACGTGTCGGCCAGGGCGATCGCGTCGAGGCCGGACAGGCAGACCTTGTTGATCGTGATGGCGGGCACCGACAGCGGGATGCCGGCGGCGACCGCCGCCTGCCGGGCGGTGATCTGACCCGCACCGGCCTGGATCACATGCCCCATGATCACATAATCGACCGCGTCGCCGGACAGGCCGGCCCGCGCGAGNGCACCCGAGATCGCGATGCCACCGAGATCCGTCGCGGTGAAGCTCTTCAGCCCGCCCGACAGTTTCCCGAACGGTGTCCGCACTCCGGCCACGATCACGGAACCAGGCATGGATGCCTCCTCATCTCCAGGAAGATCTTCGGACCGGGACGGCGCCGGCATGCGGCATGCGGCATGCGGTGACGTCGTCTCGTGGCGACGGCCTCGAGAACGGCCGTTGCTGATATAATAGCCTGGTCACGTCTGAGATTCCCGGCCGCGATTCTGGCCTCTCAGGGACAAGCGCACCCAGCCGGACCGGCGGGACGGCCAGGAGAAGCGGACCGTCCTGACAGGGACCGTCAGGACAGCTGGCCGCAGGCTGCCACGAACGGCGAGGTGGCCGGGTCCGCCGGCAGGCGTACCTGGTCGGACCGGCTGTCTTGGGCGGCCAGGCCCTCCGGGGTCAGCGCCAGGATGGTCGTGGCCACGGTGAACAGCGAACCGTCGGTCGAGGTCCCGCTGTTGATCCGCAGGGCCCGGTCCATGCAGCGGAACCCGGCGCCGACGTTGCCCTGAACTCCGGCGGCGAGGGTGAGCTGAGCCGGCAGGGAGACGGAGGCCAGCGTGTCGAGACTGGCGTAGCGCACCAGCGCGTAGTTGTCCATCCCGCTCCTCGACGTGGTCTGCACCAGGATCTCGCCGAACCCGTTGGCGTCGATGTCGACGACCGTGTAGTGCAGGGGCACCACGATCGCGCCCAGGTCGACCTGCCCGACAGTTCCGTCCCGGGAGAACACGACCTCGAGTTTGCTCCCGGTCGCCCGCACCTGGTCGGAACGGCCGTCGCCGTCGACGTCGCCCGCCACCGCCGGCTTCACGACGGCCGTCGGCAGCTGAGGGCTGTCCTGGGTCACCGTCGTCGGACTGGCTGACGAACCGGCCGTGACGGGCGGGGAGGACACGCTGGTGCTCGGGAGGGCGGTCGGCGGGGTAGTCGCCGACCAGGTCGCCGCTCCCCCTCCGGACCCACCGCCGGCCCTGGCAGAACGGCCGGTGCCGCCGGTCGAGGGCGCGACGGGTGTCCGGCTCGGCCCCGTCACGGGTGCGGTCACGAGCGGCGGGACGGCTGGCTCGACGAGCTCGTTGCTCGACGGAGGGGGCCGCAGCGCCACCACGGCGAGCCCGATGAGCGCGGCCATGACCATCCCGGCCGCCGTCATCAGCGGCAGACGCCACCGGCGCCGACGGTCGATCCCGGCACGGATCTGCCGGTAAGCGTCCGGCGAGGGCCGGATGGGCTCCACCGCCTCGGTGAGCAGGCGGGCGAGCTCCTCCGGTTCCAGACCACTCACCGCAGGCCCTCCAGCTTGCCGCTCAACGCCGACAGCCCCCGGGAGGTGTACGCCTTGACGGAACCGACACTGCAGCCCATCACCGCCGCGGCGTCCGCCTCGGACATGTCGGCGTAGTACCGCAGCACCACCGCCTCCCGCTGCCGGCGGGGCAGCTCGCGCAGCGCCTGGATGACCGCCGCCCGTTCGACGAGGGAGTAGGCGCCCTCCTCGGCGCTCGCGGCGTCGGGCATCGGCTTGGGAGCGTGTTTGAGAGCGACGAGTCGACGACGCAGTGTCGAACGTGCGAGGTTGACGACGGTCTGCCTGAGGTAGGCCAAGGCCTTGTCCCGGTCCTGGAGCCGCCCCCAGGCCGCGTGGACGCGGATGTAGGCGTCCTGCACAACCTCCTCGCAGAGGCCGAGATCGTCAAGTAGTAACGCTGCAAGACGAACCAATGACCGATAGTGTTCGGAATACAACGCGGTCAGGGCGGCATCGGCGTCCCGCGCGACATCGCTACGGGCGGCGTCGCTCCGTGCAGGCACGGGCCGCCACCCTTCCACGACAGTCATGGGCGCGATCACACCCAGTTGGACGCGTACCGAGCACTCGAAGTTGTCCCAAAAGTTCTATCGCGTCGCGCACGAAACAGACAGCCTCCACATCCCGCGACCCCGCCTCCCACCTATGGGTAACATCTGCCGTCTATCCGCCACCAGCACCAGCGTCCTACGGAGGCCGACCGTGAAGGACATTCTCGAAGCGATCATTGCCCAGAGCCCTCCGTCGCCCGCCCGGCGGGCGGAGTTCGCATCCCTCCCGGTCCCCGAGTCCTACCGCGCCGTGGTCGTGCGCCGGGACGAAATCGGGATGTTCGAGGGCATGCCGNCCCGGGANAAGGNCCCCCGCCGCTCCCTGCACGTAGACGACGTGCCGACCCCCGAGCTCGGTCCCGGCGAAGCCCTCATCGCGGTCATGGCCTCCTCCGTGAACTACAACACGGTCTGGACGTCGATCTTCGAGCCGATCCACACCTTCAACTTCCTCGAGCGCTACGGCCGAACCTCTCCGCTTGCATCCCGTCACAACCAGCCTTACCACGTTGTCGGCTCGGATCTGGCCGGAGTTGTGCTACGGACAGGGCCTGGCGTACAGGCCTGGTCCCCCGGGGACGAGGTCGTCGCCCACTGTCTGTCCGTGGAACTTGAGCGTCCCGACGGCCACAACGACACGATGCTGGATCCCGAGCAACGAATCTGGGGATTTGAGACGAATTTTGGCGGACTCGCCGAGCTCGCCCTGGTCAAGACCAACCAGCTCATGCCGAAACCCGCGCACCTGACCTGGGAGGAGGCGGCCGCACCCGGTCTGGTCAACTCGACCGCGTACCGCCAGCTGGTCTCGGTCAACGGCGCGAACATGAAGCAGGGCGACGTCGTTCTCGTCTGGGGCGCGTCCGGGGGCCTGGGCTCCTACGCCACCCAACTCGTGCTACGCGGCGGGGCCATCCCGGTCTGCATCGTCTCCTCGCCGGAAAAAGCCGACATATGCCGCTCCCTCGGCGCAGAGCTGATCATCGACCGCGCCGCCGAGGCCTATCAGTTCTGGAGTGACGAACACACCCAGAACCCCCGGGAATGGCAGCGGTTCGGCAAGCGCATCCGCGAGCTCACCGGCGGCGACGACCCCGACATCGTCCTCGAACACCCGGGCCGGGAAACCTTCGGCGCCTCCGTCTATGTGACCCGCCGCGGCGGAACTATCGCCACCTGCGCCTCCACCAGCGGTTTCCAGCACGAGTACGACAACCGGTACCTGTGGATGAATCTCAAGCGCATCGTCGGCTCGCACTTCGCCAACTACCGGGAGGCCTGGGAAGCCAACCGACTCATCATGCGCGGGATGATCCATCCGACCCTGTCCCGGGTCTACCCGCTTACCGAAACGGGGCAGGCCGCCTACGACGTGCACCGCAACCTCCACCAAGGGAAGGTGGGCGTGCTGTGTCTCGCCCCGGCCGAGGGGCTGGGTGTCCGCGACGAGGCACTCCGCTCCCGCCACCTGACCGCAATCAACCGGTTCCGCGGCGTATAAACCCGGAAATCGGCCAGGTCGACAGCCGGCTCCCCTCACGCTCGCATTGACCGTCTGAGATGCTGAGGTCCTATGACCGAACACACCGATCTCATCCCAATGGCCGGCGAGACCGACGGGCCCCCCGCCTTTGATCTGGTGCGCCGTGGCTACGACCCCAATCAGGTCACCCATCACGTGAACTGGCTCGTCGAGCAGCTACGCGAGGCCGAGGCGCACCGGGCGGCGGCGGAGGCGGCCGCGTCGGAGGCTGCGACCGAGGCGGCCCGGGTACGCGACGATCTGGCCGCCAACCGTCCCGCCTGGGAGGAGTTCGGTGGCCGCGTTACCCAGATCCTCCAGCTCGCCGAGGAGGAGGCGGCCACCGTTCGGGCTGAACGCACCCGGGAGGCCGATGCCCAACTCGAGGAGGCCCGCCGGATCGTCACCGAGGCCGAGCAGACCCGGGAGAAAACCCTGCGCGACGCCGACGAGCAGGCCGCGGCCATCGTCTCGACGGCCCGCGCGGAGGCCGAACGGATCGTCGAGGTCGCTCGGGCCGCGGCCGCGCAGGCCGAGGACGACTCGAAGCGTCGGCTGGCCGACCTCGAACGCCAACGCGAACAGGTGACCTCGCAGCTTGCCACCCTGCGTGACCAGGTGACGGCCCAGCTGGGCGCGCTGCGCGACAAGCTGACCGCCGCCTCCGCGTCGATCGCCTCCATCGAGGCACCGCCGCCTGAGGAGCGTAAGGCGCTCGGCAGCGAGCCGAACGCGTTGCCCGCGTCGGCGGCCTCCCGCGGGGTCTAGCCCGCACGGGAGACCGTCGTCTCGTGGGGTCAGCCGTCACGGACGCGCGGCCGGGCCGCTCGGCATCGGCGTTCCCAACACGGCCGGTGCCAGTGTCGACGGTCCTCGATCCGCTCGGGCGGCCAGACCACCACGTGAGCGGCGCCCGGAGTGATCTCATAATCACAACCGGGACACCGGTAGACCTTGGTGGTCGCCGCGCCGCTCGTCGGTCGCACACCCACTCACCGTCCCGCAGGACGACGACCGGATCCGGCATCCACCAGCCGACCGGGTGCCCGCGCTGCGCATCCGACGGCCGGGCCCGGCGTCGGCGCGCCTTCCTCGTCACCGCCCGCGAGCGGGTCTGCCCGATGCCCGGAACCGATCCCGCCGGGTGCGGGAACCCGAACCCGGGGTATCGCCGGCCGGCGGGCCCGCGACCCACTCGCCCCGGTCCACCACCTCGCCGTCAACGATCCGAGGCCGGTCATCCGCCGCCGGTCCGGCCGAGGAGGCCGTCGTGCGCCCGCCCGTCCCCGCCCCGAACCTCTCGCCCGTCCACCGCACCCGCCCGCCGACCCGCTCGAAGCCGGCCATCACGAGCGAGCGGGCGAGCTTGGCCTTGCGCACGGCCCCCGCCGGACTCGCCAGGGCGGACGACGCACCGATGAGCAGCTGGAAGCCGCGATCGCTGCCACGCCAGTGCTCACGCAGGATCGGCTCCCCGGCTCCGACGGCCAGCCGCCGGAAGGCGAACGCGATGACCGCGACGTCGTCGAGCTGACCCACCACCGGAATCGCGTTGGTCAGCCGGTTCTTCGGCGACACGAGGTACGCGAGCGCCGCGGCGGCCTCCACCTTCGCGGACTGCGGGACCCGCGGATCGGCGACGACCCGCCGCAGCAGCTGGACCAGATCGGGAAGGAACATCGTGACTTCCCGACTGAACGCTCGCACGGCGTCCCTGTCGAGCACGACCATCGCCGCTCCAGCCTCCTCCCGCGCGAATCGGGATTTCCCGCCGACCGTCGACATCCTAGTCCGCGCGGACAGAAGCGATCTTGTTCTCGGCGTGACGGGTGGGCTCAGCGCGGCGGGTGGTCGAGGAACCCCCGGCCGGTCTTGCGTCCCAGGAACCCAGCCCGGACCAGCTGTTCGAGCAGGGGTGCCGGGGCGTAGCCGGGCTCGCGGAACTGCGCGTACAACGAGCGCGTGATCGCGAGCGTGACATCGAGGCCGACGACGTCGGCGAGCGCGAAGGGGCCCAGCGGATGGCCGCAACCGACCGTCATCGCCGTGTCAACGTCCTCGATCGTCGCATAGTGCGCCTGGAGCATCTTCACTGCGTCGTTGAGATAGGGAAACAGCAGCGCGTTGACGATGAACCCCGCCCGGTCGGCGCAGAGCACCGGATGCCGCCCGGCCGCTCGGGACAGCGCCAGGACCGTGGCTGTCACGTCGTCGCCGGTGAGAACCGTGGGCACCACCTCGATCAGCTTCATCGCCGGGGCCGGGTTGAACCAGTGCATACCGATGACGTCCCGCGGCCGGCTGGTGGCCATGGCGCACTCGATGACCGGCAACGAGGACGTGGTGGTCGCCAGCACGGCGCCGGGCGCCGCGATCTTGTCCAGGTCGGCGAACAGCTCCCGCTTCACCGCCAGGTCCTCCACCACCGCCTCAAGCAGCAGCTCGCAGTGGCCGAGCTCACCCAGATCGGTCGTGCCGCGCACCCGGGCCAGAGCCGCCAGCCGGTCGGCGTCGGACAGCCGCCCCCTGGCCACCGACGCCGCCAACGACGACTCGATCTTCGCGAGGGTGGCGGCGAGGGTGCGCTCGCTCCGGGCCCGCAGGAGGACGTCGTGCCCGGACCGGGCCAGCACCTCCGCGATGCCACCCGCCATCGTGCCGCTCCCCACGACGCCGACCGAGCGCACCGGGCGGCCCCGCCCCAGGCGGTCGGCGAGCGGATCGACCGCGTCGACCACCTCGGAGGAGTCCGGTGCCGCGTAGGTGTAGAAACCACGACCGGTCTTGCGGCCGAGCAGGCCCGCGCGCACGAGCTGGCTCAGCAGCGGTGCCGGAGCGTGCAGGTGGTCACGGGACTGCCGGTACATCGAGTTGAGAATCTCGTGGGCGGCGTCCAGACCGATCAGATCGAGCAGGGCGAGCGGGCCCATCGGATGCCCGCACCCGAGCCGCATGGCCGCGTCAATGTCCTCCCGGGCCGCATACCGGGCCTCGAGCATGCGCACGGCGTTGTTGAGATAACCGAACAGCAGCGCGTTGACGATGAAGCCCGCCCGGTCCTCCGCGACGACCGCGGTCTTCCCCACGTCGTTGACCAGGCCGATCACCCCGGCCAGCACGGTCGGGTCGGTGACGACCGTGCGTACGACCTCCACCAGGCGCATCACCGGCGCCGGATTGAACCAGTGGGTGCCGAGCACCCGTTCCGGGCGGGCGGTGCCCGCCGCGAGTTCCGTTACCGACAGGGAGCTGGTGTTCGTCAGGAAGACGGTGGCCGGGGGGCAGATCTCGTCGAGTCGGGCGAAAAGCGCCTGTTTGGCGCTCATTCGTTCGTCGATCGCCTCGATCACCAGCTCGCAGTCGGCGACCGCCGCGAGCTCGGTGCCGAGACGCATGCGGGCCAGCACGGCCTCCCTGGTCGCGTCGTCGAGCTTGCCGTGGCGGCCCGCGCGGTCGAGGGAGTGCTCGACCCGGGCCCGGCTGCGGGCGAGCGCGTCGGCGTCACGCGCGATGCCGACGACCTCCAGACCGGCCTTCGCCAGCACCTCGGCGATGCCCGCGCCCATGGTGCCGAGCCCCACCACCCCGACCCGGCGGTGTCTCACCGCCTCGTCCCGGCTGTTCTCCGGCTTCTTCTCCTGGTTCGCGTTCTCCTGGTTCGCGGCCGGCCCCGTTCCCGATGTGGTTCCCGATACGGGCCTCTCGATCATGCCCAGGCTCCTCTACTTCGGCGCACGGGCCCCGGGCGACGGGTGGGCGTCGCGGGCCGGGCGGTGTCAGACGGCGAACGCCGCGATCCTCCCATATTCTCGAGACGCCGGCCCATGATCGCACTACGGGAACGGACCGGCCGCCGGACGGGGAAGCCGGACGGGCGGCCGTCGCAGGTTCGGCGGACCGGGCAGGCTCGGCGGAATCGCTTTCAGAAAAGCGTCGGAATGGACGGTTCGAGGCCCCGCAGCTCGTCATAGTCGACGACGGCGCAGCCCAGCCCCCGGTCCGCCGCCAGCAGCCGCGCCTGCGGGGTGATGGACTGCGCCGCGAGGATGCCGCGCACGGGATGCGGCAACGCCGGGTCGGCCTCCAGGCGGACAAGGTAACGGGTCAGCTGCTCCACCCCGTCGATCTCACCCCTGCGTTTGATCTCGACGGCGACCGTCGAGCCGTCCGCGTCGCGGCACAGCAGGTCGACCGGCCCGATGCCGGTCTCGTACTCGCGGCGCACCAGGGTGAGTCCGGGCGCGATCGCGTCGGGCCGGTCGGCGAGCAGCACCTGCAGATGCGCCTCCACCCCGTCCTTGCGCAGACCCGGGTCGACGCCGAGGTCGTGCGTGGAATCGTGCAGCACCTGTTCGAGGGTGATGACGAGCTGCTCGGCCGCGCGGTTGGTGACCCGCCAGACCCCGTCCGCCTCGGCGATGACGCACGGGGGACTCATCCAGTTGAGCGGCTTGTACGCTCGCCCGTCGGCGTGGATGGAGACGGATCCGTCCGCCTTGACGAGTACCAACCGGACGGCGCTCGGCAGATGTGCGGTGAGCCGACCGACGTAGTCCACGCTGCAGCGAGCGATGACGAGCCGCATGACGTCACGCTATCGCGGCCGTTTCCGGCGCCCGGCGGCGGTGGGACCGCCGCGCACCGGGCGATCGCCTGACGATCACCCGACATCGCCGCCGCGAGCCGCCACGAGGTCGTCCAGAATCCGGCATCGATCCACGTACCGGGCCGACAACCGGGCGGCGTCCTCGGGCGGCAACCGCCTCAGCCTGGCCGGATCGGCGTTGTCCTGTATGTCGGCCCGTTTCACGACGACGGCAAGCGGATCGGCGGCCACCCGGGCGAGATAGTCGGGCACCGGCTCGCCCTCCCGATGGGACAGCGCGTCGACCGCCGCGACGACCGGGGCCGGATAGCCCGCGGCCACGAGATCCGCGAGGGTGGTCTCGCTGTCCTCGACGACGTCGTGCAACACCGCCGCGAGCTGGGCGGCGTGGGCGTCCACCCCGGCGGTGGGAGCCGTGCGCGCGACTGCCGCCATCACGCGCAGCGGATGGCCGATGTACTCCTCACCGACCTTGTCCAGCTGACCGGCGTGCGCCCGGGTGGCCAGGGCGACGGCGTCGTGCAGGGTGGGCGTCGCGGCGCGGTGCGGACCGTCCGCCTCGCCATGACCGGGCCGCGCGTCGTCAATCCTGGTTGAGGGCACAGACCGACCGTACGACGTCGAGGGTGCCCCGGGCTGTCAAGGGTACCCCGGGCCCATGGCGGTGCAGGTCACCCGGTGCAGGGCGGCGGGGAGACCTTCCACAGGGTGATCAGAGCGCTCGGAAGCACATCACAGGCCCGCGGGCCGTTGCGGACGATCGTCCAGGGCCCGGCTCCGATCCGCCGCCACACGTGCGGGTCGACCGGCGGCGTGGCCGGCCCTTGGACCTCGATGCGACCGATCGCCCAGTACTCGTCGTGCGCCGCGTCAACGCCCTCGACGGCGCCGAAGTACATCCCGTTCACGATCGTCACCTGCCGGGCGGAGATGGTGGAAGCACCCCCGGCCGCCTTGATCGAGTCGGCGACCGTCCACGACAGCGCGAGCCGCAGGGCATCCGGATCAGGCTCGTCGAGGACCCGCATCTGATGGGCCGTGCCCGGTCGGCGGGCGCCCTCCCACGGGGCGGTCCGCAGCGCGGGGGTCAGCTCCGGGGCGGGCGAGGTGGCGGTCCGAGGCGCATGCACGGTGCCGGACTGCCGGTCCGCGGTCACGTAGCCGATGGCCACGCCGAGCAGGACCGCGACCACGAACGCCACCGGGACCAGGACCGACCGGTACTCGCGCACCCCGGCCAGCCCGGCGGATCGCGCGCTCCGATCGCCGACGGCATTCACCCGCGCGGGCACCTCCACGTCCTGCACGCCTCCGTCCGGCATCACACCCTGCCAAGAGCCGGGCCCGTCACCCGAAAGCAGTACCCGATCAGCAGGTACCCGGCAAGCATGCCGCATCGCGTGTCCGCCCGGCACACGGGCGCGCCTGACATGACGGTGCGCAGCCACCCTGGTTCGTTCCGCTCCGGGCTCCGTCCCGATCGGGACGGAGCCCCTCCTGGCGGGCCTAGGTGGTGGTCGAACGGATGAGCCGCCCGGGCAACCCGCTCAGGCGTGGCCGACGTGCACCAGGTCGGCGGCCTCCTCGAACCGCAGCAACCCACCCAGCCGGTCCGCGACGAGCAGGCGTTCAAGCGGGCTCGGCACATCGACCAGCACCATCGAGCGGCCAGCGGCACGGGCTCGGCGAGCGCCGCCAAGCAGCACCCCCAGCGCGGCATGATCGCCGAGCTCCAGGCCCGCGACGTCAACGCGCAGCGGCCCGCTCCCATTGTCGATCGCCGCGTGCAGCAGGCTGCGTAGTGTCCCCACCGTCCGCACATCCACCCGGCCAACCACGCGGGCCGTCTGCGCGCAGCCGGCCCGCGTGTCCCCGGAGCACTCCAGACTCAACACGTTCACGCCGATGTTCATGTGATCTCCCGTCCCGGCCGTCCGGCGCCCCCGCTGTCGTGACGCCGTTGCTACCAGCTATCCGCGCCGATCGCGGGTAGCACTCAGGTGCGGCTCGCCCCGGGCGGACCGCGACGTACCCCCTCGTCTCCATCGAACTGTCGTCGTTCGGCCACAGAGAGGTCGGGCCGGTTACCTCAATGGTGGCAGCGGTTGACGGGCGATGTTTCCTCTGTCGGATTCCGTGGAGGTGTCGAGGCCCGGATCCAGGTCCGTCGCGAGGATGTCTGGGACGATGCAAGGTGGCGTCGAAGAGCGGCACGATCGGAGGTGCGGGATGCCCGCAACGGCCGGGGCACTTCTCCTCGAGCCGCTGATCGCGCTGCTGGCCGTCGGCCTGCTGATGGCGATCGGGCGCTGGGCCCATGCTCCGGCACGGCCGCGGCCGGCCGGTTCCGTCCCCGGCCACGACTTCGGTCTGCTCGTCCCGGTGGCCACCGTGGACNCCCCCGCCGAGATCACTCGGCTCCGCGCGGCGCTGTGGGCGCGGGGTATCCGCTCGACCTGGGCCACGGCACCGGCCGGTCCGATTCGCATCGACGCCGCCGGGAACATCATCGCCCGGCCGCGGGACCGCCGCCACGTGCTCGTGTTCGGCACGGACGCGAACCGAGCCGCCCGTGCCCTCGTGAACCTGCTCGGCTCGCGCCAGTCGCCCACCTGACCCCGCCGGCCGGGCCGGCGGGGTCACGATGCCAGCGGGATCAGGCCGATGCCGGTGAAATCAGGCTACGGCGCGGTCGGAGACCCGGCGGATGTCGGCGCCGAGGTCCGTCATGTTCTCGACAAACCGGGCGTATCCCCGGTCGATGTGGTGGACGTCGCTTACCTCGGTGACACCGTCCGCAACCAGGCCGGCGAGCACGAGACCCGCGCCGGCCCGCACGTCGGAGGCCGTCACCCGGGTGCCGGACAGCCGCGCGGTGGGCCGGACGATGACGTGGTGGCCGTCCGTACGCAGGTCGGCGCCGAGTTTGTGCAGCTCGCGGCAGAAGGCGAACCGGCTGTCGAAGATGTTCTCGGTGATCAGGGAGGTACCCCGGCTAACCGACTCCAACGCGATGATCTGCGGCAGCAGATCAGTCGGAAAGCCGGGGTACGGCAGCGTCACCACGTCGATCGACCGGGGTTGTCCCCGTCCGACGACCCGGAATCCGTCGTCCCGGACGTCGACCTCGGCACCGGCCTGCACCAGCTTCTCTAGGACGATGCTGAGGTGGGCGGCCTGACCGTGCCGGATCAGCACGTCGCCACCGGTCATCAGGGCGCCGATGGCGTACGTGCCGGCGACGATGCGGTCCGCCACCGTCCGGTGTTCCACCGAGGTGAGCTGGTCGACCCCGTCGATGATCAGTGTCGACGATCCCGCGCCGTCGATACGCCCGCCCATCGCCGTCAGCATCGCGCACAGGTCGGCAATCTCGGGTTCCTGGGCGGCATTGTCGATCACCGTCGTCCCCTTGGCGAGAACCCCGGCCATCAACAGGTTCTCGGTGGCGCCCACGCTGGGGAAGTCGAGCCAGATCGAGGCTCCCTGCAGCCGGCCGGAGCAGCGCGCGACGAGGACTCCGGACTCGACGTCAACCAGCGCACCGAGTTTGGTCAGGCCGTTGACATGAATGTCGAGCGCGCGCGATCCGATCGCGTCCCCACCGGGCAGGGCGACCCGCGCCTCCCCACGGCGGGCGACCAGCGGACCGAGCACCGCCACCGACGCCCTGATCTGCCGCACCAGCTCACCATCGGCCGCGACGCCCGGAGCCTGGGGCACCTCAATGCTCAGCCGCCCGCCGGAGGCGTCCCGCTCGACGGTCGCACCGAGCCCCGCCAGCACCTTGGACATCACCGACACGTCCAGGATGTCAGGAACGGCGGACAGCATCGTCCGGCCCGCGGCCAGCAGGCTCGCGGCCATCAGCTTCAATACCGAGTTCTTCGCGCCCGGGACGGCGACCTCGCCGGCCAGCCGGGTACCGCCTGTCACAACGAAGCGCTCCACGAACCTCGATGCTAGGTCCTGGCCTGAAGATCTTCACCGCCACCCGCCGGACCGACCGGCGCAACCCTGCGCGGTCGCCTCATTCCGCTGCGTCGGACGGAAGGACGGACACCCCGTCGTGGGTGCGGATAAACGGCTCGAGCCGTCCGGCCACCGCGTCCGCCACCCGGATTGCGAAAGCCGGCACAAACCGCGTACGGACCTCGTCGATCGACAACCAGCTGACCTCCGTCGCCTCCGCGGTGTCGGAAGCGATGACGCCGGTCGGATGGTGGCAGAGAAACACCATGGCAACCACGCCTAGGGGCATGTTGAGGTACACCCCGGTCAGGCGGACGGGTTCGACGACCGCACCCGTCTCCTCCTCGACCTCACGGCGCAGCCCGGTGTGCAGGGTCTCACCGCGTTCGAGCACCCCACCCGGGATCTGCCAGGCGCCGATGTCCCGGCGGCGGATGCATAGAATCAACCCTTTTTCGTTGAGTGTCACTCCGGCTACGCTCACCGAATGCATATGCGAAACGTACCAATTGCCACGCGGAAGTCCAAGTGAACGGCGGCCTTTCTCAGCGGCTGGCGGAACTGCCCCCAGAGACCGACCCGGGGTTCGGCTCGGCCGCGCGGGCGTTGTTGACCGGGCCCGACGCGACCGACGAGGCCCTCACCGCGGCAGTCGAGAACCCCAATCTAGCGGAGCAGACGCGCTTCAACGCGTTCTACTGCCTGCAGGCTCGGGCCTGGCGCCGCAAGGACCATCGCCGCCATCGGGCCAACACCGATCGATACCAGGCCCGGTTCGGTCGGCATCCGATGTTCTTCTTCATGCAGGCCGAGTATTACGCCTCTCTCGACGGCGATCCGGCAAATCTCGACGCGGCGCTCACGTTCGCGCTCGAGGCGGTGGACCGGCTCGGCGGCGTGCCTGGCGTGCTGCATCTCGCCGCCGAGATTATCGCGGACCGCCACGAACGGGACCCCGACAACGATCCACGCCTACTGCTCGACGCTGAGCGGCACGTCCGGCAGGCCATCGCGCTCAGCGACGGGCATTATGCGCGCTATCATGCCACCCACGCGCGCATCGCGACCCTGCGAGGGGCGTTCGCGTCCGCGCGGGCCAGCATCGCCCGCGCGATCGAGGACGAGGACAGTACGGGCGCCGAATACGCGCTTCGCATCGGCGACTACCAGCTCATCCGGTCCAGGATCCAATACGCGCAGGAGGCTGAGCGGCTGAGCGCACGCCAAGAGGAGGCTTCCCGCGAGCTGCAGCAGATCCGGAGTCAGGTCCTGGAGATCATGGGGTTACTCGCGGCAGTGATCGCCTTCATCACCACCGCCGCGAACGTCGCTGCGGGGCAGCCGGCCCGACCGGCCGCCGGCCTTCTCACGCTCGCTGGCGGCGTGACGTTGCTCGTCTTCTGGGGCTTTCACGTCCTGCTCGTGGGGACCGAACCGGCCCGGCGTCGGGTCGTCGCGGCGGTCGTCGGGACGATACTCGTGGTGGCGGGGNTTCTCATGACGGAGTTCTCATGACCACGGTGGGGGCCAACGGGTGCGTGTGCTGCGGTCCATCAGCCGGTCGGACAAGCTCCACAATGAGGATGCCGCCGGTTCCCGCGCCGATGGCCTGTGGGTGATCGACGGAGCGACGCCGCTGCACGACGATCCGACGATCAGCGGCCGGTCCTCGGCGGCCTGGCTGAGCGGCGCGGCCGACGCCTTCCTCGCCACGGTCCCCTGGCGGGATAGATCCCTGCCCGAGGTGGTGCGGGAGCTGATCGCACATGTCCGCGCCGAGGGACGGCGCCTGGGGCTCGCCGCGGGTCGGTTCCCGACCGCCACGATCGCCCTCGCCCGGCAACGGGGCCCGCTACTCGATCTGTACCTCCTCGGGGACAGCCCGGTGCTGCTCCGTCATCCCGGCGGGGAGGTGGTCAGTTTCACCGATCCCCAGTTCGATGGGGTCGAAGAGGCGCTGCTCGAACCGGTCCGCGCCGAGCTGGCACGCGGCATCGATGTCGCGCAGGCCTACGGACGGGCACACACGATGACCCGCGAACGCCGCCGGCAGCGCAACACCGCGGCCGGGTCCTGGATCCTCGGTGACGTCACCGCTGCCGCCGACCACGCGTTCGTCACCACCATGCCGGTGGAACCCGGCACGGAGCTGGTGGCGCTGTCCGACGGCTACGCCCGGGCCGTCCGTCCCTTCAGCCTGGTCGCCGACGACGCGGCCCTTGTCGACGTGCTCGCCCGCGGCGAACAGGCCATACTGCTGGAACGGCTGCGGGCNGCGGAACGGGCCGACCCGGACTGCTCGCGGTTCCCCCGGTTCGGGATGAGCGACGACGCGACCGCGCTCTACGCCCGGATCTGACAACCCGGCCGCGCGGTCAACGACTGCCTAGAGTGGTCCCCATGGCAGTGCACCTGACTCGGATCTACACCCGCACCGGGGATGACGGTACGACGGCGCTGGGCGACATGTCGCGGGTGGCGAAGACCGATCCGCGGCTGGCCGCCTATGCCGACGTGGATGAGGCGAACGCCGCGATCGGCGTGGCCCTCGCCCTCGGCGGGCTTCCCGACGAGCTGCGGGCGGTGCTCGGCCAGGTCCAGAACGACCTCTTCGACGTCGGCGCGGATCTGTGCACCCCGGTCGACCCGGCGCCGGCCTACCCACCCCTGCGGATCACCGAGGCCTACGTGGAACGGCTCGAGGAGGCGTGTGACCGTTTCAACGCCGGCCTGCCGAAGCTGGCCTCCTTCATTCTTCCGGGAGGGACTGCCGGGGCGGCGCTGCTGCATGTCGCCCGCACGGTCGCCCGCCGGGCGGAACGGTCCGTCTGGGCCCTCCTCGAGGCCGAGCCGGACCGCACCGGCCCGCTGCCGGCCCGCTATCTCAACCGACTGTCGGACCTGCTGTTCATCCTCGCCCGGGTGGCGAACCCCGAGGGGGACGTGCTCTGGCGCCCGGGGGCGCACGCCTGAGACCCGCTCGATACCCGAGGGTCGCCAAGCCAGTCAACCGAATTGATGACTGACGATCATGAGTACCACGGTGCGCGTGAGGTACAGGACGCGGCAACGGGTCGCGGCCATGGCCGCGACCACCGGCCAGCAGATGCAGACGATCATCGGCCAGGCCGGCGAGGCCTACGAGCGCGAGCTGTTCTGGCGCGGCTTCGAGGNGGGGTACGACCGCCTCGCGACCGACTCGCTCGCCTGGGACGAGCTCGGTGCCGAGCGCTCCGCCGAGGCGGGGGGCGCTGCGGGCTGCCCTCCCACGTCGAGCTCGCGCCCGGCGGCACCGGTCTGCGCGAGACAAGCTACGCGAAGGTCGAGGACGTGAAATCGGTGTCCCAGCAGCGCTTTGGTCGCCGGCTCGGCGTCGTGGGTCCCGATCATCTGCTGCGGATGACCGAGGCCCTGCAGTTTCTGATGGGCCTGTAGGGCCCTGTCGCGACCTGTGACGTGACGCGAAAGACGCGTCCCCCGATGCGGAGAACGCGCCCTTGGCCGCGGGAAACTCAGGTCAGCTTCGCGGTCTCGGCGAGGATGCTGACACCCTGGTGTGTCACCGAGATGAAGCCGCCGTCCACCGAGGCCGAGATCTCCCGGCCACCGGTCTTGACCCGGACCGTTCCGCCCGGCGCCAGCAGACCCAGCAGCGGCACATGGCCGGGCAGCACGCCGAGATCACCGTCGGTGGTCCGGGCGACGACCATGTCGGCGTCGCCGGACCACACCTCCTGCTCGGGCGAGACAATCGCCACCCGGATCGGCATTACAGGTTCTCCGCGTTCTTCTCCGCGTCCTCGATGCCACCGCACATGAAGAACGCCTGCTCCGGCAGGTGGTCGAAGTCGCCCTGGGTGAGCCGCTTGAACGAGTCGATCGTCTCGTCGAGCGGGACGAACTTGCCGGGGATGCCGGTGAACTGCTCGGCCACGAAGAACGGCTGCGACAGGAACCGCTGGATCCGCCGCGCCCGGTTGACGAGAATCTTGTCCTCTTCGGAGAGCTCATCGATACCGAGGATGGCGATGATGTCCTGCAGGTCCTTGTAGCGCTGCAGGATCCGCTGCACCTCACGGGCCGTGTCGTAGTGCTCCTGCCCGAGATAGCGCGCGTCCAGGATCCGGGAGTTGGAGTCGAGCGGGCTCACCGCCGGGTAGATACCCAGGTCGGAGATGGCCCGGTCGAGCACGGTGGTGGCGTCGAGGTGGGTGAACGTCGTCGCCGGCGCCGGGTCGGTCAGGTCGTCCGCGGGCACGTAGATGGCCTGCAGCGAGGTGATCGAGTGGCCCCGGGTCGAGGTGATGCGCTCCTGGAGCACACCCATCTCGTCGGCCAGCGTCGGCTGGTAGCCGACGGCGCTGGGCATCCGGCCGAGCAGCGTGGAGACCTCGGATCCGGCCTGGGTGAACCGGAAGATGTTGTCGATGAACAGCAGCACGTCCTGCTTCTGGACGTCCCGGAAGTACTCGGCCATCGTGAGCGCGCCGAGCGCGACCCGCAGCCGGGTACCCGGCGGCTCGTCCATCTGGCCGAACACCAGCGCGGTGTCCTCGATGACGCCGGCCTCGGTCATCTCCAGGAACAGGTCGTTGCCCTCACGGGTACGCTCGCCGACCCCGGCGAACACCGAGACGCCACCGAACTCCTTGGCGACCCGGCGGATCATCTCCTGGATGATGACGGTCTTGCCGACGCCGGCACCGCCGAACAGGCCGATCTTCCCGCCGCGCACGTACGGCGCGAGCAGGTCGATGACCTTGATGCCGGTGGTGAACATCTCGGTCTTCGACTCGAGCTGGTCGAACGCCGGCGCCGACCGGTGGATCGGCCAGTACGTCTCGGCCTCGATCTGCTTCACGTCGAGCGGCGTGCCAAGCACGTTGAACACGTGGCCCTTGGTGGCGTCGCCGACCGGGACCGAGATCGGCGCGCCGGTGTCGTGGACGGGCGCGCCCCGGACGAGACCGTCGGTCTGCTGCATGGAGATGGCCCGCACGGTGTTGTCACCGATGTGCTGGGCGACCTCGAGCGTCAGCGTCAGCGTCTCGTCGCCGATGGTCCGGTCGACCTGCAGTGCCTGGTAGATCTCGGGGAGTTCGTCGGGAGCGAACTCCACGTCGACAACCGGTCCGATGACTCGGGCGACCCGGCCGATCCCCGGGGTCCGGCCCGGTGCCGTGGCCGGCGAGCTGGTGGTGACGGTCATGGCGTCCTCAGTTTCCGATCAATGCCCGCCGCCGCAGCCTCGGGCTCGCGTTCGCTGGCACCTGGGACGGAACGGCCCGCGTCGCGCGCGCTCCGCCTTCGGCGTCGTCCTTCACGTTCTGTTGTCGTCGCTGTCCTCATCGGTTCCGGTCACACGAGTCCGGCCACACGAGTGTGAACCGCCGCCCACCCATATCAGGTTCCCGAAGCCAGAGCGTTGGCGCCACCGACGATCTCGGAGATCTCCTGAGTAATGGCGTCCTGTCGGGCCCGGTTGGCCTGCCGGGTGTATCTCTTGATGAGGTCCTCGGCGTTGTCCGTAGCCGACTTCATGGCCCGCTGTCGCGCCGCCGACTCCGACGCCGCCGACTCGAGCAGCGCCGCATAGAGCCGGCTTTCCACGTAGCGCGGCAGCAACGCGTCGAGCACCCCCTCGGCGGAGGGCTCGAACTCATACTGGGGCAGCGGACCGCCACGCGGCGGTTCGTCGGTCTCGGTGAGCACCATCGGCAGCAACCGGCGGGCGACCGGCGTCTGGGTGATGGCGCTGACGTACTCCGTGTGGACCACGTGGATCTCGTCCNCCCCGCCGTTCTCGCTCGTGGCGATGAAGGCCGCGATGAGCGCGTCCGCGACCGACTTGGCGTCCGCGTACGACGGCTGTTCGGAGAAACCGGTGTACTCGCCGCTCATCGCACGTCCCCGGAAGCGGTAGTAGCCCGTTCCCTTGCGGCCCACGACGTGCAGGTCGGTCTCCTTGCCCTCCGAATGCAGCAGCTCGATGAGCTCCCCGGTGCGCCGCAGCGCGTTCGAGCTGTACCCGCCGGCCAACCCCCGGTCGCTGGTGATCACCACGACCGCGGCCCGGGCCGCCCCGGGCCGCTCGGTGGTGAGCGGATGGTCGATCGTGGTCTGCGCCGCGACCGCCTCGATCACCCGGGTGATCTCCTCGGCATAGGGGCGGGCCGCGGCGACCCGCGCCCGCGCCTTGGCGATGCGGGAAGCCGCGATCAGCTCCATCGCTCGGGTGATCTTCTTCGTCGACTGCACCGACCGGATGCGCCGCCGGTACTCACGAAGCTGGCCCGCCATGGATCAGCCCTCGTCGTCTTTGCGCGCCGCGGGCCGGTGCACCGGGATCGACTCCTGCCGCACCAGCCCCGGGTCGAGCGGGCTCGGCGCCGGCTCGTTGACCAACGGCTTGCCGTCGGACAGCGTGAACTGCTTCTTGAACTCCGCGACGGCCGACTCCAGCATGGCGATCGTGTCGTCGCTGAGCTTGCCGGTGGTCACGATCGCGTCGTACACCCCCGGGTAAGACCGGCCGACGAAGTCCAGGAACTCCGACTCGAAGCGACGGATGTCCGCCACGGGCACATCGTCGAGCTTGCCGGTGGTTCCGGCCCAGATCGACACGACCTGGCGCTCGACCGGGAAGGGCTGGCCCTGCGGCTGCTTGAGCAGCTCGACCAGGCGGGCGCCGCGCGCGAGCTGGTCCCGCGAGGCCTTGTCCAGGTCGGAACCGAAGGCCGAGAACGCCTCGAGCTCGCGGTACTGGGCGAGGTCCAGCCGCAGGCGGCCGGCGACCGACTTCATCGCCTTAACCTGCGCGCTACCGCCGACCCGGGACACCGAGGTGCCGACGTTGATGGCCGGGCGGACACCCTGGTTGAACAGGTCGGACTCCAGGAAGACCTGCCCGTCGGTGATCGAGATGACGTTCGTCGGGATGTAGGCCGAGATGTCGTTGGCCTTCGTCTCGATGATCGGCAGTCCGGTCAGCGAGCCGCCGCCGAGCTCGTCGGAGAGCTTGGCGCAGCGCTCCAGCAGGCGGGAGTGCAGGTAGAAGACGTCACCCGGGTAGGCCTCGCGGCCCGGCGGACGGCGCAGCAGCAGCGAGATCGCGCGGTAGGCCTCGGCCTGCTTGGTCAGGTCGTCAAAGACGATCAGCGCGTGCTGGCCGTTGTACATCCAGTGCTGGGCGATCGCCGAGCCGGTGTAGGGCGCGATGTACTTGAAGCCCGCCGGCTCGTCAGCCGGCGCCGCCACGATCGTGGTGTAGGCCAGCGCGCCGGCCTCCTCCAGAGAGTTCACCACCTCGCGGATTGTCGACTTCTTCTGGCCGATCGCCACGTAGACGCACTTGACCTGCTTCGACGGATCACCAGAGGTCCAGTTGTCCCGCTGGTTGATGATCGCGTCGATGGCCACCGTCGTCTTGCCGGTCTGCCGGTCGCCGATGATCAGCTGGCGCTGACCACGGCCGATGGCCGTCATCGCGTCGATCGCCTTGATACCGGTCTGCAGGGGTTCCTTCACCGGCTGGCGCTGGACGACCGTCGGCGCCTGCAGCTCCAGCTCCCGGGATCCCTCGGCCACGATCTCCCCGAGGCCGTCGATCGGCCGCCCGAGCGGGTCGACGACCCGGCCGAGGAAGCCGTCACCGACGGGAGCGGAGAGGATCTGGCCGGTGCGGCGGACCTCCTGCCCCTCCTCGATGTTCTCGGATTCACCCAGGATGACGGTTCCGATCTCGCCGACCTCGAGGTTCAGCGCGAGACCCAGCACACCGCCGTGGAACTCCAGCAGCTCGTTGGTCATCGTGTGCGGGAGACCCTCGACCCGGGCGATGCCGTCACCGGTGACGACGACCCGGCCGACCTCCTCACGGCCGGCTGAGGTGGCCTGGAAAGAGTCGACGTACTCCCGCAGGGCGTCGCGGATCTCCTCCGGCCGGATGGAGAGCTCAGTCATCGCTTACGTCCTTCGTCCTTCATTGCGGGCAGGGCAGGTCGCCCCGGGTCGGGATGCGGGTCCGCGGTGGTCGCGGCGACGGGGACCGTCACGATCATCGTGGTCACGGTCGCCGCCTATCGGAGCAGGGCCCGGCGGGCGGCGACGAACCGGCGCAGCACGCTGCCGTCCACCACCTCGCCGCCGACCTGGACCACGACACCACCCAGGATGTCGGGGTCGAGATCGACCTGCAGCTGGATCTGGCGGCCAAAGTACCGGCTGATCGCCGCACCCAGACGGGCGACGACTTCGCTACTCAGCGGAACCGCCGTACGGACGATCGCCACCACCCGACCCCGGCGGGCCGCGGCGATCCGGCTGAACTCGGCCAGCCGGCGCTCGACGTCGCCGTGGATCCGGTCGGCCGCCGCCTGCTGGACCAGGCGCACGGTGACCGGGTGCGCCCGGCCGGCGAGCAGCCGGGTGAGCAGCCTGTCCTTGACTGCCGCCGGCGCGGCCGGGTCGGTCAGCGCGAGCGCGAGCGGAGCGTTCTGGTCGAGGATCNGGCCGAACCGGAACAGCTCGTCCTCGACCTCCTCCAGCGCCCCGTCCCGCTCCGCCTCGACGAGCAGCGCCTCGACGCTCAGTTCGAGCAGCGCGTACTGCAGATCGAACGGCCGCGACCAGCGCGCCCCGACCGCCGTGTGCACGATCCGCAGGCTCGCCGGGGCGAGCTGAGTTCCGAACAGCCGGGTGACCAGCTCCGTGCGCGCGGCCACGGGTGCCCCCGGGTCGGTGAGGGCGCGGCGCACGGCCGGCTCCCGGGCGAGGAGCTCGGCGACGGCCCGGAGGTCCTCGGCGATCCGCCCGGCGTCCACCGGGCGGGGCGCGCCCGGTGCCGTCGCGGTTGCCTCGTCGAGNGTCGCCCGCGCGGCCGCCAAGCCGTGCCTGCTGGCTCCCTCCACCGTCAGCCTCCCGGCCTGACCGGTGCGGCCACGGTACCGACGCCCTCGGCCGAGTTGTCAAGCGCTGCGATGAAGTCGTCGATCAGCCGGTTCTGCGTGGCGCTGCTCTCCAGCTGGAATCCGACGATCTTCGAGGCCAGATCGACCGCGATCTCACCGACCTCCCGGCGGACCTGGGCGACGATCTGCGCCCGGTCGGCCGCGAGCTGGGCGTCCGCCCGGGCCTTGATCTCGGCGATCTCGCGCTGCGCCGCGGCGCGGAGTTCCTCGGTGATCTGCCGGCCCTCGCTGTGCGCCTCCTCGCGGATGCGCGCGGCCTCGGTCCGAGCCTCGGCCAGCTGGGCGCGGTACTGCTCCAGCAGGGCCTGCGCCTCGCGTTGCGCCGCCTCGGCGCGGGCGAGCCCGCCCTCGATCCGCTCGGTGCGCTGCGCGTAGGTCCTGGCGATCTGCGGCCTGATCTTCCAGAAGAAGAAGGCCACGAGCAAGGCGAACGACAACGTTCCGATGAGCAGTTCACTCAGCGGCGGGATCAGAACGTTCTCGTCGGAGTGCCCGCTCTCGGCGGCGGCGATAAGGATGGATGTCGCGCTCATGATTGCCCCGCCGGTTTACGGGAAGACGAAGGGAACGACGAAGCCGATGAGCGCGAGGGCTTCGGCGAGGGCGAAGCCGATGAGCATGTACCGGAAGGCGACCTGCTCGGCCTCGGGCTGGCGGGCGATCGCCTGGACGCCCAGGCCGAAGATGAGACCGATACCGATACCGGGACCGATGGCGGCGAGGCCGTAGGCGACGGCGCCCAGGCTTCCGCTCACAGCGTCCTTGGCGGCGAGAATGTCTGCCATTGCGGTGCTTTTCCTATTCAGTCGGGCACCGGGACTCGCCGGTGCTGGAAGGGTGTGTCGGGAATCTAGGCCCGGGCCGATACCGGCACGCCCGCCGGAGCAGGCGAGGCGAGTTCCTCGGACGGAGCTACCTCGTGCTCTCCGTGCACCATCGCACCGCCGATGTAGGCGGCTGTGAGGATCGTGATGATGTACGCCTGGAGAGCGTCGATGACAAGCTCGAACGCCGTGAGGATGATCGCCACCAGCAGTGAGGCGGCGCCGAACACATAGGGGGGCTTGGGCAGCAGGTAGTCCGCGCCCAGCGAGAAGACCAGCAGCAGGATGTGCCCGGCGAACATGTTCGCGAAGAGCCGGACCGCCAGCGTGAAGGGCCGAACGATCAAGGTCGAGAGAATCTCGATCGGCGCCAGGAGCACGCGGATCCACAGCGGCGCGGTGGGAGCCGGGTCAATCATCTCCTTGAAGTACGGACCGGCGCCGTTGGCCTTGATGCCCGCGTAGTTGAACAACACGTACGTGACGAGCGCCAGAACCATCGGGACGGCGATGCGCGAGGTCGCCGGGAACTGGGCCCCGGGCACCACCGCGAGCACGTTGCAGATCAACACGAAGCTGAACAGGACGAGCAGGTAGGGCGTGTACCTCGTGCCCTTCTCGCCGATGACACCCCGGGCGATCTGCAGATCGATGAAGTCGTAGGCCGACTCGCACAGGTTCTGGAGGCCGCGAGGTATGATTTTAGCTCGGCGGAATCCCAACCAGAAGATCACACCGACAAACAGTGCAGCAAAGATCGTGAGCGCGGTGGCCTTGTTGAGGTAGAGATTGACCGAGCCGATCCCGACATCGAACCAGTGCGGAGTCTGGAAGACCTCCTTGGTGGGGCCTTCGAAGCCCTCGTCGGCGAGGACCGGCACGACAAACACCTCCATGATCGATTAGGTAGCGCGTTCACGGCCCGGCAAGGTTGCCGTGCTCGGCGGCAGATTGCCTCCACCCTACCGGGTTCGCACGACACGCTCACACCGAAGAACGACCCGTCGCCAACCGGGTACAGCGCTCCGAAGGACACCTCGACAAGCCCAGGCCCTGATGGGTGTCGGCAGGCCGACGTCCTGTTGCCCGCGATACTATCCACACCGGCACCCCACAAGCACGGACTCGCTTCGACGTTCGCGCTGGTTCATCCGCGCGTTGTCTATGGGTTTCACTCCGTTGCTACCCATTCCACACAGCGCGACGAGTTGATGACACGCGGCTTCCAGCTGCACCCATCTCCCGCCGTCGGCTACGCCCAGTAGCGTCACAACGTCTGCCAGATGAGCACAATTCGGCTCTCCCTTCCCCGTCTCGGCGACCTGGGTCCACTCTGACCGGAATCGGTTGCGCCGTCGATGACCTTCGAGGTCATCGACGGCGAGGACCGGCCCGATTCAATGGAACAGCCGGGGCGGTCGGTACAGCCAGGTCCAGCAGGACGGAACTACCAGGACAAGCGGGACAGAACGGTCAGGCCGAACGAACTGGGCGAACAGGACCAACGGAGCGTATTTCGCCAAGACCGCCGAGCTGGCCGGAAGCCTGGCTATCCGCCCTCTCACCGGGTAAGTCGATAGATCACGAGGTACATCGCGGCGGCGAGGCCGACGGTCAGTCCGATCGGCAGGAACAGCACGTGAAAGCCGAGAAGGCGATCCGCTCCAAAACCGACCAGTCCCCAGAAGAGCATTCCGGCGATCAACGTGCCGAAGACGTTCCACGCCTCGCCGGGACCGTTTCCCCCCGAGGTCATCAGACCGGCGGACGGCGCGAGGCGTCCCACGCGCCGGGACGCTCCGGGTCGTAGAAGGGCATCCGGGTGTGGGTCGCGACCCAGAGCTCGGCACCCATCCACCCGAAGACCCCGGCGAAAATCGACCAGGCGAAGGCCGGCAGGTCAAGGGCCTCCGTGTCCTGGATCACCACGAGCAGGACACCCAGCAGTGCTACCTTCGCCGCGTAGGTGCCGAGGGCCGCCGGCAGGAGCAGATGCGGCGCCCGGCGCGCGACGGCCCCGACCGCCACCTTGCTGATGCCGAAGAACGCCATGACGATCATCAGGCCGACCGCGGCGCTCAGGGCGCCCGTCCCGCCGCGCAGGACCGCCGCGAGCCCCACCGCCGGGACCGCCAGCACCCCGGTCAGCGCCGCTCCCAGCCGGATCACCCGGGCCGCCGGCACGATCATGCGCGCCGCGCCGATCGCTGGGTCCTGATCAGCAGCGCGATCAGGGCCGCGAGGCCCACTCCGACGGTGGCGACCAGGATCGGCAACGGGGAGTTGGAGAACGACGCGGCGACACCTCCGAACCCGACCAGAGCCGCCCAGAAATACATGAAGAGAACCGCCCTCACGTGCGAATTACCGATTTCCAGCATGCGGTGGTGGAGATGCATCTTGTCCGCCGCGAACGGCGAGCGCCCCGCCCTCGTCCGCCGGACGACCGCGAGCCCGAGATCGAGAAACGGAACGGCGAGCACGGCCAGGGGTATCGCCAACGGGATCAGCGACGGGTACGACCGTGAGGGTCCAGCGTAACCCCCGTAGGCCACCTGACCGGTCACGGAGATCATCGATGCGGCCGACAGCAGGCCTATGAGCATCGAGCCCGAGTCCCCCATGAACAGCCGGGCCGGATTGAAATTGTGCGGCAGGAACCCGATGCAGACCCCGGCGGTCACGGCGGCCAGGAGCGCCGCCGGGGAGGCCCGGTAGAAGCCGTTGATCACTGCGATCTGATAGGCGAAGTAGAAGGTCGCGCCGGCGGCGATCGCCGCGACGCCCGCCGCGAGGCCGTCCAGGCCGTCGATGAAGTTCATCGCGTTGATAAGCACCACCGTGGCGAGGATGGACAGCGGGACCGCGGTCTCCGGTCCCAGGCTCAGCGTCGTCTCGCTGTCCCGATTGATCGCAAACGTCCATTGGACGCCGAGGAGCACCATGATGCCGGCCGTGGCGACCTGCCCGGCCAGTTTGGTCAGGGAGTCCAGTTCCCATCGGTCGTCGGCGACGCCGAGCAGGCAGATCAAGGTGCCGGCGACGAGCACCGCCCGGATCTCCGACCAGTCCTGGGAGACCACCGAGAGGAACGGCAGGCGGTCCGCCACCCCGAACCCGGCGTAGAGCCCGGCAAGCATGGCCAGGCCCCCCAGCCGGGGCGTCGGGGTGGAGTGGACGTCGCGGGCACGTACCCCGGCGACGGCACCGATGCGCATGGCGAAGACGCGTGCCACCGGCGTGGCGAGAAAGGTCACCGCCGCCGAGACCACGAAGACGAGCAGGTACTCGCGCACCGTCGGGCATCTCCCGCCTGCCGGACCCGGATCCGGCTACTGCCGCCTACTGCCGCCTACTGCCGCGGCCGTGCGGAACCGCCTGATCCCCTACCGCGGATCGACCCCTACCGCGGATAGGCCGGATGCCGGGCGACGAGCGCGGACACCGCCGCAGCGACGTCGGCGGCGGCTTCCGGCTCACGCACCGCGTGGGCGATCAGCCCCGCGATCTCCTTCATCTCCCCCTCGCCCATCCCCTGGGTGGTGACCGCCGGGGTTCCCACCCGGATGCCGGAGGAGATCGCGGGCGGCTGCGGGTCATAGGGAATGGCGTTCTTGTTCAGGGTGATGCCGGCCGCGTCGCAACGCGCCTCGGCTTCCTTGCCGCTGACCCCGAGTTCCCGCAGGTCGAGCAGGGCGAGATGGGTGTCGGTGCCACCGGCGACGGGCCGGATGCCCTCGGCGGCAAGCTCGTCGGCGAGCCGCTGCGCGTTGGCCACCACCTGGCGAGCGTACTGCGCGTAAGCGGGCGAGGCCGCCTCCCGCAACGCGACGGCCTTCGCCGCGACCGCGTGCATCAGCGGGCCACCCTGGCTGAACGGGAACACGGCCTTGTCGATGCGGGAAGCCAGCTCCTCACGCGCGAGGATCATGCCCCCTCGCGGGCCGCGCAACACCTTGTGGGTGGTGAAGCTGACAACGTCGGCGTAGGGAACGGGGCTCGGGATCGCGCCCCCGGCGACCAGACCGATGAAGTGCGCCGCGTCCACCATCAGCCACGAACCGACCTCGTCGGCGATCGAGCGGAACGCGGCGAAGTCGATCAGACGTGGGTAGGCCGTCGCCCCACAGATGATCATCTTGGGCCGGTGCTGGCGGGCGAGCTCCCGCACCTGGTCGTAGTCGATCAGCTCGGTGTCCTCCCGCACGCCGTAGGCCACCACGTTGAACCACTTACCGGAGAAGCTCACCTTGCTGCCGTGGGTGAGGTGACCGCCATGCGGCAACGACATCGCCAGGACCGTGTCACCTGGCGTGAGTAGCGCCGCGTACACGGCGAAGTTCGCCGACGAGCCCGAATGCGGTTGCAGGTTGGCGTGCTCCGCGCCGAAGAGCTGCTTCGCCCGGGCGATGCCGATCTCCTCGGCCCGGTCGACCACCTGGCAACCGCCGTAGTAACGCCGACCCGGATACCCTTCGGCATACTTGTTCGACAACGTCGAGCCCAGCGCCGCCAGCACCGCCGGGGACGTGAAGTTCTCGCTCGCGATGAGTTGCAGGCCGCCGCGCAGCCGGTCCAGCTCATCGAGGACCACCTCCGCGATCTGCGGATCCGTCGCGCTCAGCTGGTCGAAGTCCGGGCCCCAGAACGGGGTGCTCATGACGTTTCTAACCTCCTGCGTTAGAACGGCGACCGCGCTGGAACGGCGACCGCGCCACAACCGGCAACCGCGCCACAACCGGCAGCCGATGACCGGTGCCGCCGCGCGGGCGACCCGGTCACCCCATGCTCCTCTGGCCCGGGAACACCATCCACCCGGATCTACCCGAAGCCACCCGCTGTGACCATCGCCCCGCGACCCGGTTCAGGATCGTACGGGACTCTCCCGCCGGGACGATCAGCGGCGTCATGCCCACCCCACCCCGGCCCGGACCGTATCCCGGCCCGGACCGTCCGGACCGGCTCCGGCACGCGGGGTCGCCTGCGAGCTACGGGCTCATCGGTTCACGGGCTCATCGGTTCACGGGCTCCCGGATCAGCGGCAGCACCGCACGCAGCGCGGTGAGGCCAATCGCGCCGCTGCGCAGTACAACGGGCACCTCCCCGGTGCAGTCGACGATGGTCGAGGGGACGGCGGCCGGGCACGGTCCCCCGTCGAGATAGACATCCGCGGCACCGCCGAGCTGGTGCAGCGCCTCGTCGATCGTCGTCGCCGGAGGCTGGCCACTGATGTTCGCGCTGGAGACGGCCATCGGCCCGGTCCGACCCAGCAGCTCGATCGCCACCGGGTGCAGGGGCATGCGCACCGCCACCGTGCCCCGGCTCTCCCCGAGATCCCAGCGCAGCGACGGGGTGTGCCGGGCCACCAGCGTCAGCCCGCCCGGCCAGAATGCGGTGATCAACTCCCGGACCTGGGGGGTCATCCGCTCGATCAGCCCGTCGAGGGTGCGCCAGGAGCCGACCAGGACCGGAACCGGCATGTTCCGGCCACGCCCCTTTGCCGCCAGCAGCGAGGCCACCGCGTCCCGATCGAAGGCGTCGGCGCCCAGCCCGTAGAGCGTGTCGGTGGGGAGCACAACCAGCCCGCCCCGGGCGACGGTGCTGACCGCCGCGTCGAGACCGCGGGCCCGCTCCCGTTCGTCAGAGCAGTCGAAACGTTCCATTGCCCGTCCTCTTCTCAAGGATCAGGGTTCGTCCTCAGGATCGGGGCTCACGGGACGCCCCGCGCCGGCCGGCGACGAACCGGTCCCGGCCGGCCAGGTCCCGATAATCCGCCACGTGCGACCAGCGACCGTCGGCGCGAAGCAGCTCGGGCGCCGACACCCCGTGGCCGTCGGCGTGTTCGATGACGAGGAGACCGCCTGGCCGCAGGAGCCGCGCAGCCACCCCGACAACCGTACGCACCACGTCGAGCCCGTCGGGCCCCCCCCACAGGGCGCGGGCCGGATCATGCTCGCCCACCTCGGGCTCCACCGTGTGGCGGTCGGCGTCGGGGAGGNACGGCGGNTTGCTGATGATCAGGTCGACCGTCCCGGCGAGTCGGGTGAGCGACTCGGGCAGCGCCGCGGCGATGTCGGCTGCGTGCGCCGTCACGGGAAGACCGGTGCCGGCGATGTTGCGTCGCAGCCAGACCACCGCCGCCGGGTCGACCTCCACGGCGTGCACCGTCGCGCCGGGCAGCTCCGCCGCCAGGGACAGCGCGATCGCCCCCGAGCCCGCGCACAGATCGACGCACAACGGTCCCGGCCGCCGGGCCCCGGCGGAGCCGGTGAGCTCTGTAAGCGCCCATTCGACGACGGACTCCGTCTCGGGCCTCGGGATGAAGACCCCGGGGCCGACGGTGAGATCGAGGTGGCGGAAGCCGGCGACACCGGTCAGGTGCTGCAGCGGCACCCGCTGCGCGCGCCTGGCCACAAGCTCGTCCAGCCGCCGCGCCGCCGCCGCCGTGACGTCGTCGAGCAGTGCCAGCCGGCCGCGGGGCACCGCGAGCACGAAGGCGGCGAGCTGCTCGGCGTCGGCGCGGGGGCTCGCCACCCCGGCCGCACGCAACCGGTCGGTCGCCGCCGCCAACCACGCGCCCAGCGGTGTCAGGTCGGCCGCGTGGCGCACCGGGCTCAGGGGATCCGTGGAGCCCGGATGCGGGGACGCACCCCGGCCCGGCTGCTCCTGCTCCGTGCCCCGTGAGCGCCCCTGCGCGGCCGGCGGGCCGGTCATGACGCCTGAGCCGCCAGCCGCGCGTCGAGGTCCGCGGCGGCCAGCGCGTCGAGGACCTCGTCGAGCTCCCCGTCGAGCACCTGGTCGAGGTTGTGTGCCTTGTAGCCGACCCGATGGTCGCTGATCCGGTTCTCGGCGAAGTTGTAGGTCCGGACCCGCTCCGACCGGTCCACCGTGCGGACCTGGCTGGCACGCGCCAGCGACGCCTCCGACTCGGCCTTCTCCCGGGCCGCCCCGAGCAGACGGGCCCGCAGGATCCGCAGCGCGGACTCCTTGTTCTGTAGCTGGCTCTTCTCGTTCTGACAGGAGACCACCACACCGGTCGGGATATGGGTGATCCGGACCGCGGAGTCCGTGGTGTTGACACTCTGCCCACCGGGGCCGGACGAGCGGAACACGTCGATGCGCAGGTCGTTCGGGTCGATCTCGACATCAACCTCCTCGGCCTCCGGAAGCACCAGGACCCCGGCCGCCGAGGTGTGGATACGTCCGGCGGACTCGGTGACGGGCACCCGCTGGACGCGGTGCACCCCGCCCTCGAAGCGCAGCCGGCCATAGACACCGTCCCCGGGGCCCGCGGGTCCCCGGGCCTTCACCGCCACGCTGACATCACGGTAACCGCCGAGGTCGGAGGGGTTGGCGTCGAGGATCTCGGTCTTCCAGCCGCGCCGTTCGGCATAGCGCAGATACATCCGGAGCAGGTCTCCGGCGAACAGCGCCGATTCTTCGCCACCGGCGCCGGCCTTGACCTCGAGGATGGCGTCCCGGGCGTCGTCGGGGTCGATCGGGACGAGGTAGGCCCGCAGTCGGTCGTTGAGCCGGGCCAGCTCCTCGCCGAGATCCTGGACCTCGTCCCGGAACGACGGGTCCAGCAGCGCGAGCTCGCGGGCGGCAGCGAGGTCTCCCTCCACCCGGTCGAGCTCGCGCGCAAGATCCACGACCGGGGCGAGCTGCGCGTAGCGACGGCTCAGGGCGCGCGCCTTCGCGGGGTCGTTGTGCACCGCCGGGTCGGCGAGCTGCCCCTCGATCTCGGCGTGCTCGGCGATCAGGCCGTCGAGCGGGGACGTCATCGTGGTTCCTTCGCACGTCATGGTCCTGGAACGCGTCACGGTTCCGGGAGGGGGTCGGTGGGACGGGTATCGTCCGTCCCAGACGCGAACGGCGCCCGTCCGGAGTCCGGACGGGCGCCGCGGCCGAGCTACTTCGCGCCGCCGACCTTCTCGCCGGGGCGCCGCCGGCCGAACCGGCGCTCGAACTTCTCGACCCGGCCGCCGACATCGAGGATCTTCTGCTTGCCGGTGTAGAACGGGTGGCACTGCGAGCAGACCTCGGCGTTGACGACGCCGTTCTCCTTGGTGCTGCGGGTGGTGAAGGTGTTCCCGCAGGTACAGGTGACCGTCGTCTCGTGGTAGGTCGGGTGGACGTCAGGCTTCATGATCCCTCTTTCAAAGTGGCCGCCGGGTCGTCGTCTCGCGTGGACGACGTGAACCGGAGCCGGTCTGCTGCCAGTCTGCCAGAGGCCGGATGCACCGACCGCCAGCCGATGCAAGGGTCCCCACACTGCGGCGAAGCCCCCCGACGACCCCCCAGCAAGATCGCCGAAGGCGATCGCGCGGAAACCCCGAACGGCGCCCTGGGCCAGGGGCCCCCACACTGCGGCGAAGCCGCCGTGTGGGGGAAGGCTAATCCTGAGGCGGTGCGGTCTTGGCGATCTGCATCAGGAACTCGTAATTCGTCCTGGTCTGCTTGAGCCGATCGAGCAGGAGCTCGAGGGCCTGCTGGGTCTCCCTGGTATGGAGCACGCGACGCAGCTTGTGCATGATCACGAGCTCGTCCGGGGCAAGCAGGATCTCCTCCTTGCGGGTACCGGAGGCGTCGACATCCACCGCGGGGAAGATCCGCTTGTCGGCAATCTTGCGATCGAGCTTGAGCTCGGCGTTGCCGGTTCCCTTGAACTCCTCAAAGATCACGGTGTCCATCGTCGAACCGGTCTCCACCAGCGCCGTCGCAATGATCGTCAGAGACCCGCCGTTCTCGATGTTGCGGGCCGCGCCGAGGAACCGCTTCGGCGGGTAGAGCGCCGTCGAGTCGACACCGCCGGACAGGATACGACCGGAGGCCGGGGCCGCCAGGTTGTAGGCACGGCCCAACCGGGTGATCGAGTCGAGCAGCACGACGACGTCGTGGCCCAACTCGACCAGACGCTTGGCCCGCTCGATGGACAGCTCGGCGACATTGGTGTGGTCGGCCGGTGGACGGTCGAAGGTGGACGCGATGACCTCGCCCTTGACCGACCGCTGCATATCGGTGACCTCCTCCGGCCGCTCATCGATGAGCACGACCATGAGGTGGACTTCCGGGTTATTCGTCGTGATCGCGTTCGCGATGGACTGCAGCACCATCGTCTTACCCGCCTTGGGCGGGCTGACGATCAGGGCCCGCTGCCCCTTGCCGATCGGCATCACGAGGTCGATGACCCGCGTGGTCAGCATGTGGGGCTCGGTCTCCAGCCGCAGCCGCTCCTGGGGGTAGAGCGGAGTCAGCTTGGTGAACTCCGGCCGGCCGCGTGCCTCCTCGGGCTCCATCCCGTTGATGGTGTCGAGCCGGACCAGCGCGTTGTACTTGTCCCGGCGCTGCTCGCCCTCTTGCGGGGCGCGGACGACACCGGTGATGGCGTCACCGCGGCGCAGCCCGTTGCGACGCACCTGGGCGAGGCTGACATAGACGTCGGTCGGGCCGGTCAGGTACCCGCTGGTCCGCACGAAGGCGTAGTTATCCAGAACGTCGAGAATGCCGGCGACGGGGACCAGGACGTCGTCCTCGCGCAGGACCGGCTCGTTCTCGCTCGGGCCGGCCTGCCCGCCGCGACCGCGGTTACGACCGCGTTCCCGGAAGCGGCCCCGCCGGCCACGGGCGGCGAAGTCGTCCTCGCCTTGCCCCCCTTGCCCTCCCTGCCCGGGCCGGTCGCCGCCGGAACGCTCTGCCCCGGACCGGTCACCCTGCTGGGTGCGATCCACGCGGCTGGGACGATCAGCGGACTGACGGTCCGTACCGGAGCGACGGTCCGCGCCCTGGCGGTCCGCCGTGGCACGCTCGCCGCCGGCCTCACCGCCCTGACGGTCACTCGCGCTCACCCGGCCGTTGTCGGCGGAACGATCCCGGCGGTCCTCCCGACTCCGGGGACCGGCATCGGTCTGGCGGTGGGACGCGGCGGCCGGCGGAGCCGACGCGGGCGCCCCGGTCGGCTGGGCGGACACGGTCGGCTGGGCCGAAGCCACGGCGGAGGCGGCCGATCCGGCCCGGGCGTCCACAACCGATCCGGCCCGGGTCTCCACGACCGTGTCCCCAGCCGCCGTTTCGGGCAGGGTCGGCTGCTCGGCGGCGGGGCTCGCCGCCGCCCGAGAGGCTCCACGGCGGGAACGGGNGCGGGNAGCGGTGCCGTCCGAGCCGGCAGCCNGCCGGGACACCCGCGGCGCGGGGGATGTCTCGCTCGCGGCCGGAACCGGTCCGGCGGGCGAGGCCGGCCCCGACTCCGCCGGGGGCGGCGGTGCAAGGGCCGTGGAGGCCGTGGAGGCTGCGGAGGCCGAAGAAGTCGCTGGGGCCGCCGCGACGGGCGTCACGGCCGCGGACTCGTTGTTCTGCACGTTCTGGATCGCGGCGATGAGCTGGCCCTTGCGCAGCCGGCCCACGCCCTGGATCCCCAGGGACGAGGCCATGGCCTGCAGCTCGGGGAGCAGCATCGCGGACAGACCGGTGCCCTGCCGGCGGCGTCGGGTCACGGCCGCACCTTCTCCGGCCGGAGAAGGTGCGGCGAGAGCGGTCCGGGTGATACGGCCTGCGCGCGAGTCACCGTTCCCGGTGGACTCAGCCGAGATGGCGTCTGCGGACGAGGTGCTCGCCGCCGGGTCACTCTCCCGGGGCGATGCAGGCGTCACGGGCGGCGCAGGCGTCACGGGCGGCGCAGACTCACGTGCGCTCTGCGGCAGCACGTTGGTGGTGTCGCTCAAGGTTTTCCTTCCCTGAAGGAACTGGCTCCTGGTGAGCCGGGCGTTGCTTGTGGACCTTCTTCGCCTGCACACATGCCGGATGAAGGGGTATACAGCACCGAATGGGCGAGCATCGCGCCCGTGTACGGCGCCAGCGGCCGACTGCCGCGAGCGAACTCGCCGATCCCGCCTGGGAGTGCCGGTGTGGAGCCGAGGCAACGACGACGAAGCTTATACACCGGAGTCCCGAACCATGTTCCACCTGGCGAGACCAGAGCGGCATGGCGGGAGCGAGCACGCGCCGCGGTGGCAGCGGGTGCAGTCACCAGACTATCCAGCGGCAGACGCCTCGGCAACAACCTTGAGACGTCAGGACTTCCCGATGTGACACACAACCGCGCATCGGGAGCTCACAGCGCCAGCCGTCGCAGCGGATCCCACCGCGGGCAACGGGGTCATGGCGCTGCGGATCGACATCGGATGACGCGTGCACCGTGTCTGTCCACCGGCAGCGGGGCGACGGAGAACCCGGCACCCGCCACGTCCACCGCCGCCGCGGCCTGTTCACCACCGACGGCGAGGGCGATGACGGATGGCCCCGAACCGGACAGGGCCGCCGCGATCCCCCCGCCGCGCAGCCGACCGACGAGGTCCGCCGACGCCGGGACGCCGGGGAACCGGTAGGGCTGATGCACCAGATCCTCGGTGGCACGCAGGAGTGCCTCGGCACGTCGGGACGGCTGCCCGGCGGCCGGCTCGGCGGCCGACATCGTCAACGCCAGCAGCGCGGCCCGACCGAGGTTGCGGGCGGCGTCGGCGAACGGAACGCCGCTCGGCAGCGCCCCGCGCGACTGCTCGGTCGACTGCCGTATCGCGGGGATGAAGATCACGGGTCTCAGCTCGGCGAAGGGATCGACGCGCAGGGACCGGGCACCGTCGCCGTCCTGCCACGCAACGGTGAAGCCCCCGCTCAGCGCCGCGGCGACGTTGTCCGGGTGCCCCTCGATGGCGCTGGCGAGCCGCAGCATGCCCGCGGGCCCGAAGAAGCCGGCTCCGGACGCCGCTCTGGACACCGGGTCCGGCTCGGGTGCGTCATCGGGCGCGGACACGGAGTCCGCGCCGGCGTCAAAGGCGGTATCGGCGTCAAAGGCGGCATCGGCGTCAAAGGCGGCATCGGTCTCGAAGGCGGGCCCGAGGTCCGGCTGCGCGAGCGCGGCGGCGGCGACGACCCCGGCGACGATCGCCGCGGCCGATGATCCCAGCCCGCGGCCGTGCGGGATCCGGTTGACGCAGTGCAACGCGAGACCGGGCTGCGCCCGGCCGAGGGTGTCGAAGGTCGCCCGGATCGCCCGGACCACGAGGTGCGTCTCGTCCCGGGCGACGACGTCCGTGCCGACGACGTCAACGGTGAGACCGGATCGGGTCGTCTCGACATCGACCTCGTCGTACAGGCCCAATGCCAGGCCGAACGTGTCAAAGCCGGGGCCGAGATTCGCGCTGGTCGCCGGCNCCCGGNCCCGGACCCGCCGCGACACGCCGTCGGCGGCGGTGACCGGCCCGGACCGGCCGACCCGCTCGGCGAAGGCCGCCGTCCCGCCTGGGCGCGGGGAGGACCGAGTGGTCACGAGCGCTGCAGCCCCAGCGCCTCGGCGGCGCCCGCGACGGTCGGGCGGATCGTTTCCGGCCGGGCCGCGCCGCTGATCGCCCAGTCGGGGTCCTTGAGCCCGTTGCCCGTGACGGTGCACACGACCTGCTCGCCGGGTTCAATCCGGCCGGCCGCCCGTGCCTTCAGCAGGCCCGCGACGCTGGCGGCGCTGGAAGGCTCCACGAAGACGCCCTCCCTGCGGGCCAGCAGGCGGTAGGCGGCGAGGATCTCCCGGTCGTTCACGGCGTCGATCAGACCACCGGAGGCCTCTCTCGCCTCGACAGCGAGATCCCACGACGCCGGGTTGCCGATGCGGATCGCCGTGGCGATCGTCTGCGGCGAGGTCACCACCTCGCCCCGCACGATGGGCGCGGCACCCGCTGCCTGGAAACCGCACATCCGCGGGCGGCCGCTGGCGATCCGGTTGTTCTCCTCGAGGTAGCCCCGCCAGTAAGCGGTGATGTTGCCGGCGTTGCCGACCGGCAGGCAGTGGACGTCCGGGGCCCGGCCGAGCGCCTCCACGATCTCGAAGGACGCCGTCTTCTGCCCCTCGAGACGGAAGGGGTTCACCGAGTTGACCAGGGTCACCGGCGAGGTGTCGGCGAGTTCGCGCGCCACCCGCAGGCAGTCGTCGAAGGAGCCGTCGAGCTGCAGCAGCCGGGCCCCGTGGACAAGCGCCTGGGCGAGCTTGCCCAGGGCAATTTTTCCGCTGGGCACCAGCACCGCGCAGGTGATGCCGGCGCGGGCCGCGTAGGCGGCGGCCGACGCCGAGGTGTTGCCGGTGGACGCGCAGATGACAGCCTGGGAACCGGCGCCGACAGCCCGGCTGATGGCCACCGTCATCCCGCGGTCCTTGAAGGAGCCAGTCGGATTCGCCCCTTCGATTTTGAGATGAACCTCACATTCGGTGAGGTCGGAGAGGTGTGCCGCGGGCAGCAGGGGCGTCCCACCCTCACGCAACGTGATGACGGGCGTGTCGTGTGCGATCGGCAGACGGTCCCGGTACTCCTCGATGATTCCCTGCCACGGCCGGTGCGGCCGATCGGGCGCCGCGGACAGCACCGGCACGGCCGGCTCGTCCGCGAGCGGTGTGGATGACGTCGTGGTCACGGCTCACCTCCCTCAACCCGCATCACGCCGGACACCGCCCGGACACCGGCGAGGCCGCGGAGCTCCTCGACGGTGGCGGACAGTGCCGCGTCCGGGGCGGCATGCGTCACCAGGACGAGGCTCGCGTCGTCGCCGCGGCCGTCCTGACGAACGCTCCTGATAGACACATCGTGACGCGCGAACGCCCCAGCGACCGTCGCGAGCACGCCGGTCTTGTCGGTGACGTCGAGATTCACGTGATACCTCGTCACGGTACGGCCCATCGGCAGCACAGGCAGCGCGGCGTAGGACGATTCACCAGGGCCGCGACGGCCAGCGATACGGTTGCGCGCGACCGCGACCACATCCCCGAGCACCGCCGAGGCGGTCGGCGCCCCGCCGGCGCCCT
Source organism: Frankia sp. Allo2 (assembly GCF_000733325.1). Lineage (NCBI taxonomy): Bacteria > Bacillati > Actinomycetota > Actinomycetes > Frankiales > Frankiaceae > Frankia > Frankia sp. Allo2. Next base: position 79,582 of record NZ_JPHT01000022.1, read on the forward strand.
GGCCGTAGAACATCAGCTGGCCCGCCGCCTCGGACTCGACGAACACCGCGTTGAAGGCCTCCCGCACCCCGGCCAGCGGGTGGGTGCGCGGGATCATCGCCGGGTGGACCCGCACGCTGATCCCCTCGGTCTCGGCCGAGCGTTCCGCCACCACGAGCGCCTTCACAGTGCAACCGAGCTCCCGGGCGCTGGCGATGTCGGCGGTGGTGACCTCACCGATGCCGACCCGGTAGACGTCGTCGATCGTTACCCGGGAGTGGAAGGCCAGCTGGGCCATGATGGCCGCCTTCGCGGCCGCGTCGAACCCATCGATGTCGGCGGAGGGATCGGCCTCGGCGTATCCGAGCGCCCCGGCCTCGGCGAGTGCCTCGGTGAACGACGCGCCGATCTCGTCCATCCGGGTCAGCACGAAGTTGGTCGTCCCGTTGACAATGCCGAGCACCCGGTGCACACGATCCCCGGCCATGCTCTCACGCAGCGGGCGGATCAGCGGGATGGCCCCGGCCACGGCGGCCTCGTAGTAGAGATCGGTGCCGGCCGCGGCGGCCGCGTCGTGCAGCGTCGCGCCGTCCGAGGCCAACAGGGCCTTGTTCGCGGTGACCACCGACTTACCCCCCCGCAGGGCGGACAGCAGCCAGGAGCGGGCCGGCTCGATGCCGCCGACAAGCTCGATCACGATGTCGACGTCGTCCCGGGCGACGAGGCCCGCCGCATCCCCGGTGAACAGCGCCGGATCCACGTCGAGGGCGCGGGCGCGGCCCGGCCTGCGCACCGCGATCCCGGCGAGCTCCAGGGGAGCCCCGACCCGGGCAGCGAGATCGGCGGCGTTGGCCTGCAACAGCCGGACGGTCTCGCTGCCGACGACCCCACAGCCGAGCAACGCGATCCTCACCGCGCCACCTCCGGGGAGGCCGGGTCGGCGCCCGGCTCGACCTTCACGCCCGGATCGACCTTCACGCCCGGATCGACCTTCACGCCCGGATCGACGTCCAGGCGCAGCAGGTCGTCCTCGGTCTCCCGCCGGACGATGATCCGGGCCGCGCCGTCGCGCACGGCGATCACCGGTGGCCGCGCCACGTGGTTGTAGTTGCTGGCCATCGACCGGTGGTAGGCGCCGCTGGCGGGAATGGCCAGCAGGTCACCGGGCCGGACGTCGTCGGGCAGCGGCACGTCGTGGGCGACGACGTCCCCGGACTCGCAGTGCCGGCCGACGATCGTGACGACGTGCGTCGTGGCCAAACCGGTCCGGGAGACCAGCCGGGCGGTGTAGCGGGCGTCGTAGAGCGCCGTGCGGATGTTGTCGCTCATGCCGCCGTCCACGCTGACGAAGGTGCGCAGCCCGGGCAGCTCCTTGACAGTGCCGACCTCGTAGAGGGTCACCGTCGTCGATCCGACGATGGCCCGTCCCGGTTCCACCGCGAGGCGCGGGACGGTCAGGCCCGCGGCGGCGCACTCCTTGCCGACCACGGCGGTCAGCCGCTCGGCGACGTCGGTGACCTCCAGCGGGGCGTCCTCGCCGGTGTAGGCGATGCCGAGGCCACCGCCGAGGTCGAGCTCGGGCAGTTCGAGGTCGTGGGTGTCGCGGATGCGCGCGAGCAGGCCCACCAGGCGGTGCGCCGCCAGGCCGAACCCGGCCGTGTCGAAGATCTGCGAGCCGATGTGCGCGTGCAGGCCGACGAGTTCGAGGGAACCGGCGGCCGCGAGCACGCGTTCCACCGCCTCGGCCGCCGACCCGCCGGCCAGCGAGAACCCGAACTTCTGGTCCTCCTGCCCGGTGGAGACGTAGTGATGTGTGTGCGCCTCCACGCCCGGGGTGACGCGGATCAGCACGCGCTGGCGCACGCCCGCCTCGGCGGCGACGGCTGCCAGGCGGGTGATCTCGGCGAAGGAGTCGACGACGATCCGCCCGACGCCATAGCCGACGGCTGCCCGCAGTTCCGCGACGGACTTGTTGTTGCCGTGGAAGAGCAGTCGATCCGCCGGGAAACCGACCGAGCGGGCCACCGCGAGCTCCCCGCCCGTACAGACGTCGAGATTCAGACCCCCCTCATCCACCCAGCGAGCGATCGTGCGGCACAAAAAGGCCTTGCCCGCGTAGTAGACGTCACATTCGGCGAACGCCCGCCGCCAAGCCGCGCACCGGGCCCGGAAGTCGGCCTCGTCGAGAACGAAGGCCGGCGTGCCGAACTCGGCGGCCAGCTCGTTAACCCGGATCCCACCGATTCGCAGCACACCGTCGGCGTCCAGCCGGGCCGTGGCCGGCCACAGATTCTCCTCCAACGGCTTCTCCTCCAACGGCACCACCGCCGGGCTGTCGATCTCGCTCATCTCGCCTCTGCCTGCCTCATGCCGCCTGGCCTGCCTCATGCCGCCTGTTTCACGCTTTCCAACCGGCTCGTTCCCGAACCCGCCAGGATGCCCGGACGCCCGGACCGACCGCTCGTCACATCCGCTCGGGGGCGCTGACCCCGAGCAGTCCCAGGCCGTTCGCGAACACCACCCGGGTCGCTGCCACGAGCAGCAGCCGCGCGCCGGTGGCCGGACCGGGCTCGGCGTCGCCCTGCGGAAGCACCCGGCAGGAGTCGTAGAACCGGTAGTAGACCCCGGCAAGTTCCTCGAGATAGCGGGCGAGCCGATGGGGGCCACGCAGCCTCGCGGCGGACTCGATCACTCGGGGGAACTCGCCGAGCGCGCGCAGCAGCTCACCCTCCCGCGGCTGGGTCAGCAGGGCGACGTCGACCGGCTCGGTCGCGGCCGTGAGGCCCAGGGAGCCGGCGTCGCGCAGCAGCGAGCTGATCCGCGCGTGGGCATACTGCACGTAGAAGACCGGGTTGTCACTGGTCTGGCGGGCCATCAGGTCCAGATCCAGATCGAGCGCCGAATCCGGCGAAGACCGGACCAGCCAGTACCGCGCCGCGTCGGCCCCGACCGCGTCGACCAGGTCGTCCAGGGCCTGCTCGGACGCCCCGCGGTCGTAGTAGTACTCCGTGCCCACGTGGTACTCCGTGCCCACCTCGAACCCGGCCGCGGGCAGGATGCGCCCCAGGGCGTCCCCGACGGCCGCCCGGCGCGCCGAGGCCAGCGTCACCGGGCCGGTCGGGTTCGCGCTGACGAACTCCAGGTTGACCCGGACACCTCGTGGCCTGACCGCCCGGCCGTACCGGTCACCGGCCGACACCACCGTGCGGGCGATCTCTCCGAGGGCGGCGTCGGCCAGCCGGAAGTTGAGGAACCCCGGGCCGGCGACGTCCACGGCGGCGAGCTCGCTGTCGGTAGCGAGCCGCCGGGCCAACGTCTCCGCGACGGCGCGCGGCGGACGACGGGCGGCCCTGGCAAGCTGGAGCGCGACCGGGGAGGCGTAGTCCCCGTGCTCGGGCGTCTTCGGCCGCTCCACCGTGACGGCGGTCGGCACAGTCACGTCCAAGTCGCCGTCCGCGACCGCGCGGCCGATGGCCGTCACGATGGCGTCAGCGAGATCGGCGGGGGNCATGACGGCGNTGTTATCGGCGCCGGGTCAGACCGGCTGGCCGGCAGCCAGCCGCTGGACCACACCGATGAGTTCGTCCGGGTCGAACGGCTTGGTCAGGTAGTAGTCCACCCCGACCCGCATCCCACGCTTGACGTCGGCCTCCTGGGCCCGGGCGGTCAGCATAATCATTTTGATGGCGGCGGTGTCCGGCTCCTCCCGCAGCCGGGCGGCCACGTCCCAGCCGTTCATCCTCGGCATCATGATGTCCAACGTGATCACCTGTGGGGCGATCTCGCGCACCATCTCCAGGCAGTCCACGCCGTCTACGGCGGTATGGACCTCAAAGCCCTCCAACTCAAGGTTGACGACCACGAGCTGACGTATCACCGCGTCGTCGTCGACGACGAGGACTCGGGGGGTGGCAGGGTACACACCGGAAGCTTACGGCGACCCGGATTCCCGATCCGGCGTTCCGTCCTGGTAACGTATGCCGCGTTGACCCGGGGCCCCCGTAGCTCAGGGGATAGAGCACCGCCCTCCGGAGGCGGGTGCGCAGGTTCGAATCCTGCCGGGGGCACGTACAGCATCCACGCGGCGGCGAGACCGTGCGATTGCTGGACGTGGGGCGGGCGCACCAGTGACCGCTCCTGCCAGATCAGCCACCTGATCCAGGTTGGCTGCTGGAATTTTGATCGTCATCAAAACCTCTTGACTCCCATGGTCGACATGGACGGTGAGTTGCGTGACCTCATAGAGACGTCGCTGTAGCTCCTCGGGCGCCTGGCCAAGCTTGAGTGGGCGTTCTGCACGCTTTCGCCGGGCCTCAGCTTGAGTTGATCTCTGGGGTGCGGAGTTGATCGTCTTGCGTTCGCCGGCTGGCGCGTTCTGCTGGAAGACATGGCAGAACGCAAGCCGTACCCCAGTGACCTGTCCGATGAGGCGTGGGACCTGATCCGCCCGGTCCTCACCGCGTGGAAGGCCCGGCACCCCTCGGCCAGCGGGCACGAGGGCGGCTACGACATGCGGGAGATCGTGAACGCGGTCCTCTACCAGGCCCGGACCGGCTGCCAGTGGCGCTACCTGCCCCACGACCTGCCCCCGACGTCCGCGGTGTACTACTACTTCGGCCAGTGGCGCGACGACGGCACCACCGAGA
>NZ_JPHT01000023.1:0-84434 GCF_000733325.1 Frankia sp. Allo2
GTCCAGCGCTGGTCGGGCCAGCCGTGCGCGGCCGGACCGCGGTCCAGTTCGACCCGTAGCCGGTCACGCTGACTGTCCGACAGGCGGCATGACGCACCACTGGGTCCTCGTGAGGCCAGCGCCGCCGTGCCACCGGCCTGCCAGAGCCGTTTCCACTGGTAGGCCGACTTCGTACTCACCCGCAGCCGCCCGGCGACCTCGACCGGATCGACCCCGGCGGCGAACAGGTCCGCCGCCTGCACCCGGACCACTTCCCGACGGGCACGACCCTGCNCGGTAAGCCCGCNACCATCCGCATNCCTCATGCCCGATACAAGCGTCGGACACGGCCGGGTCATACCCGGACAGACCGGATGTGATCAAACAGACCCCGACCATTCAAGATCTGTAGCAGGAAGCCCCGCGCCTCGATGCCGGCGATCGTGGTGGCCCCCAGCGCCCGGGCCGCGTCCGCCAGCGCACCGATGACCACCCCGAAGGCGGTCGGCGTCGCGAGCAGCGGGGTGATGTCTTTGAACACGACCCCTGGCTGCGGCCAGTCGGGAATGTCGCGGATGTGGCCACGCAGGACCTCGGCGACCGCGTCGTGCGCGGCGGACCGCTGCGGTGCGTCGTCGATGCTCGTCATCGTGCCGCTTCTCCCACCTTCAGGGTCGTCTGGACTTCAGGGTTGCCCGGACATCAGGATCGTCCCGACATCAAGATCGTCCGGAGATCCGCGGCCACCCGATCGGAGCCCCGCCCAGATCCGCGCGGCCGGCGACCTGGCTCACCGGCGTTTCTTACCGCTCGGCCGTCCGCGCCGCCCGGGTTTGCGCCCCGCGGCGCGCCGGGCAGGGGGCGCGCCCGACGGTCGTCGGGCGGCACCGCCCAGGTTCGCCCCGGCCGGAACCGGTTCACGCGCGCCGGAGACGGGAGCGTCCTCACCCCAGCCGGCCGGATCGACCGCCGCGCCGGCGGGAACAGCCGTGCCCGGCACACCCGCGGCGGCCCGGACCCGCCTGGCGCGCTCACGGGCGACCCGCGCATCCAGCGCCCGCACGGCGGGATCGCCGCGCTTGAGGTCGACGAGCAGCGGCGTGGCAAAGAACAGGGAGGAGTATGTACCGGAGGCGATACCGACGAACTGGGCGAGCGCGAGGTCCTTCAGCGTGCCGGCACCGAGCAGACCGGCGCCGACGAAGAGGAGGGATGCGACCGGGATGAGGGCGATGAGGGAGGTGTTCAGTGAACGCACCAACGTCTCGTTGAGCGCGTCGTTCGTCGCCTCCGCGTAGGTCCGCCGCGTCGACGTGCCCATGCCCGCGGTGTTCTCCCGCACCCGGTCGAACACCACCACCGTGTCGTACAGGGAGAATCCGAGGATCGTCAGCACGGCGATGACCGTCGACGGCGTCACCTCGAAACCTACCAGCGAGTAGACACCCATGGTGACGACGAGGTCGTGAACAAGAGCGGCCATCGCCGCGAGCGCCATCCTCCACTCGAACCGTACCGAGAGGTAGATCACGACGAGCACGAGGAAGACGGCCAGGCCCTGGAGGGCCTTGTTCGTGATCGTCGATCCCCAGGACGAGCCGACGGTCGACACGGCGATGTCGCGGTCCGGGTTCGACACCGAGAAGCGCTTGGCCAACGCGCCGGTCAGCTCACGGGTCTGGGCGTCGGAGAGGGTCGGCGTCTGGATCCGGAACTGGTGGGAGGTCTCCAGTTGCTGGACCACACTGTCCGCCGGGTCGAGCCCGATGCCGGACAGCGTGTCCTCGACCTGCGCGACGGTACCGCCACCGCTGGGTAGCTGGAAGACCGCGCCACCGGAGAACTCGATACCGAAGGTGAAGCCACGGAAGATCATGCTGATGATGCAGACGGCGACCACGACGCCGGAGACGGCATACCAGGCCTTGCGCCGGCCGACGAAGTCGACGTTGAAGTCGCTGCGGTAGATCCGCCCGACCAGTGCCATCTCAGCTCTCCCGCCTCTGCCCGGTCGGCGCCGGCCGCTTGGCCAGTCGCGCCCGGGTGGAAGCGGCCNGCGCCACGCCACCGCCACGCCCGCCGAGGGTCTTCGGACTCAGGCCCGAGTACCGGCTGACCGAGAACAGTCTGCGCCGCACCAGCAACGTCACCAACGGCCGGGTGAAGATAAACATGATCACGACATCGCTCAACGTCGACAGCCCGAGCGTAAAGGCGAAGCCGCGCACCGAGCCGATCGACAGGATGTAGAGGACCGCGGCGGCCAGGAAGGAAACCGTGTCCGCGGAGAGCATCGTGCGCCGCGCGGCGGGCCAGGCACGATCCGTGGCCGCCCGGACCGTGCGACCGGCCCGGACCTCGTCTTTGATCCGTTCGAAGTAGACCACGAACGAGTCCGCCGTGACACCGATCGACACGATCAGGCCGGCGATGCCGGCCAGGGTCAGCGTGAACCCGATCGCCACGCCGAGCAGCACCACCGAGGCGTAGATCAGCAGACCGCTGACGGCGAGGGAGATGATCACGACCATGCCCAGCGCCCGGTAGTACAGGAAGGAGTAGGCGATGACGAGAACGAGTCCGATGGCGCCGGCGAGCAGTCCGCCGTGCAGCGAGTCACGACCGAGGGTCGGCGAGATGGACTCGGCCTGGGAGCGCTCGAAGGCCAGGGGAAGGGCACCGTAGCGCAGCACGTTGGCGAGGTCCTCGGCGTCGGACTGGCTGAAGCCGCCGGAGATCTGGGCCGATCCGGGGATGCGCTCGTTGGTCTGCGGCGCGGACTGCACCACCCCGTCGAGCACGATCGCAACCTGCTTGCCGATCGTGCTCTCGGTCAGCTTGGTGAACTTGTTCTGGCCCGGACCGGTGAACTCGACGTTCACGACCCACTGCCCGGTGGTGATGCCCGTGGTCCCGCCGCCGCCCTGCAGGCCCGCGGAGGCGGTCTTCACATCCGTCCCGACCACCGTGGCCGGCTTGAGCAGGTACTTCGTCGTCCCGGTCCGGTCACAGGCGGCGGTCCAGTCCTGCGGGCGGTCGGTGCTGACCGAGGCTTTGCGGACGTCGGCCGCTGCGCACGTCAGCGACTCGTAGCGAGCGAACACGTCGGCAGGCGGGCTGTCCCCGGTCGACCCGGTCGACCCGGTCGCCGCCGGCGCGGGGGCCGGGGCCGGAGAAGCCGAGGCCACCGGAGAAGCCGAGGCCGCGCCCACCGCGGGTGTGCCCGCGGCGGTCAGCGACACCGGCTGGGCGATCAGGCCGCGGCCCGTGCCGTCACCGAGCGCGGCCGGTTTGTTCGACGCGGCGGGNGCCGGGGNTGACGGCGCGATGCTCGGCGTGCTCTGGCCGGCCGTCGGGGCCGGCTGGCCCGTCGCACCCGGCGTGGGTGCGGAGGCCGCCCCAGTGGGGGTGGGCACCGGGGTGGCCTGGCCGGACGTGGCGACCTCACGGAAACGCAGTTCAGCGGTCTGCCCGACCAGATCCACGACGTCGTTGCGGCCGCGGCCGGGCACCGAGATCTCGATCTGGTTGCCGGTACGATGAACCTCGGACTCGGCGACGCCCAAGCCGTCAACGCGCTGCCGGATGATGTCGACGGCCTGGTTGACGGCACCACTGTCGACGTTGTTTCCCTGCGTGGCACGAGGCGTGAGGATGACGCTCGTCCCGCCCTGCAGGTCGAGCCCGAGCCGGGGCTTCCAGTTTCCGGTAGCGGCCATGAGGCCGTAGAGGACGACGATCAGACCGCCGAGGATCCCCAGCCGGGTCCAGACGGAGATCCCCCTGGGTACCCGTGCCGAGCCGCGTGCCACCTGCGAGTCCCTTCCTCACGCGCCGGTGTGCCGGCGCTCGTTCGTCTCGCCGCTGCCCGGACCGGCGGTGCCCAAAGTATCCGAACGAATGTCACCGAGGGTGCGTTCCGCTCCCCGAACGGTAGTGCTCGGTCAGGTGACCGGCGATCACAGCTCCTTGCGGGGCGGGTGTGTCGTTTCACCGCCCGTGCCGCCGTCCCCACCGGGGAGGCCACCGCCGGGATGCGACGCCTCGGCGCCACCGGGGCCGTCGGAACCGTCGTCGTGTGACCGGGGTTCCCCGGAGGACTCCCCGCCGTCCCCGGCTCCGCCGGGCGTACTGATCACCCGAGCGACCGCGCTGCGCGAGAAGCGGCAGACGACATCGGGCGCAACCTCCAGCAGGAGGTCGCCGTCCTCCATCTCGACGACCGTGGCGTAGAGACCAGCGGTGGTCATCACCAGGGTACCGGGAACGATCCGCGATATCTGCTGCTGTTGCGCCTTGGCGCGGCGCCGCTGCATCGAGAAGAAGTAGACGATCACCAGGATGAGGATCAGCGGGAACAGAAGCCCGCTGATCGAACTGCCCCCGTCCTTGCCGGCCGCCACCGAAGCTGCCACGAGTACGTGCACGTCCTGCCCTCCTGATGTGTTGCGGCGATCGTACGTATCGATCGGATGCCTGTGGTGGGCAGGGCGGTTGTGCCCGGCACACAGGACCTCCTCCGGCCGGAATGGCCGATGCTACGGGGACGACTCATCCCGGACGGAGTAATCACCTTCAGTGACTACTCCCCGGCCGACCGACCCTCTCACAGTCATTCTCCCTCGGTGAACAGCGAGACCTGGGTACGACCGAGCGGATCGGTGACGGGGTCCAGACCGAGGTGCTCGAAGGCGGCGGGAGTGGCCATCCGGCCCCGGGCGGTACGGATCAGCAGGCCGGCACGCAGCAGGAACGGCTCGGCCACGTCCTCCACCGTCTCCGGTTCCTCCCCGACCGACACGGCGAGCGTGGTGAGCCCGACCGGACCGCCGCCGAACCGGGTGACCAGCGCCTCCAGCACGGCCCGGTCGAGACGGTCCAGTCCGAGCCCGTCGACGTCGTAGATCCGCAGCGCCGCCTGGGCGATCTCGCGGGTGACCACGCCGTCGGCCCGCACCTCCGCGTAGTCGCGCACCCGGCGCAGCAACCGGTTGGCGATGCGGGGCGTACCACGCGACCGGCCAGCGACCTCGGCGGCTCCCTCGGCGGTGAGGGTGACCCCCAGCAGGCCGGCCGAGCGAGTCAGCACCCGGGCGAGCTCGTCGGCGTCGTAGAAGTCCAGATGGGCGGTGAACCCGAACCGATCCCGCAGCGGGCCGGTCAGCAGGCCCGACCGGGTGGTAGCCCCGACCAGCGTGAATGGCGACACGTCGAGGGGGATCGCGGTCGCGCCCGGGCCCTTGCCCAGGATGACGTCAACCCGGAAGTCCTCCATCGCGGCGTAGAGCAGTTCCTCGGCTGGCCGGGCGATCCGGTGAATCTCGTCGAGGAACAGGACCTCTCCCGGGGAGAGGGCAGTGAGGATCGCGACGAGATCCCCGGCGCGTTCGATCGCCGGCCCACTGGTCATCCGCAACGGAACCTCGAGCTCCTGCGCCATGATCATCGCAAGGCTGGTCTTGCCCAGACCGGGCGGGCCCGACAGCAGGACGTGGTCCGGCGGGCGACCACGCGCCCGCGCCCCCTCGAGCATGATTGTGAGCTGCTCGCGCACCTTACGCTGGCCGACGAACTCGGCCAGGGTGCGCGGACGCAGCCCGGCCTCGAAGGCGCGCTCCTCGGGACTCGCCGCGGCGGACACCAGGCCGTCGTCACTCATGTCCCACCTCCGCGTACCCCCGCCCCTCGACGTACCCCCGCTCCGACCGACCGCCGCCCCGGCTGACCACCGCCCGACGCGGTCGCGCGCCGCATGGCGGCGTCATAACGGCCCTCACCTGCGTAGCACGGCAAGACTCGCGCGCAGCAGGGTCGCGGTGTCGGGCGGAGCGCCGCCGGTTCCCGAGTCGGCCCCGGCCCGGGAACCCGGGGCGCCTTCCTTTCCCGGGACGTCTCCCTTGCCCGGGGCGGCCTGCTCGCCACCGGCTGCGGCGCCCTCGCCGACGGGCGCGGCCAGGACCACGAGCGCCCGGGACACGGCGGCGTCGGCCTCACGACCCGAGTAGCCCAGGCCCACCAGCGCCTCCCGCACGGTCGCCGCGACCCCGACGGCATCGGCCGGCATCGGTTCCGGTCCCGACGTCAGGCGCGGGCCGGGCAGCGGCGCACCGTCACCCGGCGGACCGAGCCGGTCCCGCAGGTCCAGGACGATGCGCTGCGCGCCCTTGCGCCCGATACCGGGGACCTTCGTCAGCACCGCGAGATCCTCCTCGGCGACGGCGCGGCGCACCGTGTCGGGATCGTGCACCCCGAGCACGGCCTGGGCGAGCTTGGGCCCGACCCCGGCCGCGCTCTGCAGGATCTCGAAGACGTCGCGCGCATCGGCGTCGGCGAAGCCGTAGAGGGTCAGCTCGGTCTCGCGCACGATCAGGGTGGTGGCGAGGGAGGCGGACTCCCCCACCCGCAGCCGCGACAGCGTCGACGGCGAGCAGTGGACGAGCAGGCCCACCCCGCCGACCTCGATGACGGCGGACAGCGGGGTCAGCGCGGTGACCGTGCCGGCCAACGACGCGATCATCGGGTGGGTCCGCCCGGCGCGGCGGAACGGAACCGGGCCAGCGCCGGCCCACGCCACAGGTGGCAGAGCGCCAACGCGAGGGCGTCCGCCGCGTCGGCCGGGCGTGGCGCCTCGGTCAGCCCGAGCAATCTGGTGATCATAAAACTGACCTGCGCTTTGTCCGCCCGGCCGCTGCCGGTCACCGCGGCCTTCACCTCACTGGGCGTGTAGAGACCCACCGGCAGGCCTCGCCGGGCGGCCAGCACGATGGCGACCGCCCCGGCCTGCGCGGTGCCCATCACGGTACGCATGTTCGCCTGGCTGAAGACCTTCTCGACCGCGACCGCCTCCGGGCGGGTGCGATCGAGCCAGGCGTCGATGCCATCGGACACGGCGCACAACCGTTCGGCGACCTCGGCGGTGGCGGGGGNGCGCACCACCCCCACCTCGACCAGGTGGGCCCGGATGCCGAGGCCACCGTCGACGACCCCCAGGCCACACCGGGTCAGCCCCGGATCGACCCCCAGCACCCGCATCCACCCTCCCGACCGCACGTTCACAAGAACATTCGTTCGATTCTAGGGGCGGCGGCACAACCGGACATCCACGACACGCCCAACAGATCGCCCGAGAGGACGATCAGCTGCCGACGAGCTCCATCACGTCATCGGAGATGTCGGCATTGAACCAGACGTTCTGGACGTCATCGAGATCCTCGACCGCCTCGATGAGCTTGAGGACCTTGGCGGCGGGTTCGGCCTCCAGCGACACGCTCACACTCGGCAGCCAGGAGATGTCCGCGGAGGTGACCGCCAGGCCGGCATCGGTGGCGGCCACCCGCACGGCGTGCAGATCGGTCGCCTCGGAGACCACCTCGAAGGCCTCCCCGACGTCGTTGACCTCCTCCGCGCCGGCGTCGAGCACAGCGAGCAGTACGTCGTCCTCGGTGAGGCCGGCGGTCTTCTCGATAAGCACGACACCCTTGCGGTTGAACAGGTACGACACCGACCCCGGGTCGGCCACCGTGCCGCCGTTACGGGTGATCGCCACCCGGACATCCGACGCCGCCCGGTTACGGTTGTCGGTCAGGCACTCCACGAGGATCGCCACCCCGCCCGGGCCGTACGCCTCATAGGTGATGTCCTCGTAGTTCACCCCACCGGCGAGCTCGCCGGAACCCCGCTTGACGGCCCGTTCGATGTTGTCGTTCGGCACGGACTGCGACTTCGCCTTGGCGATGGCGTCGGCGAGCGTCGGGTTGCCCGCGGGGTCTCCGCCGCCCGTCTTGGCCGCCACCTCGACCGTCTTGATCAGTTTGGCGAACAGCTTGCCCCGGCGGGCATCGATGACCGCCTTCTTGTGCTTGGTGGTCGCCCACTTGGAGTGGCCGCTCATGACCTGCCTCTCTTGCGCCCGATCATCGACCGGACCCGGACGATCGGACGCTGTCGACGAATAGCCGGTGCACCCGGGCATCACCGGTCAGCTCCGGATGGAACGCGGTGGCCAGCAGCGGTCCTTGGCGGACCGTCACCGGCGCCTCGGCGACACGGGCCAGGACCTCGACCGCGTCTCCTGCCTTTTCTACCCATGGTGCCCGGATGAAGACCGCGTGCACAGGTGGCCCCGCCACCCCGACGACCTCGAGGTGTGCCTCGAACGAGTCCACCTGCCGGCCGAAGGCGTTACGCCGGACGACGATGTCCAGTCCGCCGATCAGTGGTTGATCCGGCCGACCGCCCACGACGTCCCGCGCAAGCAGGATCATGCCAGCACATGAACCGAACACGGGCAACCCCGCGGCCACCGCCGCCCGCAACGGCTCCAACAGCTCGAACACGCGCAGCAACCGGCCGATCGTGGTGGATTCACCTCCGGGCAGGACGAGCCCGTCGACCTCGGCGAGCTCCACCGCGTGGCGCACCGCCACCGGCCGCGCGCCGGCCTCGGTGAGCGCCCGGGCGTGCTCGCGCACATCCCCCTGCAACGCGAGGATGCCGATCCGCGGGCCACTCACCAGCCGCGGTCGGCGTAGCGGGCTTCCGGGGGAAGCTCGGTGACGTTGATGCCCACCATCGCCTCGCCAAGGCCCCGGGAGACCTTCACCAGAACGTCGGGGTCCTTGAACATGGTGGTCGCCTCGACGATGGCCCGAGCGCGGCGCGCCGGGTCCCCGGACTTGAAGATCCCGGACCCGACGAACACCCCGTCCGCGCCGAGCTGCATCATCAGCGCCGCGTCCGCCGGGGTGGCGATACCGCCGGCGGTGAACAGCACGACGGGCAGCCGACCGAGCCGGGCCACCTCGGCGACCAGCTCGACCGGGGCGCGCAGCTCCTTGGCCGCCGCGTAGAGCTCCTCGGCGGGCAGCCCCGACAGCCGGGCGATCTCCGCCCGGATGGTACGCATGTGCACCACGGCGTTGGACNCCTCGCCGGTGCCCGCCTCACCCTTGGAACGGATCATCGCCGCGCCCTCGGCGATCCGGCGCAGCGCCTCCCCCAGGTTGGTGGCTCCGCAGACGAACGGCACCGTGAAGCGCCACTTGTCGATGTGGTGGTGCGGGTCGGCAGGCGTGAGAACCTCGGACTCGTCGACGTAGTCCACCCCGAGCGCCTGCAGCACCTGTGCCTCGACGAAATGCCCGATCCGGGCCTTGGCCATGACCGGGATGGAGACCGCCTCGATGATCTCCGAGATCATGTCGGGATCACTCATCCGCGCCACCCCACCCTGCGCCCGGATGTCGGCGGGAACCCGCTCCAGCGCCATCACCGCGACGGCGCCGGCGTCCTCGGCGATGCGGGCCTGCTCGGCGGTGACCACATCCATGATCACACCGCCCTTGAGCATCTCCGCCATGCCGCGCTTGACGCGGGCGGTACCGGCATGCCGGGCGGAGTCGGTCGCCGGGCCGGCGGCGGGGGCAGTCTGGCCCTCGGACATGATGTGCCGTCTCTTTTCACTGGGTCGGGTCGCCAGGGCCGCTGGGTACCGGCATGTCTGGCACCTGCATGTCGGCTACCCCACCGGATGGTTCCCGTACGGGTGGGTCGGTTTTCCATGGTACGGCGATCTCGCGACCGGCCGGGCCATCAGGAGGCCAGCCCCGGCAGGTCGTCGCGAGGGACGCCCTCGCCACGGATCGGCAGGGCGTCGTCGATCTCGAAGTAGCTGGCCGGCGGCCGGCGGCCGGCCAGGTGCGCCATCCGCACCACGCGTCGACCGGCGAGTGCCCGCAGGTCGCGGACCGCGTCGTTGTGGAACTGCCGGGCGAGCGCGACCCGGGCCGCGCAGGAGTCGACCGCATGCAGCTCGGCGGGGNGGTGCTGGCCGGCCGCGGCGACCTCGGCGGACCGTAACGCCCGGCTCAGGGCATTCTCGCTCTGCTCGACCGCGGCGTCCAACGCCCCCCCGGCGAGCAGGTCCGGATAGGCCGTTCGGGCCCGGGCCACGCTCTCGCCCAGCTCGGCCAGCTCACATCGCAGGGCCAGCTCGCGCGCGGCGTCGGCGCGGGCGACCAGGTGCGCCACCAGCCCACCGCGGGCGTCCGCGACCCGGGCCGCGAGTCGGTCGAGCCGAGTGGCCAGCCAGGTCAGATAGGTCGCGATCGCCACCACCAAGGCGACCACCACCACGACGACGGTCATCCCGCGCAGCGTAACCAACGGCCGAATGTGACGTGGCTCTGGTACCGGGGCAGGTCAGTTACCACTCCTCGCGTCGCCCCGGACCGGCAACCGCGTCGCCGTCGCGACCGACACCCGCATGTCCCCGGAGACCATCTGGTACACCCCGACGATCCGCTCGGCGATGGCCCGCCAGTCGTAGGCGGTGACGACGGCGCGACCGCGTTCCACCAGCCGCGCGGCGCCGGCGGGATCACGCAGCACCTGGGCCAGGGTCGCGGCCAGCCGCGCGGGATCGCCGACGTCGAACAGCCTGCCGGCGCGCCCGTCATCGAGGACCCGGCGGAAGGCGTCGATGTCGCTGGCCACCACCGGGGTCCCGGTCGCCATCGCCTCGAGCAGCACGATCCCGAAGCTCTCCTGACCGGTGTTCGGGGCGCAGTAGACCTGCCCGGAGGCGAAAACCCGGGGCTTGTCAGCGTCGGAGACCATGCCGACGAGGTCGACCCGCGAGCGCAGGGTGGGCTCCAGCCGGGCCCGCACCGCCGCCCCGTCACCGGGCCCCGCCACCAGCAGCCGGACACCGTCGATCTCGGCGGCGAGCGCAGGCAGGGCGGCGAGCAGCACGTCAAGGCCCTTGCGCGGCTCGTCGATACGCCCGAGGAACACGACGGTGGGCCGCCCGTCGTCGTAGTCGGGCAGGGGCCGGGCGCCGGCGAAGTTCTGCACCGCCACCCCGTTCGGGATCAGGATGGCGTCGGCGCCCAGATGCTCGACGAGGGTGCGCCGGGCCGCCTCGGAGACCGCGATCCGAGCCCGCAGCTTCTCG
Organism: Frankia sp. Allo2; assembly: GCF_000733325.1. Taxonomy (NCBI): domain Bacteria; kingdom Bacillati; phylum Actinomycetota; class Actinomycetes; order Frankiales; family Frankiaceae; genus Frankia; species Frankia sp. Allo2. The sequence goes on from NZ_JPHT01000023.1 coordinate 10,934, forward strand.
AACGACGGCTGCAGCGCGCCCTGGGCCGCGGTGAGGAACCGCGACCGGGGGTTGGCGGTGTGGAAGGTGGCGACGATCGGTCCATCGGCCAGCATGCAGGCCAGGAGGCTGACGCTGGGCGCGGTCGGTTCGTGGGCGTGCAGGACATCGAAGTCGTGCTCACGCAGCCAACGGCGGACCCGGGCGGCCGAGACCGGGCCCATCAGGAGCCGGGCGACGGAGCCGTTGTAGGGCAGCGGTAACGCCCGACCCGCGTCCACCGCGTAGGGCGGCAGGGTCCGTTCGTCGTCCACCGGGGTGATGACGGACACCTCGTGACCGGCGGCGATCAGGGTCTCGGCGAGGTCACGCACGTGCGCCTGGACCCCGCCCGGTACGTCCCAGGCATAGGGGCAGGCCAGACCGATCTTCACGGCGGCGTCATCCGTCGTCGCGCCAGATCCGCTGGAGCATGTGCCAGTCCGCGGGGTGCGCGGCAACGCCGGCGGCGAAGGCGTCCGCGAGTCCCTGCGTCATCGTCGGGATGTCGCTCGGCTCGACGGCGGGATGGATCCGCCCGCTCCACCCGTCATGGTCGAACCAGAGCGTGGCGGGCAGCAGCGCCGCTCCGGTGCGCAACGCGAGCGCCGCGGGCCCGCCGGGCATGGTGGCCGTGGCGCCGAAGAACCTCACCGGGATCCCGCCACGGGAGAGATCCCGGTCCGCGAGCAGGCAGAGCATCCCCCCGGCCAGCAGGCGCTCGGTGAGCAGGTCGAACGGAGGAGCCTGCCCGCCGGTCAGCGGGACGACCTCCATGCCGAGTTCCGAGCGGAAGGCCAAGAACCGCTCGAAGAGCGCCTCCGGCCGCAGGCGTTCGGCGACGGTCGTGAACGGCACGCCATTCGCCACCAGCCAGGCGCCCGCCTGCTCCCAGTTGCCCATGTGCGGCAGCGCCACGATGGTCCCTTTCCCGCGGGCGTGCGCATCCCACAACCGATACTGGTCCAGCAGCCGCAGCCGGCCGACGACACGGTCCAGACCGATCTCTCGGAAGCGGAACACCTCCAGCCAGTACCGCGCGTAGGAGCGCATCGCCGCCCGGGTCAACCGGTCCAGATCGGTTCCCGGCGGCGCCACCCGGGCGAGATTCGACCGCAGCCGGCGCACCCCCCGCCCGTCGCGGCGGTAGGCCAGGTCGGCGCCGAACCGGAACGCCGCGGCGGCCACGGGCTGCGGGAGCAGCCGGACGCCGCGCCAGCCCAGCGCGTAGGCGAGGTCGGTGAACCGCCCGGCTGCCGCCGCCCGCCCAGCCGCCGTCGCCCGCACGCCCGTCGTCAACGCTCGGCTCTTCGTCGGGTCGTCTCGATGACCGCTCAGCGGCCGTTGCGGCCGGGGCCGAAGGTGGTCGCGCTCCGGGACGCAGCCGTGGTCCGGGACGCGGTGGTCGGGGCCGCCCTTGACGTCAACGGGGAGGGAGGGTCCCCCGCACGGTACCACTGCCGGTAGACGTGGACGACCCGCTGGACGACCGTCAGCGTGGTGGCACCGACGAGGAACCACAGCGCCGCGGGCAGGAGGTAGGGCACCCCGAGGCCGTACAGCCCGGCGGCGACCAGCAGGATCAGCAACCGCTCGCCCCGTTCGGCGAACCCCACGTCACAGGTGAAGCCGAGTCCCTCGGCGCGGGCCTTGACGTACGAGGTGATCGACCCGGCGACCAGGCAGATCAGGGCCGCACCCGCCAACGGCAGGGAATCGCCGTCGCCGGCGTACCAGAGGACGAGCGATCCGAAGATCGCGCCGTCGCCGACCCGGTCGGACGTGGAGTCGAGAAAGGCCCCCCACTTGGAGGAGATGCCGCGGGCGCGGGCGATGACCCCGTCGATCAGGTCCGAGAAGACGAACAGCGTGACTACCACGGTGCCGAGGAAGAACACCCCGCGGGTGAAGAACCCCAGAGCCCCGCCCGCGACCCCGACCATGCCGATGATCGTCACGACATCCGGCGACACCGACGACCGGGCGGCCCACTGGCTCACCGGGTCGAGCAACTTCTGGATCTGCGGTCGTGCCTTGCTAGCGAGCATGTCCGTCCCGTCGTCCCGCGTGGTCGTCCCGCGTGCGCCCGACTTCGGGCGGTCTTCACAGTACAGCCGCCACGATCCGCGCATTCCCGACCACGGCCGCCCTCGGGCTTGTGTCCCAGGTAACAGGGGAGGACTCTGCCGTTACCGAACAGGCCGTTACCTCCCAGTCAAGGAGGCGAGGATGTCATCAGCCTCGTGCGATGTGCGCAACGTCGTCCTGGTAGGCCACACCGGCGCGGGCAAGACGGCTCTGGTGGACCGTCTACTCGCCACCGCCGGGCCGCCGGACCGCCAGAACGGCGACCGTCAGACCGCCCAGACCAGCTACGTCGGCCATGCCGATCCCGAGCGTCGCCCGGCACGGTCGGTCAGCCTCACCCTGTGTTCGGTCAGTCATCGCGGGCTCACGATCAATCTTCTGGACACCCCGGGCTATCCCGACTTCGTGGGCGAGCTGCGGGCGGGCCTGCGGGCCGCCGACGCCGCTCTGTTCGTCGTCAGCGCGATCGACGGGGTGGATGGCGCGACCGGCATGGTGTGGGCGGAGTGCGCCGGGGTCGGCATGCCCCGCGCGATCGTGCTCACCCATCTCGACCATCCCCGGGCCGATTTCGCGGCGGCCGTCGAGGGCTGCCAACGGGCCTTCGGGGCCGGTGTGCTGCCGGCCTACCTGCCCGAGCGGGAGGCCGGCGCCTCGATGCGGCTGGTGGATCTGCTGTCCGGGCGGGTGCGGGAGTACCCGGACGGCGGCTGCCGGGAACTCGCCACCCCGGCCGACCTCACCGGCCGGTACGCCTCCGCCCGCGCCGCCCTGGTCGAGGGGATCATCGCTGAGAGCGAGGACGAGGCCCTCCTCGACCGGTACCTGTCCGGTGATGAGCCCGACACCAAGCTCCTGCTCGGCGATCTGGAGACCGCGGTCGCCCGCGGGACGTTCTTCCCGGTGTTGCCGGCCGGTCTGCTTCCGGGTTCGACCTCGGGTCCGGGCGCCGGTGCAGGGAGCGATCGGGGCGTCGATCGGGCCGGCGGTTTCGGCTCCGTCGAGCTGCTGGACCTGTTCGTGCAGGGGTTCCCCTCGCCGCGGGAGCATCTCCTGCCGCCGGTGAGCCGCCCTGACGGCTCCCCCTGCGAGCAGAGCCACGGTGATCCGGCCGGGCCGCTCGTGGCCGAGGTCGTGAAGACGACCACGGACCCTTACGTGGGCCGGATGTCGGTGATTCGGGTGTTCTCCGGCACGCTGCATCCCGACGATGCGGTGCACGTCAGCGGGCACGGCAGAGCCACGGCCAGGCACGCCGACCACGACGACGACGAGCAGGTCGGGGCGCTCTCCCGGCCGTACGGCTCGGTTCTGCACACGGTGGGCGAGTGCCCGGCCGGCGGCATCTGCGTGGTGACGAAGCTCAGCACCGCCGAGACCGGCGACACCCTCTCCGATCGCGACGACCCGCGCTACCTGCCCGCATGGTCGATGCCCGAACCGCAGCTCCCCGTCGCGATCAGTGCCCGAAGCCGCGCGGACGAGGACAGGCTGTCGACCGCACTCGGCCGGCTGGCCGTGGAGGACCCGACGCTACGGATCGAGCAGAACCCCGAGACCGCCCAACTCGTCCTGTGGTGCATGGGCGAGGCCCACAGCGACGCGGTCCTGGAACGGCTCGCCCAGCGCTACGGCGCCGCGGTGGACCGGATCGCGCCCCGGATCCCGCTGCGGGAGACACTGCGTGCCCCGGCACGCGGACTCGGCCGTCAGGTCAAGCAGTCCGGTGGGCACGGTCAGTTCGCGGTATGCCAGATCGAGGTCGAACCGCTCCCGGCGGGCGGGGGCTTCGAGTTCGTCGATGAGGTGGTCGGCGGCGCGGTTCCCCGGGCCTTCATCCCGTCGGTGGAGAAGGGCGTCCGGGCGCAGATGGCGCAGGGCGTCCGCACCGGCCATCCCATGGTTGATCTACGGGTCCGCCTCGTTGACGGCAAGGCGCACAGCGTCGACTCCTCGGACATGGCCTTTCAGATCGCCGGCGCACTGGCGCTCAAGGACGCGGCCCGGGCCGCCGGCGTCGTCGTGCTCGAGCCGATCCTGGCCGTTGACGTCCTGGTACCCGACGAGTACGTCGGGGCCGTGATGGGCGACCTGTCCACTCGCCGAGGACGGGTCGTCGGGATGGAACCCATCCCTGGCAGGCCCAGGGCCACCCCCCGGGCGGTCATTCACGCAGAGGTCCCTGCGAGCGAAATGATCAGATATGCGATTGAACTACGATCCTTGAGCCACGGCANGGGTAGCTTCACGCGGAACCATCGCGGCTACGAGCCGATGCCACCACAGCTTGGGGATGCCCTGTCGGCGTGAAGCGAAAAAATCGGCATAAAGCAGGAATCGGACATAAAGCGGGAAAGGCGGACGACTGGCAACCTTCGGCCCAACTCAGGAAGGATCGCCGACGGGAGACATCCGTGACCGCACACCCGCCGCACCGGGCAGGACGCCGGGCGGGACCCGGTGCGGCGGGCAGCCCCGACGGGGGCGCCCCGACCCGGCTGCGGCCTCCACCGGGCCCGGCGCTATCCGCCCTGCTCGTCGGACGCGGTCTGCGCCCAGGCCTGGGCGAGCATCTGCCTGGTCTGCCCGANCAGGGCGGGCAGCACCCTGGTCGCGCCCACCACGGGCATGAAGTTCGTGTCACCGCCCCACCGCGGCACCACGTGCTGATGCACGTGCGAGGCGATCCCGGCGCCGGCGACATCCCCCAGGTTCATGCCGGTGTTGAACCCGTGGGCCCCGCTGGCGGCCCGCAGCGCACGGAGCGCGTGCTGAACGAAGAATGCCATCTCGACGATCTCTTCGGGGTCCATGTCGGCGTAGTCCGCGACGTGGCGATAGGGCACGACGAGAAGGTGTCCGGCATTGTAGGGGTACAGGTTGAGGACCGCGTAGACGCTTTTACCCCGGGCAACCACGAGGCCGTCCTCGTCGGACATCCCGACAATGGAGCAGAATGGGCATTCATCGTCACGGGAGCGGCCCTCACCCCTGATATAAGCCATGCGATGCGGGGTGTAGAGCCGCTGGNAAGCATCCGGACCGCCGACCCCCGCCTGCTCCTCCAGGGGAACCCCCTCGGGTGAGAGCTCGGCCGTCACGGGGCGACCGCCACGACGCCGCCCCGGCCGAGCCGAGTGAACACGCAGGCAGCGCCCATCGAGCGGGCCATGGACACCGGAACCTGCTCGGCCGTCAGCAAGGGCACCGCCTCCCCGGGACGAGCTCCCCGGGGGGGAGCAATATCATCTCGTCAATTTATCAGGATCTGAGCGACGAGAGACGCCCCCGGTAGGCGAGGAGGCTCGCGTGCGGGTGCGGTCCGGCGCATGAAGAGGGAGACTGACGGCGTGGGGGGGTCGCCGCCAGTCCCCCTCAAGTGACGTAATCGGTTTCGAACCACGGCGCCCTGGATCTGACGCGCGGATGATGCGCACGAGAGGTCCGCGACCGAGAGGAGCCCTCCCGGCGCAACCCCGCGAGAAGCCATCACGACAACCTTGCGACAGCCCGAGCCCGTTACGCCCTGCCCGACCAGCTTAGCGGACGTTAAGCCGATCTGTACAGCGTCAGCGGCACCTTCATGGGGGAAAACGCCAATCGGACCCGGCGTGGACCCCGCTCGCNAACCAGTGACCTGCGGAAAGGGGCGGGACGCACAACGATGCCGATCAACCATGGACCAACCGGTATATCAACGACCACCGGAATCGTTCCACGGCGACGCACGGCGGCGACCATCTCCAGCACGCGGAACTCCACGGGCACCACGAATCAACAGCATGCGCCCGAAAGGTGGACAGGCCCGCTCCCAAGGGCCGCGACGCATCGCGGTGGCGGCTCGCGCGATGCACCCAGGGGCACGGCGACGCGGGCTTGGACGTCACTTTCCGTGAAGAACGAGGCTCGGAGCCGACCCCGGGTCGAGGTATCGACGCGCTCGTCGCCCACACTGTCTCCCGGGCTGGAGCATCGGCCGGGACCCCCTCCGGGATCCGCCTCCATCGGCGATGTCCCCACCAAAGTGGGGGTAGATGTCGATTCGTCGCCAGCCCACGACGTCGCAGCCCAGACACCCAGAAACCGGCCAATCGGGGATATTTCGCACCACTCCCCGAGGCAGGCGCCCCACCGGGGGCGGACAGCTCCGACCACCCTTCGAGCCACAGCACGCCGCGAGGGCCGGGGGCACACCCGGGCAGACCTCGGACGGGACCGAGACGGCCTGCCACCGGGGGAAACGTGCCGAGTCCCGCCGGCGGGAGAGGACACCGCCGAGCTGCACCACCCGTTTGGAGTAGCCCCTCCCAGGCACCGACAAACCCACCCGGACCAGGAAAAACGCCGCATCGCGGGGGGCGCGAAGATCATCCATCGGACAGATATCTCATGGGAGCACAACAAGCTCCCGGCCCGGGAGCGGAGCATGGCAAGCCCAATCGCGTGGGCGTACGTGGTTTCGAACCACGGACCTCTGCCGTGTGAAGGCAGCGCTCTACCACTGAGCTATACGCCCTTGCCGGTGGGACCACCCTACACGCCGGGGATACGGGCCGACGAAGGGGGGCGGCAGCGGGGGGTCGACGGACGGATGGGGCGATGTCCACCGTCCTGTCCGGTGGCCGGACTGGGTCAGGTTCGCCGCGACTGGCCGTGGTTGGGAAGGGTCCCGATGGGGAAGGCTCACGGGGGAACGGCCTTGGCGGGATGACCTGGCGCTCGGGGACGTTCGGACGCTACGGACAGTAATCATCTATAGGATATAAGTAGAAGATCCGTCCGATAGTCGACCGAACCATGATCACTCGAAGCAGGTTCACCCTTCCGGGCCAGGCAACTCGCCCGAACTACCGTAACGGATGTTGTCTTGGCATAATCTTGTTTCCAACGGGACTCGGAGAGGGAACTATCCCGTTACACGGGTGCTCGCCCGCACCATCGCACCATGAGAGGCCGCCCGATGACTATTCGTCACGATTCAATCACCGCAGAACTCGCCCTCCGCCTTGTCGTTCCCGGCGGGGCGCCCGTGCCGGTCGCCGCCACCGTCCGGTACGAGCCGGCCGATCCGTACGCGATCAGCATCGGCTTCCGCACCGGTGCGGACGAGGTCGTGGAGTGGACATTCGCGCGCCAGCTCCTCAGCGACGGTGTGCGCCGACCTGCCGGGGATGGCGACGTGCAGGTGTGGCCTGCCGCCCAGTCNGGGGGACGGATCGTCTGCCTGTCCCTGTCCAGCCCGTCCGGGCATGCACTGTTCGAGATGCCGCGGTCCGAGGTGCTGGCCTTCCTACGGCGGACGTATTCAGCCGTCCCCCTCGGCGGGGAGAGCGACATCATCGATCTTGACGCCGAACTCGCCCTCCTCATCTGGGGCGGCCCCGAGCGGTGATCTCACCGGGGTCGGGACCGCTGTCCGATCCCGGCAAGCCGGTGCGGGCATTTTGCGACCAGGGGAGGCCCTTCCCCACCTGCATCCGAGGTAGCTTCCACCCGGTCACACACAGACCAGTCACACACAGAGCACCCGCCCGCCTGGCCGGCCTAGCGCCGCCAGGCGGGTCCTTTTGTCCTCGGCCCACCGCCGGTGCCCGGCTTATCGTCCGATCGGCTCGCCAGCCCCACCAGCCGGTCGGCCTTCAGCTCGGTCTCACGCCACTCCGAGTCCGGATCACTCCCCCACGTGATACCAGCGCCGGTACCGAACCAGATCCGGTCGTCCTCGATCCAGAACGTACGAATACCAACAGACAGCCAACCCACGTTCCGGTCGGCATCCACCCAGCCGATCCCCCCGCAGTAGTAGCCCCGAGAGGCCGGTTCCAGTTCTCGGATGATCCGCAGCGCACTCGACTTCGGCGCACCGGAGACGGAACCGGGCGGGCAGGTCGCCGCCAGGAGGTCCCGCCAGCCCACCCCCGGCCGCAGCCGGGCCCGGACGGTCGAGACGAGGTGCACGAGACCGGGGTGTTTCTCCACAGCACAGAGTGAAGGCACCGTCACGCTTCCCGGGTGGGCAACCCGCCCGAGATCGTTGCGAACAAGATCGACAATCATGATGTTCTCGGCGACGTCCTTCTCCCGCAGATCCGCCGCCGTCCGACCGGTTCCCTTGATGGGCCTGGAGCTCACGACGTCGCCCTGGCGGGAGAGGAACAGCTCCGGGGAGGCGCCGACGATGCGCACCCCGGCCTCCGGCACGTCCAGGACGACCGCGTACGGCGCGGGATTGCCGGCGGCGACGACGGCCGCCAGGGCACCGAGATCGACNCCGGCGGCACCGACACCGGGACCCCCCGCGCCTTCCGCCGCGGGCGCCGACAGGGGCGCCGACAGCAATCGGCAGAGATTGACCTGGTAGNCCNCCCCCGCCGCGATGCGCTCACGGATCGCCGCAACCCCGTCAAGGTAGGCTGCCCGGTTCATGGTCGTCGCCCATGCGGCTCGCGACGGTCCGAGCCAGGGGCCACGCCGCAGCGCCGCGACACCACCGGGAGGCGCCGGCCGCACGTCGGCGAACCGGATGCAACGGACGGCCCCCTTGAAGTCGACGACGACCGCCCAGAAGCCATCTCGATCCAGCACCGCGGCGTCATCGCTGATCTCCACGACCTCGGTCGCGAACCGGCCGCCGGCGAGCAGGAACGAGGAGGCATCCCACGGGGGTGACGGTGCCACACGCCCGAGAGGGCTCGTCTCCCGAGCCGCCACGTTCGTCTCGCTCATTCCGATCACGCTACCGCCGCCCGAGGTGACCCGCCGCCCAGGGCATGGACCAGCCCCTCGACGGCCGCCAGCCGCATGGACGTGCCGTGGGCGAAAGCCGGTGTTCATCCGGAGAACCTTGACCCAACGCAACATCTCAGCGATGCCCGCCGGACGGTTCGACGTCTGGCCCGATCGTCCGCTAGAGTGCTACCTGCACCGCCGAGAAGCGCGGAGCAGCGCGGACGTGGCTCAGTTGGTAGAGCATCACCTTGCCAAGGTGAGGGTCGCGGGTTCGAATCCCGTCGTCCGCTCGGGAGCAGAGAGGCTTGAGGTCCGTCCCCAGCGGCCTCCCACGGCGGAGTGGCCGAGTGGTTTAGGCAAGGGCCTGCAAAGCCCTGTACGCGGGTTCGATTCCCGCCTCCGCCTCTGATCCTTTCGAGGGCGATTAGCTCAGTGGGAGAGCGCTACCTTGACACGGTAGAGGTCACTGGTTCAATCCCAGTATCGCCCACCGCGAGAAACGTTTTGGCTGTCCTATGAGGGCCACCCGTCACGGGTGGCCCTCTGCGTGTGCGACGGCCGGTGGGCGGTGGGCCGCCCGGAAATCCGGCGATAGGCCCGGCCGCCCGCCGCGCCCATCGCCGGACGAAGCCGGGTCAGCCCGGGCCGGGCGAGGACGCCTCGTCCCCCAGCAGGAACGACGTGATCCCGTCCACAAGGCCCGCCGCCGCCCGGGCCCGCCAGGCCGGGTCGGCGAGCTCGGCCGCATCGGTGCGGTTGCGCATGTTGCCGCACTCCAGGAAGACCTTCGGCACCCGCGAGAGGTTGAGCCCACCGAGATCGGAGCGGATCGTCATACCATCCTCGCCCAGGTAGTCCGCCAGTGGCTGCCCGGTGGCCCGGCCGAAGGCGGATCGCACCATCGCCGCAAGACGTGCCGACGGGGCGAGGATCGGTGCGTTGGCCCGGTCCGGGCTGAGCGCGGGCGCGATGACATGAAAGCCGCGCCCGTCCGCCGGTCCCCCGTCGGCATGTATCGACACCACCGCGTCGGCCGAGGTCCGGTTGCCGATGCGGGCCCGCTCGTCGATGCACGGGCCCACCCCGGAGTCGTTGTCGCGCGTCAGGATCACGCTCGCGCCCCGGGAGCGCAGAATGGCCGCCGCCCGCCCAGCGACGTCGAAGGTGAAGGCGTGCTCCGGGTAACCACTGTCGGTCTCGGCGCCGACGGTGTCGCATTCCTTGTCGAAACCGCCGGCCGGAACCCGCCGGTTGATCGACCCCGCGGCGGCGCCGTTTCCTCCGTTGTGCCCGGGATCGAGAACGACCTTCCGGCCGGACAGGGCGGTTGGTGAGGTCCCGTCCACGCCGGGCCGGGGGCCGGGTGCGCCCGCCCCGGCGGACCCGCCCACCACGAGATGCAGAGCCACCCCGGCGACCAGGGCCACGGCGACCAGGGCCACGGCGGCCGCACCGACAATCCGAAGCAGGATCGATGGTCTGATCCGTGCCGGCATTCGGTGTCTCCCGCCTACGGAGGGGGCCCGTCCCCACCGGAAGTGACCGTACGCGGTCGGCTGCGCGGCGCCCGTACGGGGGCCGCCCGGGCCCGGCCGTCAGCCGGTGACGAAGTCGATCAGTCGTTCCACCGCGCCGAGCAGGCCCACCTCAAGGTCGGTGTAGCTGTCCACCGAGGCCAGGATCCAGCGCCACATCTGCGCCGGGTCCTCCACACCGAGGGCCTGACAGACCCCTTCCTTCCAGGGCTGGCCGCGGNGAATCTCGGGCCAGCGGGGAATGCCGACCGACGCCGGCTTCACCGCCTGCCAGATGTCGATGTAGGGATGACCGGTCACCAGGACGTGGCCACCGGCGACGGAGGCGGCGATCCGGCTCTCCTTCGACCCCGGGACGAGATGGTCCACCAACACGCCGAGCCGGCGGCCGGGCCCCGGGNGGAACCCCGCGACCACCGACGGCAGGTCGTCGACCCCGTCCAAGCTCTCCACCACCACCCCCTCGATGCGCAGGTCGTCACCCCAGACCCGCTCGACCAAGGCGGCGTCGTGCAGACCCTCCACGTAGATACGGCTCGCCCNCGCGACCCTGGCCCGGTGGCGGGGCACCGCCACGGACCCGGACGCGGTGCGCGCCGCGGGGGCCGGGGTCCCGCGGCGGGGACGCACGAGGGTCACCCGCGCGCCCTCGATCAGGAAGGCGCCGGGTTCCAGGGGGAAGACCCTCCGGATGCCGTGGCGGTCCTCCAGCGTCACCCCACCGTTCTCGCTGCCTACCACAGCCCCGCAGAAACCGGTGGCCACGTCCTCGACCACGAGGTCACGCTCGAGCTCGACCTCCGGCGGGCGCACCGGGCGCGGGCGGGCGGCGGGAGCCAGGACGTCCGGCCCGTAGTCTCGACTACGCATCCTGCGAACCTAAGCCGACACACCATCATGATCAGGGATATCGACGCGGGCGTGTCGAAAATGTGACAGTGTGGTCGTACCGAACGGACGGGTACGCCGGGACAGGCGGGCGTATCGGAACAAACGGGNGCATCGAGATGAACGGGTACATCGGGACAGATTGGTACACCGGGAGAGGNGGGTACACCGCGACGCGAGGGCGGAGCGCGGCGGAGGGGACACGACGATGAGTCAGCGTTACGGGCCGGGGACCGCCCTGCTGATCGTGGACGTGCAGAACGACTTCACCGATCCGGCCGGCAGCCTCTACGTGGCCGGCGGTGAGCAGATCATCGCCGGGATCAATGCGGAGATCGCCGCGGCGGTGGCCGCCGGCTCCCCGGTCTTCTACAGCCAGGACTGGCACCCGCACGAGACCCCGCACTTCGTCACCGGCGGCGGGATCTGGCCGCCGCACTGCGTCGGGGACACCCCCGGCGCCCAGTTCCATCCCGACCTGATCGTCAAGGGTGAGGTGATCCGCAAGGGGGTCGACGGCAGCGACGGCTACTCGGCCTTCTCGGTGCGTGACCCGGCATCGGGGCGGCGGGCCGCCACGGTGCTCGGTGAACGGCTGGCACAGCTGGGCGTGTCGAGGGTGGTGGTCGTCGGGCTGGCCGGCGACTACTGCGTCCAGGAGAGCGCGCTGGACGCCCGGCTGCGGGGCCTGAAGGTGCTGCTGCCACTCGACCTCACCAGGTTCGTCAACCTGCGCCCGGGCGACGACGAGCGAGCCGTGGCACGCCTGCGGGACGCCGGCGTTCTGGTCGGGTGAGAAGCCGGACCAGACGAGCCCGAACCGCCGGTAGCGGTCGAGCCCGAACTGATCGTGGAGCTGTCCTCGGCGGTGGAGACTGACCAAGAGCCGATCGGACCATGCGGTCGGTCAGGCCGCGCAGTCCCGGCAGATCATCCGTCGCTCGTCCACGAGCTGGCTGCGGTGATGCACCAGGTAGCACTGCGTGCAGGTGAACTCGTCGGCCTGGCGCGGCAGCACGCGGACGTTCAGCTCCTCGCCCGACAGGTCGGCGCCGGGCAGGCCGAGCTCGGTTTCGAACGGATCAACGTCGTCACCGAGATCAGCCGCCGCGTCCGCCCGCCGAGCCTTGAGGGCCTCGAGGCTCTGCTCCGAGGCGTCCTCGATGTCAGCTGTACGAGGGGTGTCGTAATCGGTGGCCACTGAAGTAACTCCCAGAGAAGTTGTGCGTAGTCGTGCGCAACCCACAACGCACGACCGCCGGGGTATGTGCCCGTCAGACCCGCGCTACCCCGATGTGGGCTTCACCACACCCTCGGCCCTCAGACGCCCCGGAGAATCCCCTGGCCTTGACCGACGACGTTGCCGCACTGATCTTCCGCAGCCCAGGAGCCTCGTCCACCCCGCCAGCCCGCCCGGCCGACGTCCGGCAGCTCTCCCGCGGCAGCCGGACGGCACGGCCGGCGCCCCGGTCACCTGGCTGCCCCCACCCGGCTACCCGGTCCGGCGCAGCCAGGTGACCGGGGCGCCGTGGGCGCCCCGGCGCAGCGGTTCGAGCACGTCGTCCCAGGCGGTTCCGAGCAGCCGGTGCAGGCCCCGGGAGAGCGTCTCCCGGGCTTCCCCCCGTTCCAGCAGAGCCCGCAGCGCCGCCTCCCCCACGACGACGTCCCCGTTCGCGGCGATCGCGGCGCGGTGCAGCCCTAGCTCGGGGGTGTATGAGTACCGCTCGGCGTCACACCCTGGTGAGGGTCCCTCGACGGTCTCGAACGTGACATGCCCGAGCCGGCGCAGCGCGCCAGCCACCCGCCCCGCGGTAGCAGGCGACGCCCGCCACTCCAGCCCGGCGAAGAGAAATCCGGGCATGCCGGGCTGCGCCGTCCAGGTCAACGACACTGGCGACGACAGAACGCCGGACACGGTGAACTCCAGGTGCGGGCACAGCGCCGGCGGACAGGCGAGAACCGCCAGCTTGCCCGGCACGGCGAAGGACGACGAGCCGGATGACAGCTCACGAGCTGTCGGGGACATTGCGACCACGCGGGACCTCCGTCGACGAGGAACGCCTTCCCCTGCGCCCGTCGACCCGCCCCCGTTCGGCTGAGTGAATCGTCCCATGGTCCGGCTCAGCGGACTAGCCCTACCTCCTCCTGAAGTATCACTAAATGGCCGGAAGTCTTGTCCGCACCAACCATTGGTGACGGGCTCGGGATGGGCCGATCGGGCAGGTCATCCGAGGAGGCGGGTCACCCGAAAAGATCAGGCGACGACGGCCGACGAGCCGCCGGACCGCCGAGCCGCCGGACCGCCGGGCCGGGAGACCCGGGAGTTACGAACCGGTTGACGGAGGTCCCGCGGACGGGCCCTCGGAGGGCGCGGGACGGGTCCCGACGGTCTTGTCCGCCTGGTCCGCACCGCCGAACAGGCCACCGAGGCCGCCGAGGGCGGTGGTCAGCTCGCTGGGCACGATCCACAACTTGCTCGCCTGCCCCTGGGCGATCCGCGGCAGCGTCTGCAGGTACTGGTAGGCCAGCAGTTTCTGGTCCGCGTCACCCTCGTGGATCGCCCGGAAGACGGTGTCGATCGCCTGGGCCTCGCCCTGAGCGGTGAGGATCTGCGCCTCCCGCTCCCCCTCGGCCCGCAGGATCGCGGCCTGCTTCTCCCCCTCGGCCCGCAGGATCTCGCTTTGCTTGACGCCTTCCGCGGTCAGGATCGCGGCCCGGCGGTCCCGCTCGGCCCGCATCTGCTTCTCCATCGAGTCCTGGATGGACTTCGGCGGATCGATGGCCTTGAGCTCCACCCGGTTGACCCGGATTCCCCACCTTCCGGTGGCCTCGTCGAGCACGCCGCGCAGCTGCCCGTTGATCTGGTCCCGCGAGGTGAGGGTCGCCTCCAGGTTCATCCCACCGATCACGTTGCGCAGAGTGGTGACGGTCAGCTGCTCGATCGCCCGGATCACGTTCGCGATCTCGTAGGTCGCCGCCCGCGGGTCGGTGACCTGGAAGTAGATCACCGTGTCGATCCCGACCACCAGGTTGTCCTCGGTGATCACCGGCTGCGGCGGGAAGCTGACCACCTGCTCCCGAAGGTCGATGCGGTCACGGACCCGGTCGACAACCGGGACCAGGATCGCGAGGCCCGGCGTCAGCGTGCGGTGATACCGGCCCAGCCGTTCGATGACCATCGCGCGCGCCTGCGGCACGATGCGCACCGCCCGGACCAGAAAAATCAGTAGGACCACCGCGATCACCGCGGCGGCGATCACTCCTGCCATGGCGTACCCCTCACTGTCAGCCCCCTCGATGTCGGCCGTCCCGATGCCGGCCGGTTGAAGGCCGGCCGGCCCGATGTCGGCGCTGTCACATCCACTGGCATCGCCGGGGGCGCCGGGGCCCCGGTCGTCAGAGCTCGAAACTGTGGACGATGGCGGTGGCACCATCGATGCGCAGCACCCGCGCCTCGCTGCCGGCCTCGAGCACGGTGGTGGTGGGGTAGGACCGAGCCGACCAGATCTCTCCTTTGATCTTCACGCGACCCCCGCCGCCGTCGACCCGCTCCACCACCATCGCGCGCTCTCCGACGAGCGCGTCGGCACCCGTGAGCAGGGGCGGCGTACGTTGCAGCTGACGCTTCGCCNCCGGACGCAGNCCCANCCNAAANCCNCCCGCCGCGACCACGAAGGCGACGATCTGCCAGACCAGATCGACGCCGAGCAGCGCGACACCGGCCCCGATGAGCGCGGCCAGCGCGAACATCGCCAGCGTCAGGTCCAGCGTCAGTAGTTCGCCGACGACCAGGGCGCCGGCGATGACGATCCAGATCGTCCCGTCGGACATGACTCCATGATAGACTGCGGCGTTCAGCAGGCGATCAAAGAATCTTCAAGGATCGCAGGCCCCGCGAACCCGGGATGAAGCGACCCCGGCCCGCGAATACCGTTCGGCCCGTAGGCTTCGGTCGTATGTCACAGGTATGGCCCGGCAGCCCCTATCCCCTGGGCGCCACATACGACGGATCGGGCACAAATTTCGCGATCTTCTCCGAGGTCGCCGACCGGGTCCAGCTGTGCCTGTTCGACGACGCGGGCAACGAGGAGCGGATCGACCTGCGGGAACGGGACGCCTTCGTCTGGCACGCCTACCTTCCCACCGTGGGACCGGGCCAGCGCTACGGCTATCGGGTCCACGGGTCCTACGACCCCGCCCGAGGGCTGCGCTGCAACTCCACCAAGCTCCTCCTCGACCCGTACGCGAAGGCGGTCGACGGGGAGGTCGCCTGGGACCAGGCGGTGTTCCCCTACACCTTCGGCGACCCCGACAGCGTCAACGACGCCGACTCCGGCCCCCACATGATGAAGTCGGTGGTAATCAGCCCGTTCTTCGACTGGAACGGGGACCGCCCGCCACGCCGGCCCTACAACGAGTCGGTGATCTACGAGGCGCATGTCCGGGGGCTGACCAAGAACCATCCCGGCCTGCCGGAGGAGTACCGCGGGACCTACGCGGGAGTCGCCCACCCGGTGATGATCGACCACTATCGCAAGCTCGGCGTGACCGCGATCGAGCTGCTGCCGGTGCACCAGTTCGTCCATGACGAGCATCTGGTCAGCCGCGGGCTGCGCAACTACTGGGGCTACAACTCCATCGCGTTCCTGGCGCCGCACAGCGGCTACTCCGCCTCCGGCGGCCACGGCCGCCAGGTGCAGGAGTTCAAGGGAATGGTCAAGAACCTGCACGAGGCCGGAATCGAGGTGATCCTCGACGTCGTCTACAACCACACCGCCGAGGGCAACCACATGGGTCCGATGCTGTGCTTCCGCGGCATCGACAACAGCGCCTACTACCGGCTCGTGGACAACCGTCCCCAGTACTACATGGACTACACGGGCACCGGCAACAGCCTGCGGGTACGACACCCGCACGTGCTACAACTGATCATGGACTCGCTGCGTTACTGGGTCACCGACATGCACGTGGACGGGTTCCGGTTCGATCTCGCGGCGACCCTGGCCCGGGAGTTCTACGACGTCGACCGGCTGTCATCGTTCTTCGACCTCGTCCAGCAGGATCCGGTGGTCTCCCAGGTCAAGCTGATCGCGGAACCGTGGGACCTCGGCGAGGGCGGTTACCAGGTGGGGAACTTCCCCCCGCTGTGGACCGAGTGGAACGGTAAATACCGCGACACCGTCCGCGGCNTCTGGCGCGGGCAGGACCACGGGATCGCCGAGTTCGCCTCCCGGCTGACCGGATCGAGCGACCTGTACGAGAACAGCGGGCGCCGGCCGTGGGCATCGATCAACTTCATCACCGCGCACGACGGGTTCACCCTGCACGACCTGGTCTCCTACAACGAAAAACACAACGAAGCCAACGGCGAGGACAATCGGGATGGCTCCGACGACAACCGGTCGTGGAACTGCGGAGTCGAAGGGCCCACCGACGACCCGACCGTCCTGTCCCTGCGCGCCGCGCAGACCCGTAACCTGCTGACGACGCTGTTGCTGTCCCAGGGGGTGCCGATGCTGGTCGCCGGAGACGAGATGGGACGCACCCAGCAGGGCAACAACAACGCGTACTGCCAGGACAACCCGATCTCCTGGCTGGACTGGTCCGACGCCGAGCGCAACGCCGACCTGATCGAGTTCACCGGCATGCTGTCAAGGCTGCGCCATGATCATCCGATCTTCCGCCGCCGCCGGTTCTTCCAGGGCAAGTCGCTGCGCGGGCAGGGCGGCACGACGCACGGCGCGGCCGAGGCGGTCACCGGCGGGCAGGCGGGCGGCCAGGACGCGGACGGCAGTGGCGGGCGCTCCGGCGACGACCCCGCCGTCAAGGACGACCCCGCCGTCAAGGACATCGCCTGGCTCCGCCCGGACGGCACGGAGATGTCCGACAGCGACTGGGAGTCCGGGACGGCGCGATCACTCGGCGTCTACCTCAACGGTGAGGGGATACCGGACCCCGACGCGCTGGGCCAGGCCATCATCGACGACTCGTTCCTGCTGTTCTTCAATGCCCACCATGAACCGGTCGGGTTCCAGGCGCCGGCGACCAGTTTCGGCAGTTCGTGGGAGATCGTCGTCGACACCCGGGCGTCGACGGCCGAGGTCGACGCCCGGCTCAGCGACACCGCGCTGCTCCACTCGGCCCTCGATCCCGCGAGCATGGGAAGGGCCGTGAAGGCCGGCGATCCCATCGAACTCGACGCCCGCTCGACCGTCGTGCTGCGCCGTGTCAGCTGACCCGACGCACCCCGACGGGGGGTACGGCGCCGACCGGGTGGTACCGACCGCCACCTACCGGCTCCAGCTCAACCTGGACTTCTCCCTCACCGATGCGGCGGTCGTCGTCCCCTACCTGGCCACGCTCGGCGTCTCCCACCTGTACCTCTCGCCCGTGCTGGAGGCCGCGCCCGGCTCGACCCACGGCTACGACGTCGTCGAGCACGGGCAGATCAATCCCGAGCTGGGGGGAGCCGGCGGGCTGCGCCGGCTCGTCGCCGCGTGCCGCAAGGCGGGACTCGGCCTGATCGTCGACGTCGTCCCCAACCACATGGCGATCGCCCCGGAAACGACGAACGCGGCCTGGTGGTCGGTGCTGCGCGAGGGACCCGAATCCCCCTACGCCAGCTGGTTCGACATCGACTGGGCCTCCCCCGACAACCCCGGCCGGGTGTTGGTGCCGATCCTGGGCGCCGGGCTCGCCGACTGCCTGGCGGCCGGGGAGATCTCCGTCGAACAGGACGAGGACGGCGACTGGGTCGTCGTCTACTACGACCACGTGCTGCCCGTCGCCGCGGGCACCGCCAACCCCGACGACGTCGCCGCGACCCTCGACGCGCAGTTCTACCGGCTGTGCTGGTGGCGGGTCGCCGCGACCGAGCTGAACTACCGGCGGTTCTTCGATATCACGACCCTGGCGGCGCTGCGCCAGGAGGACCCGGACGTGTTCGCCGCCACGCACCGGATTCTCATCGAACAGGTCCGCGCGGGGACCTTCGACGGGCTGCGCATCGANCATCCGGATGGGCTCGCGGACCCGGAAGATTACCTGCGCCGGCTGTCGGAGGCCACCGGCGGGGNGTGGACCGTCGTCGAGAAGATCCTGGAGGATGACGAGGCGCTGCCGGACACCTGGGCCTGCGACGGCACCACCGGCTACGAGGGGATCGGCCGGCTGACCCGGCTGTTTCTCGACCCGATGGCGGGTCATCCCCTCGCGGTGCTCTACGGCGAGATCACCCGTGCGGACCCCGACTACGAGGCCGAGGCGCGGGCCGCCAAGCTCGACGTCCTCGCGGGCGTGCTCCAGCCCGAGGTGGACCGGCTGACAAGCCTCGCGCTCGGGGAGGCCAGGGAGGCCCGGGCCGACCTCACCCGAACCGGTCTGCACGAAGCGATGTGCGAGATCCTCGCCGCCTTCGACGTCTACCGGGCCTACATCCGCCCAGACGGCACGCCGAGCCTGGAGGCCCGCGGGCACGTGGTCCGCGCCTGCGAGCAGGCCCGGTCCCACCTGCCGGGGCGGGCGACCGAGGTCGATCTCATCGAGGACCTGGCGCTGGGCGGGCCGGCCGAGTTCGTCGTCCGGTTCCAGCAGACCTGTGGGCCGGTGATGGCCAAGGGCATCGAGGACACCGCCTTCTACCGGTATGCCCGGCTGCTGGCACTGAACGAGGTCGGCGGCAACCCCGGCCGCTTCCCGGCGTTCACGACCGGGCACCCACGCAGCGCCGTCACCGAGTTCCACGAGGCGAACCTGTCGGTCCAGCGAAACTGGCCACTGACGATGACCACCCTGTCCACGCATGACACCAAGCGGTCGGAGGATGTGCGGGCCCGGCTCGCGGTGCTGTCTGAGGACCCCCGCGGCTGGGCCGAGGTGGCCGGCCGGCTCGCGCGGCTCGGGGAACGCCACCGCGACACCGAGCAGGGCTGGCCCGACCGGGTCACCGTCTACTTCCTGCTGCAGACCCTGGTCGGCGCCTGGCCGCTGCCCGCCGACCGGGCCACGCAGTACATGCTCAAGGCCGTCCGGGAAGCGAAGACCCACACGAGCTGGACCGACCAGGACCCCGGCTACGAGGCGGCCCTGACGAACTACATCGAGTCAGTGCTGGAGGACGACGAGTTCGTCGGCATCCTGGAGCGGTACGTCGCCACGCTGGTGGAGCTGGGCCGGCAGAACTCGCTGGCCCAGAAGCTGCTCCAGCTGACCATGCCGGGGGTGGCGGACGTGTACCAGGGCCAGGAGCTGTGGGATCTCTCCCTCGTCGATCCGGACAACCGGCGGGCGGTCAACTACGGTGACCGCACCAAGCTGCTCGCCGAGATCGGTGTGGAGTCGACCGCCGAGACCGGTGCGCCGCGGCGCCCGCCGACCCTCGACGACTCCGGCGCGGCGAAGCTGCTCGTCGTCGCCCGGGCGCTACGGACCCGCCGCGACCATCCCGAATGGTTCGGGGCGGACGCGATCTACCGGCCGCTGTGGGCCTCCGGCTCGGCCGCGGAGAACGTCGTCGCCTTCAGCCGGTCCGAGTCCGTCGTCACCGTGGTGCCCCGGCTTGTCCTCGGCCTGCGCCGCGGCGGCGGTTGGCGGGACACCACCATCCCCCTGCCCGAGGGACGCTGGACGGACGTGCTCACCGGCCGCAAGCACGACGGCGGCACCGCCTATGTGCTCCGGCTGCTACGCGACTTCCCGGTGAGCCTGCTCGTCCGCGCGTAGCACGCGGCAGGCCGGCCCCNGCCAACATCTGGTGGCCCGCGGCCGGGCTGGCAGGGGCGGCTCACGGCTGGGTCGCCTGCCTCTCACCGACCCTGAGCCAGACCGTTCAGCCGCCCGTGCGTTCCACCGCGCGTGCGGCAAGGTCCCGGCAGCCGCAAGATGGTCCCTAGGTCATGGCAAGACCCTGGTCCCAGGCTCCTGGCAAATGACATCGCGCACCGGCTCACGCCCGTCATGTTGCAATCCCTCGTAGGGATCATGAGGACCTGGTGGTGGCCCACCCGCCGGTTCGTCATGGTCATGTTGCAATCCCTCGTAGGGATCATGAGGACCTGGTGGTGGCCCACCCGCCGGTTCGTCATGATCATGTTGCAATCCCTCGTAGGGATCATGAGGACCCGAAAATCAACGCGCAGGTGGGACGGCGTGTCGTAGGCCCGGCGGAGGGGCGGGAGTGCAGCGAACCTCCGGTCGAACATCACGACAGCAAAATCATGGCATAACGGTGCCATACGATCAAGATGTGGAGGCATCGCGCGGCGGCTGCCCTCCCCTCCGGGGACTACCTCGCTGCCATCTCGGTGCCATCCGGCTCGGCATGCCGGGCAGCCGGGCGCCTTCGGCCGGGGACCGATGTCGTCACCATTGTCGCCGTCACGGCGTGTCCGACGGCTCTGGCAGGTAGACAAGACCGATGAGCACCCTGCGGCTGTGGGCCCCTGAGGCGAAGACGGTCAGCCTGGTCGTGGCGGGCTCCGCCGGCGACTCGACGCACGAGATGACCGCCGGGAAACGGGGGNGGNGGTGGGTCAACGTCCCGTCCGCGAAGCATGGCACGGACTACGCCTTCCTGCTCGACGACGGCAGCGAGGAGCTGCCCGACCCCCGATCGGCCTGGCAGCCGGGGCCGCTGGGGGTTCACGGCCGGTCGCGGCTGGTTGACCACTCGACCTTCCCCTGGACCGACGGGACCTGGCGGGGCATCGCGCTGGCCGGCAGCGTGCTCTACGAGCTGCACGTCGGGACGTTCACCCCGGAGGGCACCTTCGACGCGGCCATCGGCAAGCTCGACCATCTCGTCGAGCTCGGCATCGACGCCATCGAACTGCTGCCGGTCAACGCCTTCCCGGGCCGGCACGGCTGGGGTTACGACGGCGTCGGTCTGTTCGCGGTGCACGAGCCCTACGGCGGCCCGGACGGGCTCAAGCGCTTCGTCGACGCCGCGCACGCTCGCGGCCTCGGCGTGATCATGGACGTCGTCTACAACCATCTCGGTCCGGACGGCAACTACCTCGGCCGCTTCGGGCCCTACTTCACCGACCGCTACAGCACTCCGTGGGGCCCCGCGGTCAACCTCGACGCCCCCGGCTCCGACGAGGTCCGCACGTTCATCATCGACAGCGCCCTGTCCTGGCTGCGCGACTACCACTGCGACGGGCTGCGTCTCGACGCCGTCCACGCCTTTCAGGACAGCCGGGCACTGCACCTGCTGGAGGAGATCGCCGAGGCGGTCCACCGGCTCGGCGCCCAGCTGCGCCGCCCGCTGTTCGCCGTCGCCGAGTCGGACCTCAACGACCCGAAGCTGGTCGCCGCACCCGAGGCCGGCGGGNACGGCCTGGNCGGGCAGTGGTGCGACGACATCCATCACGCGCTGTGGGCAACCCTGTCCGGCGAACGGCAGGGGTACTACGGGGACTTCGGTTCGATCTCGACCCTCGCCCACGCGCTGACCAGTGGGTTCGTCCACGACGGCGGCTACTCGACGTTCCGCGGGCGCTCCCACGGCCGGCCGATCCCCCCGACCACGCCCGCCTACCGGTTCGTCACCTTCCTGCAGAACCACGACCAGATCGGCAACCGGGCCGCCGGCGACCGGGCGTCAGCCACGCTCAGCGACGGCCTGCTCCGGATCGGTGCGGCCCTGCTGCTCACCTCGGCGGTCACCCCGATGCTGTTCATGGGCGAGGAGTGGGGTGCCCGCACCCCCTGGCAGTACTTCACCGACCACACCGCCCCCGGGCTGGGGGACGCGGTGCGGGAGGGTCGGCGCGCCGAGTTCGCCGCCCACGGCTGGGAGCCGCAGGACGTTCCCGATCCCCAGGACCCGGCGACCTTCCAGCAGTCGAAACTCGACTGGTCCGAACCAGGCCGGGAGGGTCACTCCGACCTGCTGGACTGGCACCGCCGGCTGATCGCGCTGCGTCGCCGGCTGCCGGCGCTGACCGACCCGGCGTGGTCCTCGGTCGCGTGCACCTTCGACGAGGAGGCCCGCTGGCTGGTGGTCCGTCGCGGCGACGTGGCGATCGTCGTGAACCTGGCCGCCGAACGGCAGGCCGTCCCCCTCGACGGCGTCCCGTTCGACGCCCCGGCCGCATCCGCCCACGGGTTCACCTACATGCCGGGACGGGTGGAACTCGACGGCGAGTCGGTCGTGATCATCCGCCTGCTCCCCCCGGTCGAGCCGACCGCTGGCTGACCTGTCCGCGCACCAGCCCTCAGCGCACCAGCCGTCAGCGCCGGGTGTGGTCCCTGGACAGCACGAAATAGAGTCCGCCCAGCACCGCCAGCCCCACCAACAACACCATGACGAGCAGCACGACGTAGGTTCCCATGCACCCATGGTCGCAGGCCTCGGCACAACCGCCAGCGGGTCGTCCACGCCCGGAACGGCGAACAGATACTCCGGCCGGTCCGGCGTCCGGACCGCAGGCTCCGACACCCCACTCGGGTGCGTCAGCCGCACGTTCGGGCCGCCGCACCCGGCCGGGTGCGTCAGCCGGGCAGCATCCCGGCGACGCGGCCCGCGGTGTCGTTCCCCGCCGCGGCGTCCCGGGCCAGCGCGCTCAGCCGGGACATGGCCCGCTGGTACTTCTTGCGATGCGGCCCGGCGAGCAGCTCCGCTCCGAACAGCTCCCCGAAGGGCACGCCGGAGGCCACGACCGGGATCGACCGGTCGTAGAGCCGGTCGGCGAGGACCACCACCCGCAACGCCACCGCCTGATCCTCGACCGGCACGACCCGGTGCAGGCAGACCAGGGTGACCCCGGCCACGAGCGCGCCGTACCGGGAGGGGTGCAGCCCGGCGAGGTGCTCGCACAGCGCGGCGAATCCGTCCTCGGTCGCCCCCTCCACGGCAGCCGCCCGCGCGCCGACCTCGTCGTCGGTACACGGCGGGGGCGCGGCCGGAAGACCCCGGTGCCGATAGTCCTCCCCGTCCACCCGGAGGATGTCGAAGCTGGCCGCCAGACCCTGGATCTCACGGCGGAAGTCGGCGGCGGCGAACCGACCGGCACCGAGGTCCTCCGGCTGGGTGTTGCTCGTCGCGGCCAGGTGGACACCGGCCTCGACGAGCCGAGTCAGCAGGCTGGACACCAGCACCGTGTCGCCGGGATCGTCGAGCTCGAACTCGTCGATCGCGACCAGGCGCAGGCCCGCGAGGGCCCGCGCGGTCGCGGCGAATCCCAACGCGCCGACCAGGGAGGTCAGTTCTACGAACGTGCCATACGCCTTCGGACCGGGCACGGCGTGCCACAGCGAGGCGAGCAGGTGGGTCTTACCGACGCCGAAGCCGCCGTCGAGGTACACCCCCGGCCGCATTCCGGACGGACCGGCGCTTCCGGAACGGCGCGGGCCCGATCCGAACGGACCCGACACCCCCGTCCCCCGGGTCAGGAGCCCGCACAGGCCGCCCTTCCCAGAATGGCCCGCATACCTGGAACGGCTGGAACGGCTGGAACGATCTGAACGGCTGGACCGCCCGGACGAGGCGGTCAACCGGTCGGCGAACGCGGACAGCGCCATGACCGCGGCGGCCTGGCTCGGCTCGGCCGGATCGGGCAGGTAGCCGGCGAACCGGACCGCGTCGAACCGGGGCGGCGGGACGAGCGCCGCGACCAGGTCCCCGGGCGGCACAATCGGCCGGCGATCGACGAGACGCTGCGCCACCCGCCCAGCGTACGGAGACGCCCGTACCCGCCGTCCCGGCCCGCGGTATCGCGGCCGACGTCACAACGACCGCGATACCACAACGGTTGATCGGCCCCGGGCCGGCCATGGGCTCGCCGCCGACCTGGGTTCGCCGCCGATCGGATGACCAGCACCGTCGCCCGTTACAGTCGGCCCGGTGCGACGTATCTTCCCGGTTCCACCCCCGTTCGCCGGTTCCGCGGGGGCCGCCGGGGCGGTGGCCCCCGGAAAGGCCGCGGCGACCACAGACGCCGCAGCGACCACAGACTCCACGGCCGCGGCGGGCGCCGGGCTCGCGAGGAAGGCCATCGAGGACATCGAGGCCGTCGAGGACATCGAGGACATCGAGGACATCGATCTCGACGAGGTGTACGCCTACCCCCCGTCCGCCGCGCATACCCCCTACATCCGGGCAAACTTCGTGGCCTCGGTCGATGGGGCCGCCGAGGTGGGCGGCCGCTCGGGCCCCCTGGGCGGGGAAGCCGACCTGCGGGTCTTCCGGTTGCTGCGCTGGCTCAGCGACGTGGTGCTGGTCGGTGCCGGCACTGCCCGGACGGAGAACTACGGGCCGGTGGTCATCCCGCCCGAACGGAGGGAGCGGCGCGTCGCCGCGGGGCTCGCGGCGGTGCCCCCGATCGCGGTCGTGACCGCGACGGCGGGCTTCGACCCGGGTGCCCGGCTGTTCCGCGGGGAGATCCGACCGGTGCTACTGACCTGCGAGACCGCGCCCCTCGATCGGCGCCGGCGGCTGGCGGCGGTCGCCGACATCGCGATCTGCGGCGGCAGCGCCGTTGAACCCGACCTCGCCGTCCGGGCCCTGGCGGAACGGGGAATGACCCGCATCCTCACCGAGGGCGGTCCGCTGCTGCACTCCCAGCTCGCCGCGGCGGGTCTCCTCGACGAGCTGTGCCTGACGATCGCCCCGGTACTGGCCGGACCGGGCCGACTCGGGATCATGAAAGGCGAGCCGTGGCCGGCACCGGCCGCGCTCACCCTGACCCAGATCCTCGCCGAGGACGACGTCCTGTTCCTGCGTTACCGGCGCTGAACCGGCGTTACCGGCGCTGAACCGGCACCGGCGTCATCCACAGGCGGCCGAACCGGCACCGGCGTCATCCACAGTCGCGTCGCCGCGCGGGCGCGGGCGGGCGGGCCGCTGTTAGCGTCGCCACCGGTAAACCTGATCACGATCTGGGTGGTGTGCGCATGACGGTGCCCGAGGGACGTCGCGCGACGGTGGCCGTCGCCCTGACCCAAGCCCGGCGTGCCCGGCTGGACGTAGCCGCCGCGCTGGAGCGGATCTCGGCGGTCGGTGCCGAGGCCTGGGAGGGTCGTCAGGCCGAGGTCTGGCAACGCCGGATGCGGCGGCTCGCGGCGGAGGCGGCCATGGCCCTCGATCGGTGCGTGCAGGCCTGCGAGACAGCGTTGCAGGTCCGCGAGACAGCGTTCGCCCCGGCGGGCCCCGGCGGGCCGCGGAAGGTCGGCTGACGCGCATGCCCGGACCAAGCGACCGGGTGCTCGTCGACCCCGACCGGATGCGTGTGCTGGTGTCCAGCGTGGCCGAGGCCGGGGATCTGCTGCGCTCCTGGTCCCACTCCCTCGTCGCGGCGTTGACGGATGCCGGGTTGCCGCCCACCCCGGCGGAACGGCTCGGCGCGCTGGAGGACGAAGTCAAGGCCGAGGTCACCATGCTGCGGCGCCGGCTGCGTCTCGCCGAGGGTGTCGACGACGGGATCGGCATCACGATCAGGCCGACATCCGCCCCGCTTCGGCGGCCGGTGCACCGCGAGGCGCCGGGCATTCCTGGTACCTCCGAGGCGCCCCGCACCTCCGAGCAGGCCGTGGCCGCCGGACGGGCGTTGGCGCACTCGCTGCGGGGGGACGAGCCGGACCGGCACGGATCAGGCCGGCACGGAACGGGCCGGGGCGGAACGGGCGGAAACGCCTCAGGCATGGTCACCCCGCGTGACGCGCTGACCGTGCTGCGGTCCCGGATGAACGATCCGGACTTCGTCCTGGGCTTTCACGACGCGCTGGGACCCGACGGGCTCGCGCGGCTGCTCTACCGGGTGGAGGGACTGTCGCGGGGGCCGATGGTCCACCGTCCACCCGAACCGCTCGGCTTCGACCGGCGGGAGGCCGAACGGATCCTCGGCGCCACCCTGGCCTCCTACAGCCACCGGCGAACTCTCGACGCCGCCTGGCTCGGTCGGTTCAACACCGCCGGGAGGACCGACACGGCCGAGACGGTCCTACTGACCCCCCTGCTCGCCTCGGCCCGCCTCGACAGTGCGCTGCTAGACCGGCTGGGCCGGATGGCCTTCGGACCGGGTGACCGACCGGGTAACGGACCAGGTGACGCCGCGGTCGCCCCGTCGGCGCCGCACGACGTCGGCCTGCTCGCCCCCGCCGCGGCCGGGCCCACGAGCCGGGGCCGACCGACCGTCACCGACTACCAGGGGGTGCTGCTGGACGCCATCGCCGCGACCCCGGCGCTGGCCGCCCGGTTCGCGGCGGACCACATCGACACCATCCTGCGCGGCGCGGCCGTGCTCGCCCTTCCGCTGCCGGTGGATCTCGCGACGGCCCGATCCCTGGAAGATGCCTGGATCCGGCTGGTGGCCGCGGCGGGAAGCCAGGAGAGCCGCCGTGCCGATCCGCGGGCCTCGGCCTCGTTCGTCTCCCGGCTGGCCGGGGCCGTCCAGGCGACCGGTGACCGGCCATTGCTCCTCCGGCTGCGGGCGGCCCTCGTCCCGGCGCTACGGACCTATCGGGACGAGCTCTACGACGCCGTCACCGCCGTGGTCCCCGGTCCCACGGTGGACCCGCAGGCCGGGGCCGCGGCGGCGCAGTCCGCCCTGGTCGAGCTGATCCCGCTCGAGGCGTGGGAGTCGCTGTTGCGGGAGTGCCTGCGCGGCGGGGCGCTGGCCGGTCTGCTCGCCCAGGATGTCACGACCTACGGTCTTCGTCTCGACGACCAGGTGGCCGCCTCGGTCCAGGGCTGGAAAACGGCCCCCGGCGGGTATTCGTCGAGCCCCCTGGCATTGGGCTACCTGCGGGTCGAACGCGCGCAGGCGTTCTTCGCCGGCGCCCTCGCCGATGCGACCGAGGCGGTGCTGCGCGAGCATGCCGACGCGGTCGGCGCCCACCGCCGGCAGCAGGCGGTGCTGCTCGACGTGCTCGGGGAGGTGGGCAAGTCCATCGATCCGACGAACCCACCGGGCACCTTCGTCCATCTGGGCGTCGGGGTCACCGTGGAGATGATCGAGGCCTGGATCCGGGCCCGTTACAGCGACCTGCCGACCACCCGCCCCGCCCAGGTCGTCGCGGACCTGCGAGACGCCTCCCGGGTCCTGCCCGGCTGGGCGGCGGCCTACGAGACCAGCGCCCGCCGGCTCTGGGCCCGCCGGGATCGTGACCCGCTCCGGCCGATCGCGGTGGCCCCCGCCGGCGGGCCGTGCCGCGTCTACACCGGCGATCCGAGGGCCGACGGGTTCATCACCTCGCCGGCGGAGAACTTCCTCGACGCCTCGGGGAATCCGCGTCCGTCCGCGCGGATGACGCCGACCCAGCGGCGTGCCTATGCCGCCTGGCTCGCGAGCCCGGCGATGGTCGCGAACAACGACCGCATCTCGTTCCTCGACGGCCGGGCCGGCAGCCGGGGATCCTCCCTGCCACCGGACTGGGGGCGGCGGCCGGGCTGACCCGGCCCCCGGCTCTCCCCGTCGCCACCGGCTAGATGATCATCCCGGCGCCGAGAGTGGTCCCGGTCGACTCGTCGATGAGCAGCACGCTGCCGGTGTTCCGGTTGCGGCGGTACAGGTCGTAGCACAGCGGGGACGTCGTCCGCAGGGCGATCCGGCCGATGTCGTTCAGACCCAGCGTCTCGACGGTCTCGTCGCGGTGCAGGGTGTCGATGTCGACGCGGTAGCAGATGTCGGTGACCATCGCCCGTACCGAACGGGTGGTGTGCTTGATCCCGATCCGGGCCCGGCGGCGCAGCGGGGCGTCGACCATCCAGGAGACCATCAGGTTGAGTTCCTGGCCGACGGTCGGCTGGTTCATCGGCCGGGCGATCATGTCGCCCCGGGAGACGTCCAGATCGTCCTCGAGCCGGATGGTCACCGACATCGGCGGGAAGGCCTCGTCAACCGGGCCGTCGAACGTGTCGATGCCGACGATCCGCGTGGTCAGCCCGGAGGGCAGGACGACGACCTCGTCGCCGGGCTTGAGCACCCCGCCGGCGACCTGACCGGCGTACCCGCGGTAGTCGTGCAGGTCGTCGTTCCGCGGCCGGACCACCCACTGCACCGGGAAGCGCACATCGATGAGGTTGCGGTCGGAGGCGATGTGGAGCTCCTCCAGGTGGTGCAGCAGCGAGCTGCCCCCGTACCAGGGAGTGCTCGGCGACCGGGAGACCACGTTGTCCCCGCCCAGCGCGGAGATCGGGATCGTCGTGACGTCGACGATCTCCAGTTTCGCCGCGAAGTGCCGGAACTCCTCCTTGATCTTCTCGAAGACGTCCCGATCGAAGTCGACGAGGTCCATCTTGTTCACACAGAGCACCAGATGGGGCACGCGCAGCAAGGACGTCAGGAAGGCGTGCCGGCGGGTCTGCTCGACGACCCCCTTGCGCGCGTCGACGAGCAGCAGCGCGAGGTCGGCGGTGGACGCGCCGGTGACCATGTTGCGGGTGTACTGCACGTGCCCGGGGGTGTCAGCGAGGATGAACGACCGCCGGGGCGTGGCGAAGTAACGGTACGCGACGTCGATCGTGATGCCCTGCTCCCGCTCGGCCCGCAGACCATCGGTGAGCAGCGCGAGGTCGACGTAGCCGTCGCCGCGCTCCCGACTGGTCCGCTCGACCGCGGCGAGCTGGTCGGAGAACAGCGACTTCGTGTCGTAGAGGAGCCGCCCGATCAGGGTCGACTTCCCGTCGTCGACGGACCCCGCCGTCGCGACCCGCAGCAACTNGGCCATCAGAAGTACCCCTCCCGCTTACGGTCCTCCATCGCCGCCTCGCTGACCCGGTCGTCAGCCCGGGTCGCGCCGCGTTCGGTGAGCCGGGTGGTGGCCACCTCGGCGATGACCTCCTCGACGGTCGCCGCGGTTGACTCGACCGCTCCGGTGCAGGTGATGTCGCCCACCGTGCGATAGCGCACCTGCCGGGGCGCCGCCGTCTCACCGGCCAGGGGGCGGGTCAGCGGCGTGACCGCCAGCAGCATGCCGTCACGCTCGAACACGTCCCGGCGATGCGCGTAGTAGATGGAGGGGATCTCCAGCCGTTCCTGGGCGATGTACCGCCAGATGTCGAGCTCGGTCCAGTTCGACAGCGGGAACACCCGGATGTGCTCACCGGGGCGGTGCCGGCCGTTGTAGAGCGACCACAGCTCGGGGCGCTGGTTCTTGGGGTCCCACTGGCCGAACTCGTCCCGGAAGGAGTAAACTCGCTCTTTGGCCCGCGCCTTCTCCTCGTCCCGGCGCGCGCCGCCGAACACCGCGTCGAACTTGTTGTCGGCGATGGCGTCGAGCAGCACCGGTGTCTGTAGCTGGTTACGCGAGGCTCCCGGACGGGTGTCTTCGGTGAGCACGCCCTCGTCAATGGCGGCCTGGACGGAACCGACCACCNGGNGGGNGGCGAGCNCCGCCGCCCGCCTGTCCCGAAACTCGAGGACCTCGTCGAAGTTGTGCCCGGTGTCGATGTGCAGCAGGGGGAACGGCAGCTTCGCGGGCCAGAAGGCCTTCTGCGCGACCCGGAGCATGACGATCGAGTCCTTCCCGCCGCTGAACAGCAGGGCGGGACGCTCGAACTCCGCGGCCACCTCGCGGAAGATGTGGACGGCCTCGGCCTCAAGCATCTGCAGCTGGGTGAGCTCGTAACCCATCACCGGCACGCGAAACCCCCCGTCGAGGCGATGTGTCCCACCAAAGTAGCGGACACGGCGGCCCTGCCGGCGGTTTCGGCGGCATTACGCCCCTCACGGTGGACCCACATCCACGACCGACGCCATCCAGAACAACCATGGATCGACAATCGCCACCCTCCGCGGCCGCTCCGAGCGCACTCCGCAGGCACGCGCCTCAACCGCCGGAGCCCCCCGCGGCGCCGATCGCCCGGAGAACCTCCGATGCCCAGCTCGCAGCACAGATGACCAGGTCGGGCAACAGCGGGTCGGGCTGGTTGTACCGCAGCGGCGAGCCGTCCAGCCGGCTGGTGTGCAGCCCCGCCGACCGCGCGACCGCCACCGGGGCGGCGGAGTCCCACTCGTACTGGCCGCCGGCGTGCAGGTAGATCTCGGCTTCCCCGCGGATGACGGCGCCGGCCTTCGCACCGGCCGAACCCATCGGGACGATGGTGGCGCCCAGTGCCTCCGCGACCTCCGTGACCAGCTGTGGGGCCCGGGTCCGGCTGACCACGATCCGTGGCGGACGCGCCCCGGCCAGCTGCGGCGGCAGCCCGCCCGCGCTGGACAGCGTCAACCCGAGCGCCGGCAGCGCCACCGCGCCCGAGACGAGCTCGCCGGCCTGCCAGAGCGCGACATGCACCGCCCAGTCCGACCTGCCGGGTTCGGCGAACTCGCGGGTGCCGTCCAGGGGGTCGACGATCCAGACCCGCTCCGCGGACAGCCGCGCGACGTCGTCAACGCCCTCCTCGGACAGCACAGCGTCCCGCGGGCGGTGCCGCGCCAACGCCCGGGTCAGGAGCTGATGCGAACGCGCGTCCCCGGCGTCACGCAGGGTCGCGGGTTCGGCGAACCCGACCTCCTCCCTGATCCGCAACAGCAGTTTGCCGGCGTCCGTGGCCAACCGTCGGGCCAGGACGTCGTCATCGAGTTCGTCGGTCGCGATGTCGACCGGCACGGTGGACGGCGGGCGGGTGTCATCGGTGTTCATTGGGATGGAGTCTGTCACCAGCTACCGTCGCAAGTGTGAGTACCACCTCCCATCCCGCCCCCGATCCTGATCACCGCCCCAGGTCCGGTGCCAACGGTGCCGCCGGTGTGACCGGCGGATCTGGCAAGTCCGGCGGGTCCGGACCAACCCCCGTCCTGGCGACGCCGGCCCGGGGCGCGGAGCTGACGGCCGCGTCGGTCGCCTGGCCGTCGCTGACCCTGCGCCCGACCCAGCTCGCCGAGCTGGAACTGCTGCTGCTCGGTGCCTTCGGGTCGGAACCCGGTTATCCCGAGGACCCCGAGATCAACGGCGTGCCGGTGCCGACCCTCGTCGTCGGCGCGGCCGAGGCCGAGGCACTGACACCGAGTTCCACGGCGGCCCTGCGGGACACCGAGGGAGTGATGATCGCGGCGCTGCACCTCCGAACGACCATTCCCCTGCCGGACCAGCCGGGGGGGCCGGACGGACCCCGGGTCCGGCTAGTCGGCACGGTCGAGGGCATCCGGCTGCCCCACCACCCCGATCATCCCGGCCTGCGGCTCACCCCGGCCCAGGTCCGGGCCGAGCTGCTCGCCCGAGGCTGGATCAGCCTCGAGGCGGGTTCCGGCGCGTGCTGGGCGGTGTGGGCGGACGGCCTGCTCCACACGGCGGACGTGGGCCGGATCCGGGCGCTGACCCGGCAGGGCAAACGGTGTGTCGTCCTCGCCCCGGTGGGTGGCGCCGATCCCGCGGACGCCGAGCATCACCTGCGGGTCCGTTGCCTGCTCGCCGCTCTCAAGGCGGTTGACGCCCCGTTGCGGGCCGCCGAGGCGACGCTCTCCTCGGAGGCGCTCGCCGCCGACGCGATCAGCCCGCCGGGTGTTGCCGGCCGGCGGTCGGAACCGCCGCCAGACCCCTACCGGCGGCCGAAAGCCGGCGAGGCAGGAACGCCGGAGCACCGCAGCCTGCTGGTCCTCGTTCCGGTCATCCCGTCGGAGGCGCTGGCCACCCCCCGCGAACCGGGCATGAGCGCGACGGTCCTGAAAACATCCGCGAAACCGAGCGACGCGGCGGCAGGGGTACCGGGCCCGGCCACGGCCGTGACGCCCGCCCCCCCAGCGCCGACGGACCTGGCGGACATCGCGTGGGCGGCGGCGGGCGCGGCCTGGACAGGCGTGGAGACGGCGGCGAGCTCCGCCGACGAACTGGCGAAACTCGCCGCCCAGCGGGCGCATCTGGCCAGCTTCTACGGCCTGACCGGCAGCCTCATCGGGCCGGCGATCGGGGCACCCGGGCGGATGGAGCTGGCCTCGCTGCTCGACGCTGGCAACCCGATACCGGCCGAACTGACCCCGCCGACGGTGGCCGCGGAGCTCTCCCGCGCCATCCCACCACGTTCGAAGCGGGGCCTGACCGTGTTTCTCACCGGGCTGTCCGGCTCCGGGAAGTCGACGCTGGCCGGCCTGCTCGTCTGTCGACTGCTGGAATACGGCGGACGCCGGCTCACTTTGCTCGACGGGGACGTCGTGCGGACCCACCTGTCCCAGGGACTGGGATTCTCCCGCGCCGACCGCGATATCAACGTCCGACGGATCGGCTTCGTCGCGGCCCAGGTCGCGGGAGCCGGAGGCACCGCGGTGTGCGCGCCGATCGCGCCGTACGCCGACGTGCGCGCCCAGGTCCGGGGGATGGTCCGGGCCGCAGGCGGCGGATTCGTGCTGGTACACGTGTCCACACCGCTGGAGGTGTGCGAGGCGCGGGACCGGAAGGGGCTCTATGCCAAGGCGCGCGCAGGCGTCCTGCCCGCCTTCACCGGCGTGTCCGATCCGTACGAGACGCCGACCGACGCCGACGTCACGGTGAACACCGCGGAGCTCTCCGCCGAGGACGCCGTGGACCGGATCATCGACCACCTACGCCACGCCGGCTGGCTGACTAGCTGATCATGCGGGCCCCCTAATACGCCCCCTCGCGACGCAGCACGGCGAACACGGTGCGCCAGAGGATGACGAAGTCCATCGCCAGTGACCAGTTCTCGACGTAGCGCAGGTCGAGACGGACCGACTCGTCCCATTCGAGGTCCGACCGGCCGCTGATCTGCCACAGGCCGGTCAGCCCCGGCTTCACCATCAGCCGGCGGTGCACGTCGTCCTCGTAGCGGGCGACCTCCGACGGCAGCGGCGGACGCGGCCCCACCAGCGACATCGTGCCGNNCNNNACGTTGANCANCTGCGGCAGCTCGTCGAGCGACCACTTGCGCAGGAACTTCCCGACCTTGGTGATCCGCGGGTCGTCACGCATCTTGAACAGCAGCCCCTCGGCCCGCTCGTTGCGCGACTCCAGCTCCGCCTTGCGCGCCTCCGCGTCGACGTACATCGACCGGAACTTGTACATCGTGAAGTGCTCACCACCCCGCCCCACCCGGATCTGCTTGAACAACGCCGGGCCGCGGCTGGTCAGGCGCACCGCGAGCCCGAGACCGAGCAGCAGCGGGGAGAACAGCAGGATGATCGTTCCGGCCACGCACCGGTCGAAGACCATCTTCATCACCCGACGGGTACCGGTGAGCTCCGGCTCCTCGATGTGCAGCAGCGGCAGCCCGGCCACCGGACGAATCGAGATCCGCGGCCCGGTCACGTCGGTCAGCGCCGAGGAGACCAGCACGTCGACGTCGCTGCCCTCCAGCGTCCACAGCACCCGGCGCAACGTCTCGCCGTCCATCTGCGGACTGATGGCAACCGTGGTGGCGTACGTCGCCCGGATGGCCGTGTGCAGGGTTTCCGAGGTGCCGACGATCGGCACCCCGAGCAGGTCGAACCCACTGCGTTCCGGGGAGTCGTGACTGTGCCGGCCGGGCGAGCGGTCGAGCACGACACCGACGACCGCCCAACCCGACGTCGGATCCCGCTGGGCCAGCCGGACCAGGGTGGCAGCCGACTCCCCGGCCCCGACCACGAGCACCCGGTGCAGGCAGCGGCCCGCCCGGCGCATCCGGTGTAGGAGGCCGCGGCCGACGACCCGACCCACCATGGAGAACAGGGTCGCGGCCGGGAAGGCGATCAGCACGTAACTACGGGCGATCTCCGCCTTCGTCGCGTACGAGGCGATGGCCACCGCCGCGGTGAACCGGGCCGCCGTGTTGACCACCCGCCGGAACTCCTCCGACCCGCCACCGAGGAACCGGCTCTCGTAGGCCCGGTTCAGGGACATCGCCAGCACCCAGGCGAGCGGCAGCAGAACCGTCATGAGGATGTACGGCTTGGAGGACACCGGCTGGGTGCCGAAGTCGACCAGGTCGCCGAATCGCACGAAATACGCGAGCCCCGCTGCCACCACGCAGGCGGCCGCGTCGAACAGGACAAGCAGCCGGACGTAACGCCGTTCCCAGGTCACCTGAGCGCGGTAGCCGCCCGTCTCGACGGCGGCCGGGCTCACCCTCCCCGCGCTGTGCCGCCCGCCGGGCCCGGTGGCCGTGCGGCTCGGCGGTGCGCCGGCGGGCCGGCCGGCCGTTCCCGCCGGCGCGTCCGGCGGGAACGGCATCCCCTGCCCGCCGCGGGTGCGCGGAACGAAGTTCGACCCAGCGGTCGCGCGCGTGCCGCCGGACACCGTCTCCGTCACTCGTGGTCCCCCCCAGCACCGCGACGGTGCGCGTTGACGACACCGACCGGACCCGGCCGAATGGACTGGCCCAGTGGCGCCGGCACGTGCCCGAGCCCGAACGAGGATCCGAGCGGGCCCGGAGGTGTCATCGTCCTCCCCGTTCGGCGGCCCGCGGCACCCCTCGCTCAGACAGCCACGAATTCATCCCTCGGTGGTACATCGACCGGACCTCCAGCGATCTTCCCCCCGCCACTGACTGTGGGCCATCCCGAACGACGAGCCGAACGCACGCATCATCCAGGTCCCGCTGGAGTGTGTCGGCACACACCGGAGCGAACTGGAGTACCGGACGCCGACACGGGTGGCGCTCCGTGGTCACGGGGGCAACGTTACCGGCTGCGCCAAGACGATTTACCAGCGGCCCGGCCAGGCGATGGCGGCGTGGCGCCCCGACCGCCGACCGTGGCGATGGCGTGATCCGTGCGTTTATGGCGACTCACAGTAACAGAGATGCGGTCGTCGGGCAGCGACCGCCATGACGAACCTTCCGAGTCGACGAACCTTCCAAGTCCGCCCACCGATGCGGACATGACGGACACCATCGACCCACGGACGCCTGACGCATACACTGCGCACACAAACAGCGGTGATAATGCTACTCTGCGTTATGGATCGCGGGTCTCGACTCGGGATCCGTCGGCTGCCCGCCCCCGCGGGCGCCGGGGGGTGGGGCTGTGCGATCCGGCGCGCCCCGTGCGACGTCGCCGACGTGATATCGCCGGGGTGATGTCCCCGGGATTGATGTCACCTGGAGTGATGCCGCCCGGGTGAGGCCGGTGAGCACAGTCACGGGACGGTCGGCGCCTGCCGGACGGGTGGGGGCGCCCAGGCAGGCGCCGGCTGCCGTCCCGGTCCTCCGCCGGTCTACCCGGCAGCCAGCCGCCTCAGGGCAGGGCGGTGACGACGTCCGCCAGCGGCTTGCGGGCACCGGTGTAGAACGGCGTCTCCAGCCTGGTGTGCCGTCGCGCCGCGCTGGCCCGAAGGT
Source organism: Frankia sp. Allo2 (assembly GCF_000733325.1). NCBI lineage: Bacteria > Bacillati > Actinomycetota > Actinomycetes > Frankiales > Frankiaceae > Frankia > Frankia sp. Allo2. The sequence goes on from NZ_JPHT01000023.1 coordinate 46,397, forward strand.
GCCGGATGCAGTCGACGATCCGGTGCAGCTCATCCGCCTCGAAGGCGAGCAGCCACTCGTAGTCGCCCAGTCCGAACGAAGCCACCGTGTTGGCCCGGACGTCCTCGTACTCCCGGCCCATGATCCCGTGCTCGGCTAGCATCCCGCGCCGTTCATAGTCCGGCAGCAGGTACCACTCCAGCGAGCGGTTGAACGGGTAGACGCAGAGATAACCGCGGGGGTCCTCCCGCCGGACGAAGGCGGGGATGTGGTTCTGGTTGAACTCCGCCGGCCGGTGCAGGCCGACCGCCGACCACACCGGACGCAGGTGCCCGCCCAGGGCCGTCCGCCGGAACCGCTGGTAGGTCTCCTGCAGCAGGTCCGGGTCCGGGCTCGTCCACCAGACCATCAGGTCCGCATCGGCCCGGTAGCCCGAGATCTCGTAGACACCGCGGGTGTAGACGTCCTTGGCCAGCGCCCCGTCGAGCAGGGCGGTCGCCTCGTCGATCAGCGGGGTCCGCTCGGCGGGTAGCGGACGGTCGGCCGCGAAGACCGACCATCCCGTGTAGAGCAGCTCCGCGTTGAGTTCGCGGGCCGATTTCGTAGACTCCGACATTCCCAGCCTCCTTCACCGGCGGCCGGACGCGGTCCGGGCCGGTGCACGTGATCAGATTCCCGGGCCCACCGGATCGGCCGGACTGCCCTGCGCCGTCCGGGTAGCCCTCAGCACCGCGTGCGCGGCGGTCTCCCCCGACCGGATGCAGGCCGGGATGCCTACACCGTCGTATCCCGCGCCGGCGAGGGCGATCCCCGCTGGAAGCCCCCGGCGCACCGCGGCGATCCGGTTGAGATGACCCGGCAGGTACTGCGGGAGCGCCCCGCCCCAGCGACTCACCCGGGTCGCTACCGGCCGACCGGACAGGCCGGTGATCTGCGCGATCTCCGCCGCCGCCACCCCGGCGAGCTCCACATCCCCGCGCTGCAGGTCCTGTTCGGCACCGGCGCGGCCGATGCTCGCCCGCACCACCGTGAGCCGGTCGGAGCCCAGGTGCGGCCACTTGGCGGACAGGAAGGTGGCCGCCTTCACCGCGGTGCCCGCCCGGGCGGGCACGAGGAATCCGCTGCCGGGTGGCGGCGCGGCGTCCCGGTAGACCAGCGTCACCAGGCCGACCGAGGCGTAGGGCACGCCGGCAAGCGGGGCGGAGGCATGCGGGGCCAGCGGCGCCAGCAGGGCGCGGGCCACCCCGGCAGGCACCGCGAGGATCACGGCGTCGGCCTGGAACGGCCCGAGGGCGTCCGCGCCGCCCACCCGGTCACAGTTGACCTGCCAGCCGCCCGCGGTCTTCGCGATCGAGCGGACGAGCACCCCGGTGCGCACGGTGGCGCCGGACTGCGCCGCCACTCGCGCCGCGAAGGAGCCCAGCCCCCCCCGAAGCGTGGCGAACAGCGGCGCCGTCGAGGTCGTCGTCGCGGGTCCGGTACGGGCCCGCACCCGGTGCGCGCCGAGGAGCAGCGAGCGGTCCTCGGCGAAGATGGGGACGAGCTGGGGCACGGTCGCCCGCAGCGACAGCGCGTCGGCCCGGCCCGCATACACCCCCCCGAGCAGCGGATCCACCAGCAGGTCGACGACTTCGCGCCCGACCCGCGTGCCGACGTAGCGACCGACGGTCGGATCGTCGGCGAAACGCGTCCGCGGCAGCACCAGGTCGGCGGCGGCCCGCACCAGCCCCCACGGGGACAGCACCCGCGAGCGGAGCAGGCCGAGGACGTCGGTCGGCACTCCGAGCAGGGTGTTCGGGGGGATGGGATGCAGCCGGCCGCGGATCCACAGTGAGGCTGACGTCGTGGCCGGATGCACGATCTCGTGCCCGAGCCCGATCTGCCGGGCCAGGCGGAGTCCGTCGGGAACCCGGGCGAGGAAGGACTCCGCGCCCTCTTCGACGTCCAGACCCTCGATCGGGGTGGTACGCAGCTTGCCACCGACCCGGTCCGCCGCATCGAGGACGGTCACTTCGGCGTGCCCGGCCAAGGCGCGGGCGGCCGAGAGCCCGGCGATACCCCCACCGACGATCACAACCCGCACGTTCCTGCCGCCCTTCACGTTGAGTGGTGCCGCCCGCCAGCTTTCACCATCGGGCCGGTGCCAGTGAACCGGCCCGATGAAGGCGGATCATCCGCCGTGGATCATCCGCCGTGGACAAGGTCGGCGACGTGCGCGAGCACGCCCGGATCGGTCTGCGGCAGCACCCCGTGGCCGAGGTTGAACACGTGCCCCTCTGCCTCGGCCCCGCGGGCGCAGACGTCGCGCACCTTGGCGGCGAGCACCGGTTCGGGGGCGAAGACCGCGGTCGGGTCGAGGTTTCCCTGCACGGCATGACCGGGCCCGATCCGCCGGGCGGCCTCGTCGAGAGGGACCCGCCAGTCGACGCCGACGACGTCCGCACCCGCCTGGCCCATCGCGGCGAGCAGCTCACCGGTGTTCACACCGAAGTGGATGCGCGGCACCTCACCGGCGAAGGCCGCCAGCACCCGAGCGCTGTGCGGCGCGACGTAGCGACGGTAGTCCGCCTCGTCCAGCGCCCCGGCCCAGGAGTCGAACAGCTGCAGCGCGTCAACACCGGCATCCACCTGGACGCGCAGGAAGGCGGTGGTGATGTCGGCGAGCCGGGCCAGCAGGGCGTGCCAGAGCTTCGGTTCGCTGTACATCAACGCCTTGGTGCGGGCGTGGTCGCGACTCGGTCCGCCCTCGATGAGGTAGCTCGCGAGGGTGAACGGCGCCCCGGCGAACCCGATCAGCGGGGTTGAACCCAGCTCGGCCAGCAGGAACCGGACCGCGTCGGCCACGTAGGGAACGTCGTCCGGCTCCAGTGCACGCAACGCGGCGAGCCCGACGGCGTCCCGCACGGGCTCGGCCACCACCGGTCCGATCCCGGCGACGATGTCGATGTCGAGGCCGATCGCGACCAGGGGCACCACGATGTCGGAGAAGAAGATCGCCGCGTCCGGCCGGAACCGGCGTACCGGCTGGAGCGTGATCTCCGTGATCATCTCGGCGTCCCGGCAGGAGTCGAGCATGGCGACTCCCGCGCGCAGGGCCCGGTACTCGGGCAGGACCCGCCCGGCCTGACGCATGAACCACACCGGCGTGGTCCCGGGGTGCTCCCGTCGACAGGCACGCAGGAAGGGCGCGGTGTCGGCCAGGCCGGGCCGCCGGGCGAGCGCTGCACCGCTCGGCGGGGGCGAGACGCCACCCGGCCCGGATCCGGGTCGCGCGTCAACGTGGAGGACAGGCATGGGTCGATCGTTGCACGCCTGTGGGAGGTGTGGGAGGACGGCCGTAGCGGGATGGGCCACCACACGGGCCTGACGGCTCCCAGCGGCGAGGACCGGGGAGTACGAACCGGAACGTTGCACATCCGCTATCTTCTACTCTGAGTAGAAGAACTTCCAGGTTCAGCCGGTGTCGGGCGCTCCCGCCCGTCGAGGCCGCGCTCGGCGGACGGGGACGAACGATCGAGCGGACGTGACGAATCCCGCGGTCGCCGTGGCACGGCCACGGCGCGTCCCGGGTCCCGGAGCGCCAAGGCGCCCGAACAGTGGAACACCTCAGTGTCATCTGCTACGCCGTCTGCTACTACACCGTCTGCTACGACGCCATCTGCTACGACGAGGAGTCACCGATGACCGGTCGTGCCCCGAGCGGCGCCTTCCAGCCCCTTGCCCTGGCCCGCGTCGTCTCGCTCGCCGAGGCGTCGTCCTTCCTTCTGCTGCTCGTCGCGACCGCGATCAAATACGGTGCCGGCTACCCGATCGGCGTGCGGATCCTCGGCCCGATCCACGGCGTGCTCTTCCTCACCTATTGCGCCCTCATCGGCTACCTCTCGATGGTCGGGCGCTGGCGCCGTAAGCGGACCGTACTCGCGCTGATCGCCGCGGTGCTGCCTGTCGCCCCGTTCTTCGTCGAGCGGCACTGGCTGCGCGGCGACGCCGTCCGGCTGGGCAACGCGGAGCCGGCACGCCCCACCTCGAAGCCGGCCGGCCAGGCGGGCTGAGCCTGGGGCCGGCCCGACCCCACCGGCCCACAGACCGGGCGATCCGCCCCGCACCGCCCCGAGACGGGCTCACGCGACACGCCGGAGAGAATGCACGGACATCCGCTCGTCCCGTGGCACCGTCAGTCCGGTCGGAATTGGGGTAGAGGGTGCGCGTCATCCCGCGTTCCTCTCCCTCCGGCCGTGGCGAATGGCGCGCGATCCGTGGTTATGCGCCCACCACGATCCAACGGGACGCATCACGGGCAGACGTGCGCGGGGAGTGGTGGTCGAGTGGAACAGGTCCGGATGAGCGCCGAGGATCACATCGTTCTCGTCTGCATCGCATGCCGCGACGAGCGCATCTTCGAGCAACCTCCGTGCTCCGACGGGCACGGTGACGACTGCCCGGAGTGGGCCTGCACCTCCTGTGGCACCGCGGTGCTGGTCGGGCCGGCCCCCGCGGAGCGGCCGACGACCCGGCCGAGGCCCGTGCGCGAGACCCCCGCAGTCCGAGATCTCCGCGGCCGCGATCGTGCCGCCGCGCGGATCCCGGCGTGAGCCTGCACAGTTCCGCCCCTCAGCCGGGGTACTCCGGACACCGGCTCACCGGTTCCCGCCCGCACGCAACGGGACCGAACCCGTACGCTCCGGCGTCTGGCCAGCATGATCACGACCGACGTCCTACCGTTGCCGTCATGGGGGTCGCGCAGTCATCCGAGGCGAGCCCTCCGATCTTCCTCGCGGTCACCGACGCCCTGCGCGCGGGGATCGCGCGGCTACGCCCGGAGGTGGCGGTGCACGAGGTGGCGGCACCCACCCGGGTCGCGCCGTTCTCCTTCGCTCTGGCCGGCGGGCTGACCGGGGACGAGGCCGACACCGCGGCCGGCCGGCTCATCCTGCTCATGGATCCCCAGGGACAGCCGGCCTGGCAGGGCACGGCCCGCATCGTCTGCTACGCCCGCGCGAGCATCGACCGGGAGATCGCCGGCGATCCCCTGCTCGCCGAGGTCGCCTGGTCGTGGCTGCGGGAATCATTGGAGGCGCACGGCGCGGGCGTGCGCGCCCTGGGCGGCACGGTCACACGGCCACCGCGTCACAACGCTTCGGTGTGCTCGCGGCCGACGGGGACAGTTTCGACGTGGAGCTGCGCTGCTCCTGGTCACCCGACTGGGCGGAGACCGCCCTCGCATCCGACCGCGGCCCCGCGGGGCCGGACACGCAGGGCCGGCTGCCTTGGAGCGCCTCGGCGACGGTCGCCCACCTGCTCGCGTTCGGGGACCTGCTCGCGGCCATGGCCGGGCTTCCCCCACAACTGTCCGGAGTCATCACGCTACCAACTCGCCGGAGTTGACCGCGTCACACCGGCCCGCCGGACGGACAGCACCGCACCACCCACCGCGCGCCGCGGCCGACCTTCCACCGCGCACACCTCCCATTACCACGTCGTTACAAAGCGTATAAATAACGCGATTCGCTGTAGGACACGGCTACCTCCGTCAGGATTCAGACGTACGATCACCGATCGTGACGTCGACGGTTCCTGAATCAACACAGCAGGTCAGCGGGGGTGTCAGCGCAGAGGTGGAGGTACAGCCCAGCACCGGTGCTCATGAGCCCATCCCGCTGCTCATCCCTGCGGACGGGGTACCCCCCGTCATCGTTGACACCGCGGAACTCGCCGCGGCGGCGGAACGCCTCGCGGCCGGCATCGGGCCGGTCGCGTTCGACGCCGAACGTGCGTCCGGTTACCGGTACAGCCAGCGGGCCTACCTCGTCCAGATCCGACGGCGGGGCACGGGCTCGCTGCTCCTCGATCCGATCGCGCTCGAGGATCTGAGCGTCATCCAGGACGCGGTGGGCGGGGTCGAATGGGTGCTGCACGCCGCCAGCCAGGACCTTCCGTGCCTGTCCGAGCTCGGTCTGCGGCCGAGTCTGCTGTTCGACACGGAGCTCGCCGGCCGGTTGCTGGGCTACGAACGGGTCGGGCTGGGGATAATGGTCGAACGGGTGCTGGGCTACGGGCTGGAGAAGGGCCATTCGGCCGCGGACTGGTCGACCCGCCCGCTTCCCGAGCCGTGGCTGCGCTACGCGGCACTCGACGTCGAGCTGCTGGTGGAGTTGCGCGACGCGCTCGAGGCGGAGCTGATCGAACAGAACAAGATCGAGTTTGCCCGGCAGGAGTTCGCCGCGATCGTCGCGGCCCCGCCACGCGAGCCACGGGCCGAGCCGTGGCGCCGGACGAGCGGGATCCACCGAGCCCGGTCCCGCCGCCAGCTGGCGGCGGTCCGGGCGATGTGGACCGCCCGGGACCGGCTAGCTCGTACCCGTGACGTCGCGCCGGGTCGCGTCCTCCCGGACAGCGCGATCATGGACGCCGTGCTGAACGCCCCCACCGACGCGGCCGCGCTGGTCCGGCTGCCCATCTTCTCCGGACCACGGATCCGCCGCACCGCGAACGTCTGGCTCGACGCCCTGCGTGGCGCCGCCGCACTGCCCGAGGAGGAGCTGCCCGCCCCGGCCGGACCGGGCGGCGACGGTCTGCCGCCGCCCAACCGCTGGGCCGAGCGCGACCCGGTGGCCGCGTCGCGGCTGGCCCGGGTGCGGGCCGCGCTGGCCGCCCTCGCCGCCGCCCACACGATGCCGGTGGAAAACCTCCTCGAGCCCGCGTTGTCCCGGCGGCTCGCCTGGTCCCCGCCGAATCCCCTGACGGACACGGCCGTCGCCGGGGCGCTGCGGACCGGCGGGGCACGCCCCTGGCAGATCAAGCTGACGGCCGCTCCCCTGCTCACCGTCCTCGCCGAGCCGCCGGCCGAACCGACGGAACCGGCCGAACCGGCCGAACCGGCAGCCGAGCCGGCGGGCTGACGACCGGATCCGCGGGTCGTGGGCCAGGGACGGACCGGCGCATCACGGCATCGGCCTCCCCGGGCATCCGGCATCCATGGCTCCGGGATGTCTACCGGCTGGTAACCGCTGCCGTAGGCTAGCCGTGCCGGCGGTATCCGCGCCGGTGCCGGCTGGCTGTCCAGGCCCTGGAACCGGGTTTCGGACAACGGCCGACGTTCGACGGCGACGAACCGGCGGTCGGTGGCGGCCGCGGGTCGGGAGGTCCCGTGTTCGGATCATCCAGAAACTTCGTACGCGACGTCGTGTTCGTCGACGGGGTCCGAACCCCGTTCGGGAAGGCCAAGGGCGTCTACGCCGAGACCCGTGCCGACGATCTGATCGTGCGGGTGATCCGGGAGCTGCTGCGACGCAATCCTTCCCTCCCCCCCGAGCGGATCGACGAGGTGGCGATCGCGGCCACCACCCAGATCGGCGATCAAGGCCTGACCATCGGCCGGGTCGCCGCCATCCTGTCCGGGTTGCCGGAAACGGTGCCGGGCTTCGCGATCGACCGGATGTGCGCAGGCGCCGTCACGGCGGTGACCACGACGGCCTCGTCGATCGCCGTCGGCGCCTACGACGTGGCCGTGGCCGGCGGGGNGGAACACATGGGCCGCCACCCGATGGGCGAAGGCGCCGACCTCAACCCCCGGTTCGTCGCCGAACGGCTCGTGGACACCTCCGCGCTGGTGATGGGCTCGACCGCCGAGAACCTGCACGACCGGTACCCCAAGATCACCAAATCGCGGGCGGACGCCTTCGCTCTGGCCTCCCAGGAGAAGGTCGCCAAGGCGTACGCGAACGGTCAGATCCAGCCCGACCTCGTCCCGGTGGCCGCCCGGCACGTCGAGACGGGCTGGGAGTTCGTCACCGTCGACGAGCCGCCGCGACCGGACACCACGCAGGCGGGGCTCGCCGGGCTGCGCACGCCGTTCCGGCCGCACGGGCGGGTGACCGCGGGCAACTCCGCCGGGCTCAACGACGGCGCCACCGGCTGCCTGCTCGCCGCCGCCGAGGTGGCGGCCGAGCTAAGCCTGCCGGCGAAGATGAGCCTGGTGGGTTTCGCGTTCGCCGGAGTCCCCCCCGAGGTGATGGGCGTCGGGCCGATCCCGTCGACGGAGAAGGCGCTGGCCCGCACCGGCCTGACCATCGACGACATCGGCCTGTTCGAGCTGAACGAGGCCTTCGCCGTGCAGGTCCTGGCCTTCCTCGACCACTTCGGCATCGCCGAGGACGATCCCCGGGTCAACCCGTACGGCGGGGCCATCGCGTTCGGTCACCCACTGGCGTCCAGCGGGGNGCGCCTGATGACCCAGCTCGCCCGGCAGTTCGCCGAGCATCCCGAGGTGCGCTATGGCATGACGGCGATGTGCGTGGGTCTCGGCATGGGCGCCACCACGATCTGGGCGAATCCGCACCACGCCGCGGCCAACTGAGCAGGTACGACGACCGAGCAGGCACGACGACCGACCCGGGACGACCCGTCCGACACGACCGGGCCCGCGGCGGAACCGAGGGGAGATCCATGACCATCGACGAGGTGACCCTGTCCTTCCCGGGCGAGGTCGTCACGGCCGCCCACGTCCGCTACGCGCGGCTGCCCGAGGTGGCCGGGCCCGTCGCCCTGATCACCCTCGACAACGGTCATGACCACACCCGGCCGAACACCTTCGGCCCGGCCGGCCTGCGGTCCCTGCTCGCCGCCGTCGACGAGATCGAGGCGCACGACCCGCCGGTCGCCGCGATCGCCGTCACCGGCAAGCCGTTCATCTTCAGCGTGGGTGCGGACCTGTCCTTCCGCTCATCGCTCACCGACCCGGAGCGGATCCGCCCCTCGCTCGCGGCGCTCGGCCGCCTCGGGCACGAGGCCTTCGCCCGGGTGGGTGAGGGTCGCCTGGGTGACCGGAAGGTCCCGACCTTCGCCCTCGTCAACGGGGTGGCGCTGGGCGGCGGGCTGGAGCTGGCCCTGCACTGCGACTACCGGGCGCTGTCCGCCGGCATTCCCGCACTCGCCTTCCCAGAGGTCTTCCTCGGCCTCGTCCCGGGCTGGGGCGGCACCCAGCTGCTGCCCAACCTCATCGGCGCCGAACGGGCGGTGTCCGTCGTCATCGGCAACGCGCTCAGCCAGAACCGCATGCTGCGCGGCCGGCAGGCGTTCGAGCTGGGTCTCGGGGACGTGCTGCTGGAGCCGGCGGACTTCCTGGCGGAGGCGCTGCGCTGGGTGGGCCAGGTGCTGCGCGGCGATGTCGACCCGGTGGCCGCCCGCGCGCCGGTCGAGCGGGGGGCGGGCTGGGCGGAGGCGATCGCACGGGGCCGGACGCTCGCCGACGCGAAGCTGCACGGGGCCGCGCCGGCCGCCTACCGGGCGTTGGACCTCCTCGCGCTCGCCGAGACCGCCGACCGCGCCACCGGGTACGCGGCCGAGACCGAGGCCCTCGCCGATCTGTCCGTCAGCGACGAACTCGCCGCCAGCCTGTACTCCTTCGACCTCGTGCAGAAGCGGGCGAAGCGGCCGGTGGGCGGGCCGGACCCGGCGCTGGCCCGGCCCGTGACGAAGGTCGGGGTGGTCGGCGCCGGCCTCATGGCAAGCCAGCTCGCCCTCGTGTTCGCGCACCGGCTCGAGGTGCCGGTGGTGCTCACCGACATCGACCAGGCCCGGCTCGACGCCGGGGTCGCGGGGGTCCACCAGGAGGTCGACAACCTCCTGCTGCGCCACCGCATCACCCCCGACCAGGCGAACCGCTACAAGGCGAACGTCACCGGATCCCTGACCAAGGACGCCTTCGCGGACGCGGACCTCGTCATCGAGGCCGTCTTCGAGAACCTGGCCGTCAAGCGGACCGTGCTCGCGGAGCTCGAGGCCGTCGTGGCGCCCACGGCCGTGCTCCTGACGAACACCTCGGCGCTGTCGGTCACCGAGATGGCCGCTGGGCTCGATCATCCCGAACGGGTAGCCGGGCTGCACTTCTTCAATCCGGTGTCGGTCCTCCCCCTGGTCGAGGTGGTCCGCGCTGCCCGCAGCGACGACGCCACCATCGCGACGACGCTGGCCGTGGCGAAGAACCTGAAGAAGAACGCGGTCCTGGTCGCCGATGCCCCGGCGTTCGTCGTCAACCGGCTGCTGACGCGGTTCCTCGGGGAGGTGCTCGGCGCGACAGAGGGCGGTACGCCGCTCGAGGAGGCCGACCACGCCCTCGATCCGCTGGGGCTGCCGATGTCCCCGATGACCCTGCTCGCCCTCGTCGGGCCGCCGGTCGCCCTGCACGTCGCGGAGACACTGCACGCGGCGTTCCCGGACCGGTTCCGGCGGCCGACGGCTCTCGCCCGGCTGGTCGAGGCGGGCCGGAGCGGCGTCTACACCACGGGCCCGGACGGCGTCCAGACCGTCGACCCGGACGCCGCCGCGCTCATCTTCACGCCGTCCCCGGCCGCCACCCCGCTGACCGGGGACGAGGTACGCGAGGCGGCGCTGCGGGCGCTCGCCGAGGAGATCCATCTGATGCTGACCGAGAAGATCGTCGCGGAGGCCGCCGACATCGACCTGTGCATGATCCTCGGCGCCGGCTGGCCGTTCCACCTCGGCGGCATCACGCCCTACCTGGACCGTAGCGGCATCAGCGAGGCCGTCACCGGGCAGCGCTTCGCCCCGCCGGGGGTCGCCACCCTGCGCTGATCCAATCGGCCGCCCTGACCATCGGCGCCGGTCAGGCCGTGCGGACCGGTGGCTCGTCGTCGCCACCGCCGCGTCNGCCATCGCCGGGGGAATCATCGAACGGGCCCGGCTGCTGAAGATCCGGGGGCAGCGACGGGTCCAAGGAGAACGGGGCGCCGGGCGTCAGCAGGCAGTAGCTTCCGGATTCCTTTCCCACCTGGTACGTCTCGTGGCTCGCCGCGGCGCTGCCGCGCCGGACGTCGACCTGAACCTCCCGGACCGTCGGGGAACCCACGGACCGGTGGATCTGCACTCTTCGCACGGCGAACGAGGCGATACCGCCCTGGACATCGTCCAGAGCCCGCATGATGATGGCGAACTCGGACGCTGGGCGGCGTTCCTGGACCGACGGGCAGAGGCGGACGTAAGCGGCCTCGTAGCGCGAGTCCCTGACCTCCATCAGGTAGGCGCGGACGGCGTTGGCAGGGCCGTCGGTGGAGCGGAGGAGCAGGAACAGACCGGTTCCGCCCGCGCCGGTCAGGAGGGCGAGCACGAGGACGAGCGGGATCAGCCACCGGGCCCGACTACGGCGGGGNGCCGGCGGCCCGCCCGGCCACCCGGGGCCGCCCCACGAGATCGGCGGGACGGGCGGGGGCCACCCGGGTGGCCGTTGCGGGTCATGGTGCACCCCCCACCCTCCTCCCACTTTCCTCACATTCGCTCCTGCATCGCATCATCAGTACACAACAGCCGAGCACCCCGCTGCCGTAGGGCGACACCGACGAGCGCCCAGACCAGGTCGGCGATCGTGGCGAGAAGCCGCGCCACCAACGCGACCAGGGTCGCCGGCCCGCTGGCGACCGCCGGCGCCAGCGCCAGCACCAGCACCGCCTCCCGCACCCCCGCCCCGGCGGGCAGCACCAGTACCAGGAATCCGGCGGTCCAGGCCAGGGCATAGGCCCCGAGGGAGAGCAGCAACAGCCGGCCGCCACCGACCGCCGGATGCAGATCCCGGACGAGCAGCCAGGTCGCCACCCCATAGCAGCAGAAGCTGAGCAGCAACCAGCCGGCTCCGGCGGCGACGGCCCGCGGGGGCAGCGGTTCGGTCAGCGGTGGGCGGCGCAGCAGCCGGAATGCCAGCGCCAGCAGGCGGGACAGCACCGGGGGACAGAGCACGACGACGAAGACGGGCACGACCGCCAGCGCCCACCAGTAGTCGGCGAGCGCCTGCGCGGAGACGAACGGCAGGGTGACCGCCGCGGCGAGCCCCCCGCTCGGCACCGCGAGCGCCAACACGACCAGGCTCGCCGAAGCCGCCTTCGGCCGGGAGACGCCGTGGTCGCGGGAGAGCTCCATCTGCGCGAGCACCGGCCACACGCTGCCCGGGATATATTTGCCGATCTGCCCGACGAAGAAGATCCGCACAGCGGCCCGCAGGGGAAGCGCGGCGCCCAACCCCCCCAGCAACGCCCGCCAGGACAACACGGTGGTACCGACGGCAAGCACGGTGACCACACCCGAGGCCACCACGCCGCCCACGGTGAGCGAGCGGACGGACTCCTCGATCTCGTTCCACTGGCTGACCATGGCGAGAACCAGTAGCCCGAGGGCCACCAGAAGCGCACCACGCACGGCCCACCAGCGTGGGCCGTGCCCAGCCCGGCGGCGGGAGGCGGCGCCCTGGCGCGCCGACACGGTGTGCTCACCCACCTGGTCAGCCTAGGACGGCGGTCGGGCCGCCACCGCGCCGGGCCCCGACACGGTGGCGGATCCCGACACGGTGGCGGGTCCTTGCCCGTCGGACCCCGATGACCGGGCGGCACCCGGGTGCGTCCGGGATCAGCGCACCCGAGTCAGAGCACCGGGATCAGCGCACCCGAGTCAGAGCACCGGGGTCAGCGCGCCGCGGTCAGCGCTGGTCGCCGATGGCCTCGCCGGCCCGCTCGCCCGCCGGGGCCGCTTCGCCGGGCGAGGTCGGGTCGTCCTCGATCGCCGGCTGGCGCTTCGCGACGGCCTCGACGACCTTGCGGGCGAGGTCCTGCGGGGCAAGCCCGACCTCGGCCATGACCTCGTCCCGCTTGCCGTGGTCGAGGAAGCGCTGGGCGATGCCGAAGTCCCGCAGGGGCACGTCAACGTCGGCGTCGCGCAGCAGCTGGGCCAGCGCCGCCCCGACCCCGCCGACCCGGCCGTTATCCTCGACGGTGACGACGAGGTCGTGGGCGCGGGCAAGATCGATCAGCGCCGGGTCCAGTGGCTTGACCCACCGCGGGTCGACAACGGTGATGCCGATGCCCTGGCTCGCGACCCGCTCCGCGACCTCCAGGCAGGTGGCGGCCATCGCGCCGATGGAGACCAGCAGCACCTCGCGGCGCTGGGCCACCTTCGGCGAACGGTAGAGCACGTCCACCCCGCCGACCGTGTCAATCGCCGGCACGTCCACGGCGACCTTGCCCTTGGGGAAACGCACGACGGTCGGGCCGTCGGTGTCACCCACGGCCTCACGCAGCTCCGCCCNCAGGGTCGGCGCGTCCCGCGGGGCGGCGATCGCGAGCCCCGGGACGACCTGCAGGAACGACAGGTCCCACATGCCGTTGTGCGACGCCCCGTCCTCCCCGGTGATGCCGGCCCGATCGAGCACGAACGTCACGGGCTGGCGGTGCAGGGCGACGTCCATCAGGACCTGGTCGAACGCGCGGTTGAGGAACGTGGCGTAGAGACACACGACGGGCTTGAGCCCACCCATCGCGAGCCCGGCGGCCGAGGTGACGGCGTGCTGCTCGGCGATACCGACGTCGAACACCCGGTCCGGGTAGGCCTTGGCGAAGGCGCCGAGACCAACCGGCTGGAGCATCGCGGCGGTCAGCGTGACGACGTCGGGCCGCTCGGAACCGATCTGCACGATCTCGTCCGAGAAGATGCTCGTCCAGCTGATGGTCTTCGACGTCGACACCGGCTTGCCGGTCGCCGGGTCGATGATGCCGACGCCGTGGAAGTTGTCGGCGTCGTCCTGCTCCGCCGGCGGGTAGCCGAAGCCCTTGCGGGTCACGCAGTGGACGATGACGGGCCCGCCGAAATCCCGAGCCCGGCGCAGGGCCGACTCGACCGCGACGACGTCGTGGCCGTCGACCGGGCCGACGTACTTCAGGCCGAGGTCCTCGAACATGCCCTGCGGCTGGACGACGTCTTTGATGCCCTTCTTGATGCCGTGCAGCGCGTCGAACAGCGGGGGGCCGACCAGCGGGGTGCGGCCGAGGACCTGCTTGACGACGTCGAGGACCTGCTCGTACTCGGGCGCCAGCCGCAGCGCGGCGAGGTGGTCGGCGAGGCCGCCGATCGTCGGTGCGTAGGAGCGGCCGTTGTCGTTGACGACGATGACGACGGGCCGGTCGTCGGCGGCGATGTTGTTCAGCGCCTCCCAGCACATCCCGCCGGTCAGGGCGCCGTCACCGACGACGGCGACGACGGCCCGGTCCTCACCACGCAGCGCGTAGGCACGCGACAGCCCGTCGGCGTAGGACAGGGCGGTCGAGGCGTGCGAATTCTCGATGATGTCGTGCTCGGACTCGGCCCGGCTGGGGTAGCCGGAAAGGCCACCCCGCTGGCGCAGCCCGGAGAAATCGTCCGCCCGGCCGGTCAGAATCTTGTGCACATAGGACTGATGGCCGGTGTCCCAAAGGATGCGGTCGAATGGCGAATCAAACACACGATGTATTGCCAACGTCAGCTCGACAGCCCCCAGATTCGGCCCGAGGTGACCTCCCGTACGCGCGACTGCGTGAATGAGGAAATCACGGATCTCGGCCGCCAGGGTGGCGAGCTCCTCGTGGTCGAGGCGCTTGACGTCCTGCGGACTACTGATCGTGGACAGAAGCGACACGGCGTGAACTCCCTCTCCCGAAAGGGGATCGGTCCGGGTCCGGCAAAGTCTACGCAGCCCGTCTGGCCCCTTGCAGACGGGCACCCGACATGTGAGTTCCTCGTAGACCGTCAGGCAATAGGCCTGATCGCGGTAGAATCCACCTCCCCGGTTGTCCACTATTGGTCCGGATCCGAGTACGCGGATGCACACACTCTGTCGGCGTGGCGCGCGGGCGACACGCCGGCACGACCAGGTCGTGTCGGGAGCGGCCGGAAGTGGAGTCCACGGCCTTCCGGCGACACTTCTGGTACCGACGCAATCACACCAGGTTCGGATTCCGGTCCGCGCCGCGCGGCTCGAGCAGTGCCACGCACTCGACGTGGGCGGTCATCGGAAACAGGTCGAAGGCGCGCAACACGACGAGGTCGTAGCCCGCGGCCGCCGCGGCGGCGAGGTCCCGACCCAGCGCGACAGGATCGCAGGCGACGTAGGCGACCGCGCGGGGGCGATGGGCGAGCAGCGCGGCCACCACCGCCGGGCCCGCCCCGGTGCGCGGCGGGTCGAGCACCGCGAGATCGACCCGGCCGGCCGGCCCGCCCGTACCGACCACCCCACGAACGGTAGCCGGCGTCACCCGCAACGCCCGCAGCGAGACCCATGGCAGATCGGCGAGGTTGTTCGCCGCGGCCGCGACCGACGCGGCGTCGGACTCCAGCGCGATGACGCGGCCAGCGGCGCCGACATCCTCCGCGAGGAACGCCGCGAACAGGCCCGTCCCGGCATACAGGTCGAGCGCGGTCTCCCCGGCTCGGGGACGCAGGGCCTCGCGGACCGCGTCCACCAGCACGCCGGGAGCCGCCGGATGGACCTGCCAGAACACCTCCGGCCCGAGCCGGAACCTCCGCCCCCCCACCACCTCGACGACCTCCCCGGGGGCTCCGACCTCCCCGGGATCCTCGCCGGTCCCGGCGTGCTCGTCGTTGACGACCGTCCCGGCACCGGCGGGATGCACCGCCACGGCCACCTGCCCGGTCGCCGGGCTGGCCGCGACCTCGACGGCGTCGGCCCCAGGAAACCGCCGGCCGGCGAGCGCCGCGAGGACGAGGGGGTGGGCGATGCGGCAGTCCGGCGTCGCCACCACCTCGTGCGAGCGGCTCGCCCGCAGCCCGACCTCGCCGCCGGCCGTCACCGCGAAGCGCATCCGGGTCCGCCACGCCAGTCCGTCGTCGGCGCCACCGGGCCGGTCGGATCCGGTCAGCCGCTCCGGACCGCCGACGGGCACCGCCTCGACCAGCACCTCCAGCGCCGGCTCGGCGCCGGGTCCGGCCTCGGCCGCCGTCCCTAGGCCGGACCCGGCGTGCGCGGGGCTGACCCGGGCGTCGAGGCCGCCGAACCGCCGAAGGGCGTCGGCCACGACCTCGGCCTTACCGCGCCGCTGCGCCGCGAGGCCGGCATGCTGCCAGTCGCACCCCCCGCACAACCCTGGACCGGTGTGCGGGCAGGGCGCGACCACCCGGTCCGGCGAGGGCGTCAGGACGGCGACCGCGTCCGCCCGCCAGTACCGCTCGTGGGAGGCGTCGGTAACTCGGGCACGAATCCGTTCGCCGGGCAGGGCATGGCGGACGAACACCACCCGACCGCCCGAGCGGGCGACGCAGAAGCCGCCGTGGGCCACCGGCCCGACGTCGAGGTCGAGCAGCGAGCCGACCGCGATCCCCGGCACGCGGGCCTGCCGTGCGGTGCCCCCGAAGACGCGCGATCGCGCGGGCCGACGCTGTCGACTCACCGCTTCCGCTCCAACGGGCCGGGAAGCGTGGCCCGGCCCTGTCGCACCGCGCCCGCCCCGGTTCGTTCGAACCGCTGCTCGGCCAGCCTGGACGAGGCGAGCTGCCAGGGCACGCTGGTGACCATGACGCTGGGCTGGAAGAGCAGCCGGGCCTTGAGCCGCAGCGCGCTCTGGTTGTGCAGGAGATGCTCCCACCAGTGACCGACGACGTACTCCGGGACGTAGACGGCGACGACGTCGCGGGGGCTCTCCCGCCTGATCCGGGCGACGTAGTCCAGCACCGGGCGGGTCACCTCCCGGTAGGGGGAGGCCAGCACCACGAGATCGACGGTGATCCCCCGCTCCGTCCACGCCTTGCGGAGCCGATCGGCCTCCGCCTGGTCGACGGCGACCGTGACCGCGACGAGGCTGTGCGGCCGCGACGCCTTGGCGTAGGCCAGGGCCCGCAGTGTCGGGGCATGGATCTTACTGACGAGGACGACGGCGTGGATCCGGGAGGGCAGGGTCGGCGGCCCGGGTTCCGGGGTGAGTTCGACCGCGACCCGGTCGTAGTGAGCCCTGATCCCCCGCATCCCGAGAAAGATGATCGGGATAGCCAGACAGACGATCCAGGCACCGTGGGTGAACTTCGTGACCAGCACGAGGATCAGCACGGTGCCGGTGAGGCAGGCGCCGAAGAAGTTGATCGCCTGAGACCGGCGGATCCGCCGGCGGGCGGCCGGATCGGACGCCGCCGGGTCGTCCGAGCGCAGGATGCGTGCCCAGTGCCGCACCATCCCGGTCTGGCTGAGGGTGAACGAGATGAAGACCCCGAGGATGTAGAGCTGGATCAGGGCGGTGACCTGCGCGTCAAACACGACGATCAGCAGGATCGCGAAGCCGGCGAGCAGCACGATCCCGTTGGAGTAGGCCAGTCGGTCACCGCGGGTGTATAGCTGACGCGGCAGGTAGCCGTCGCGGGCGAGGATCGAACCCAGCACCGGGAAGCCGTTGAAGGCGGTGTTCGCCGCCNGCATCAGGATGAGAGCGGTGACGACGGCGATGTAGCCGAAGCCGGGCGATCCGTCCCCGAAGACGGCGGCGGCGACCTGGGCGATCACGGTCCGCTGCTCACCACTGGCGCCGATCAGGTCCCCGGTGTGCTCAGCGACATGCACGTCGGAGATCAGAGCCAGCGCGGTGACGCCGCCGAACATCGTGACTGCGATAAGCCCCAGCATCAGCAGGGTGGTCGCGGCGTTGCGGCTCTTGGGCTTCCGGAACGCGGGCACCCCGTTACTGATCGCCTCGACCCCGGTGAGCGCCGTGCATCCCGAGGCGAACGCCCGCAACACCAGGAACACCAGGGCGAATCCCGCGTAGTCACGCTCGGCGACCACCTGGTACCCAGCACTCTCGGCCCGCGGCGGATGACCGACGGCCGCCTGGACCAGCCCGGTGACGATCATTACGAAGATGCCGAGCACGAAGCCGTAGGTCGGGATGGCGAACGCCGTGCCGGACTCGCGCACCCCACGCAGGTTCATTATCGTCAGTAGGACGACGATGACGACCGCGAGGAGCACCTTGTGCGCGGCGAGCCCGGTGATAGCGGACGTCAGGTTCGCGACACCGGCCGACACCGACACCGCGACCGTGAGGACGTAGTCAACCAGCAGGGAACTGGCCACCAGCAGGCCGGCCCGCGGGCCCAGGTTGACCGAGACGACCTCGTAGTCGCCGCCGCCGCTCGGGTAGGCGTGCACGTTCTGCCGGTAGGACGCCACCACCGTCAGCATCAGGATGGCGACGGCTCCAGCAAGCCAGGGCGAGATGTGGTAGAAGGCCAGCCCACCCAGCGACAGGACAAGCAGGATCTCCTCGGTCGCGTACGACACCGAGGAAAGGGCATCGCTCGCGAAGACGGGCAAAGCGATGCGTTTAGGGAGCAATGTCTCCCCAAGCCGGTCGCTCCCGATCGGTCGACCGACGAAACCGCGCTTGAGGCGGTCCGTGAGCGCCACGCGGCGATGCTACCGACGCCAGCCACGCAGTTCAGTATCAGTGTGACGTGGCACACAGATACTCCGTATCCGGAGATCCGGCCACGTGACCTGCGCCGGTCAGCCCGGATCGGACTACCCTCAACCCTTGTGCACGTCGTGATCCTCGGCTGCGGCCGAGTCGGCTCCGCGCTTGCCCGCAGCGTCGAACGGTTCGGCCACTCAGTGGCAATCATCGANCAGAACCCCGCCGCGTTTGGGCGGCTACCGCAGGATTTTACCGGTCTGCGGGTCACCGGGATGGGCTTCGACCGCGACACCCTCATCGAGGCGGGCATCGAGCAGGCCGCCGCGTTCGCCGCCGTCTCCAGCGGGGACAATTCGAACATCATCGCCGCCCGGGTGGCCCGCGAGATGTTCGGGGTCGAGCGGGTCGTCGCGCGGATCTACGATCCCCGCCGGGCCGAGGTCTACGAGCGGCTCGGTATCCCCACCGTCGCCACGGTGCGCTGGACCCGGGACCAGATCCTCGACCGGCTCCTACCCGACGCTGTCACGCCGCAGTGGTCCGACCCGTCGGGCTCGGTGCTGCTGGCCGCTATCCCACCCGGACCCGCCTGGGTGGGCCGCCGGATCCGGGAGTTGGAGGAGTCCGCCGGGGTACGGGTGGCNTGCGTGACCCGGTTCGGCGAGGGTGTCCTGCCCGATGCCCGCACCCTCGTCCAGGACGGTGACGTGGTGCACGTGGCGGTGACGAAGGCGCACGCCTCCGAGGCGGACACGGTGCTGCGCACCGGGCCGGACGGCAAGGACTCCGGGTAGATCCGGGCAGATCTGGGCAGATCCGGGTAGATCCGGGTAGACGATGCCGCGCGAAGAGGAGAAGCGATGAGCGTGCGCCGGGTGGTGATCGCGGGGGCGGGCAAGGTCGGCCGGTCCATCGCCGCCGAACTGCTGGAGAACGGCTCCGAGGTGCTCATCATCGAGCGGGATCCGCAGAAGATCCGGACCGACGCGCTACCGGAGGCCCGGTGGCTGCTCGCGGACGCCTGCGAGCTGTCCCAACTCGACGCGGCCGGGCTGAATGAGTACACCGTCCTGGTGGCCGCCACCGGGGACGACAAGGTGAACCTCGTCGTCTCGTTGCTCGCGAAGACCGAGTTCGGCGTGCCCCGGGTAGTGGCGCGGGTCAACCATCCCAAGAACGAGTGGCTGTTCACCGAGTCGTGGGGGGTGGACGTGGCGGTGTCCGCGCCGCGCCTAATCACGGCTCTGGTCGAGGAGGCCGTCAGCGTCGGCGACCTCGTCCAGCTGATGCGGTTCCGGCAGAGCGATGCATCCCTCGTCGAGCTGACGCTGGCCGAGAACGCGCCGGTGATCGGCCAGCGGCTCAGCGAGATCACCCTGCCGGCGGACAGCGCCTTGGTGGTGATCCTGCGTGACGGACGGGCGGTCGTTCCCTCGCCCGACGCCACGTTGGAAGACGGCGACGAGATTCTCGCGGTCACGACAAATGCCGAGGCCGAGGAGAAGCTCGCTGTGCTGCTCGGTCAGGCGCCGGCAGGCGCGGGCGCGCCGGGCTGACGCGCGACAGGCTGGCGATGCGGAGGCGGTCAGCCGGCAGGCCGCCGCTCGCCGCGCGGGGGCTCGCCGCGCGGGGCGTCCTCGGCCAGCACCTCGCCGGCCACGACCGTCGAGTCGGTGGCGGCGGGGGGCAGCGGTGCGATCCGGCGGACGATGGCGAAGCTGGCCAACACCGCGACACCGAACAGCGGAAGTCCCAGGGCGATGTTGGCCGCGGCCAGCCAGCCGGGCTGGTCGGCGAGGTAGAGCACCCCCTGCACGACGAACCGCACACCGAACACAGCGATCCAGACCNCCGTCNCCCACNCCGCGGCCCGCCGCTGGCAGGGTACCCGCTGCCAGCTCGCATAGCGGCTGTCCAGACCGGCCATGAGATACCCCGCCACCGGCCGGCGCAGGACGATCGACAGCAGGGCCACCACCCCCCAGAGCGCGTTCTTCGCGATGCTGGGCAGGAAGAACCCCTTCGCATTCCCGGTACGAGAGGCCACGAATGCGGCGACCGCCACGGCGAACAACCCCGAGAAGGTCTGCTGGGTCGGCTCACGGCGCACGATGCGCAGCGCCAGCAGAGCGGCCGCCGTGGCAATGGCGACCGCGATGCCGGCGGTCAGTCCGGCCTCGGCGTTCACCGTCACGAACGCCACGGTGGGCACGGAGCTGTCGATGATCCCCCGTGGGCCGCCGATGGCCTCGGACATCGTCATCGGCGGCGTGTCGGGAGATGGCGTACGTGGCATGTCTGGTTGGGATCCCGTCGGGTTGGGCGGACCCGCCGACCTAGGCGCTCGCCGACGGAACGGGGAGTAGTTCGTAACGCGGGTTGAAGATGATCGGACGGTTCTCCTGCACGGTAACGCGCCCGGAGGCCTTGACCGACGCGCCAGCCCGCAGGCCCGGGATGTCCCGGCGGCCGAGGAAGACCAACGTGACGGTGCCGCTACCGTCGTAGATGTCGACCTCCAGGGCCGGTGCACCCGACCGCGCACGTACCGTCACGGCCTGGATGGTACCCGCGACGCAGATCTCGTCCCGGTCACGACAGCCGCTCATCGGGGCGGCACCCGCCGCCGCCGAGGCCGCCTGGAGGTCCTCGGCGTCGAGCTCGCTCGTCCCTGCTGTCAGTCTGTGGAGCTTGCGCCCCAACCAGCCGCGTGACTCGCCCACGGCTCCTCCGATCCGGCTCGCCGGCGACTCGGCGCAAGCAACTGCGGCTCGAGCACGTCCAGCACGTTCAACACGTCTCATGCAACGCATGACCGGTACTCAATGTGCCCGCCCCGCATGGCGCCTTCGGCGCAATGCGGGGACCCCGGGCACAGGGCGCCGTACGGGGTCTCCGTCGAATCACCTCCGGTGACCCTCCTGGGAGAACCATCGGGCGCCTTCGGCGCAATGCGGGGACCCCGGGCACAGGGCGGTCAGCGGATCTCGGCTATACGCGCACCGCGCACGGGCATCTCGGGCCGTCCGCTGGTCGCCGAGGCGACCGGTCCGCCGGAACCATCGGGGTGATCGGGGTGATCGGTGATCTCTTTAGGCAGCCTCAGGGGCAACGGATCCCGCACCGGCATCGCGCCGTCACCACGAGAAATGATCAGATTGCGCAACGCGGCGTCCAGGAGGGGGCCGGCCGCCGGATCCNGTCCGGCCGCGCCAGTCACCACCGCCCGCAGAAACCAGCGCGGACCGTCCACACCGATCATCCGGCCCGGCACGGTCTCGCCCGGCCGCCCGGTCGGCAAGCTCATCCGCAGTTCGGGGCCGTAGCGACCGTCCGCCTCCGACCCACCGCCCCCCTGAATGGTCTCCAGGATCTCGGCCCGCACCTCGTCCCACAGGCCCCGGCTCTTCGGCGCCGCGAAGACGGAGAGCTCCATCGCGCTGCGCCCGTCGGTCACCAGCACCGTCAGCGGCTTGCCGGTCGACTCCTCGACCTGGAACTGCACCTGCATGCCGTCGAGCGCCGGAATCCGCAACGACCCGAGATCGAGGCGATGCACGTCGTCATCGGGTGCCTGCGCGATGTCGTAGGGACCATCGGGCTCCGACGAGCCCCGCGAGGTGACCTTCTCGGGGACGTCCATCTCGGAGGCCCCGCGACGGTCGAACTCCCTACGTCCTCGTCCGAACACCGGTGGTCTCCTTTCCTGCCCCCCCGGCGGNCCCGAANCCCCCCGTGGAGCCGAACCCGCCGCTTCCGCGCACCGAGGCCGGCAGCTCATCGACCTCCCGGAACACGGCGTGCTCCACGCGCTGCACGACCAGCTGGGCGATCCGGTCGCCCCGATGCAGGATGATCGTGTCAGATCGGTCGGTATTGATCAGAACGACTTTGATTTCTCCACGGTAACCGGCGTCCACCGTTCCCGGGGCGTTGACCACGGACAGGCCGTGCCGCGCGGCCAGGCCACTGCGCGGATGGACGAACGCCGCGTACCCGGCCGGCAGGGCGATGCTCAGACCGGTTCCGACCGTCGCCCGCTCCCCCGGGCCGAGCGTCACGTCCTGGGCCGTCACCAGGTCCGCCCCCGCGTCCGACGGCTGGGCGTACGCCGGCAGCGCCAGCTCGCGGTCCGACCGGCGGACGAGGATCTCCACCCGACCCGGTACGGCGGGCGCGGGCTGCACGGCGAGTGGCACCGCGGACGCGGGAGGCGGGGCGGTGGGCGGGGCGGTGGGCGTCGTCGGATCGGTGGCGGTCATGGCTCTCCTGGTCGAGGGTGCCCGGTCCGGGCGTGACCCCCACGCTAGGCCATGGCCCTCGTCCCGCCATCGGCCTGCCGGTCCGACGGGCCGCAGCAAGCCCCGGACTCCGGCGGGCGTATCCCGGCGTGATCGGATAGCAGATGATCCGAGAGGCCAAGACGATCCGAGGGGCCAAGCAGGCCGGTCGGGGTAAGCAGGGGGCGGGCGGACCGACATGGTCCTCGCCGAGGAACGAGAGGTGTGGGGTGGCGAAAGCAGCGTCAAAGCTGGGATGGAAGATCGTCGGCGGAGGGGCGACCGCGCTCGCGGGCATGGCCGCGAGCCGAGTCGTGAACGCCCTGTACCGCAAGGTACGCAAGTCCGACCCGCCGGCCAACCCGGCGGACCCGGACACCGCCTGGACGGAGGCCGTCGCCTGGGCGGCGATCTCGGGTCTCGCGATCGGGATCGGCCGGTTGGCGGCCGAGCGCGCGGCCGCGCGCGGATGGGCCCGGGCGACGGGTTCACCGCCGCCCGGCATGCTCCACCCGAAGACCTCCTTCTCCGAGGAGTGGACGGCATCCGAGGACTGAACGCGTGACCGACGAGCACCGACCACGAGCCGCTCTCCGGGGTACCCGGCTGCTCCTTTCCAGGCACGATGGGATCAACCGGTGCGCCGTCCGGATCGGCGGCGTCGCGATCAGCGGGAGGCTCGGATGGCCGTGTACGCCCTGGGGGACGCCGTCCCCACCATCGATCCCACGGCCTACGTCCATCCGGACGCGACGGTCATCGGCACGGTGACGATCGGGCCCGAGTCCACGGTGTGGCCGGGCGCGGTGCTGCGTGGCGACTACGGGACGATCGAGATCGGTGCCCGCACGTCCATCCAGGACGGCACGGTGATCCACGCCACCGAGGAGCTCACCACGGTAGTGGGCGACGACTGCACCGTCGGGCATCTGGCTCACCTGGAGGGTTGTGTCGTCGAGGACGGCGCCCTGGTCGGTTCCGGTTCGGTGGTACTCCACCGGGTCCGGATCGGCCGGGGCGCGCTGGTCGGCGCGGGCGCGGTCGTCGTGGGCGGCACGGTCGTGCCGCCGGGCGCGAGGGCGCTCGGCGTGCCGGCGAAGATCCTGCCGGACTCCGTCGCCCCGGGTGCCCTCGCCGCCGGGGCCGCGATCTACGTGGCGAACGGCAAGCACTACCGCGAGCAGCTACGCCGGATCGACTGACCGGTCGACCGCCGGGCCACCCACGCCTCGCCCAGCCCTCCCGGCGGGTCCGCCGACGGCCCGACGGCCGGTGCGCCCGAGGTCTCACCGTTGGGTCCCCACCCAGGTGAGCGGATGTCTCAGAGAGTGTCACAGCCGACGCCGCGCCACGTAACGGCGCGTTCCTACCGTCGTGGCATCACCCGCACCTCGGAGGATCATCTATGAGCGCCACGCTGGAAGGCGTCCCGACTACCGGCACCGTGACCGGTCCGTCCCGACGCGGCCACTGGATCGACGACTGGCGGCCCGAGGACCGCACCTTCTGGAACAACGGCGGTTCCCNCATCGCCCNCCGAAANCTGATCTTCTCGATCCTGGCCGAGCACATCGGGTTCTCGATCTGGTCGCTGTGGGCGGTGACGGTCCTGTTCCTCGGACCGGCCTACCACATCGACCCGGCCGGCAAGTTCCTGTTGACCTCGCTGCCCGCGCTCGTCGGCAGTGCGCTGCGGATCCCCTACACCTTCGCCGTCGCCCGGTTCGGGGGGCGTAACTGGACCATCTTCAGCGCGGCGTTGCTCCTCGTGCCGACGATCCTCGCGGCCGTCGTTCTCTCCCCCGGCGTCTCCTACCCCACCCTGCTGATCGTCGCCGCGGTCGCGGGGGTCGGAGGCGGTAACTTCGCCTCCTCGATGACCAACATCAACGCCTACTACCCGGAGCGGCTGAAGGGCTGGGCCCTGGGGCTGAACGCCGGCGGCGGAAACCTGGGGGTGGCCGCGATCCAGCTTGTCGGCCTGCTCGTCCTCGCCACCGCCGGCAAGGACCACCCCCGGGTCGTCCTTGCCGTCTACATCCCGCTGATCGTCCTGGTGACGCTCGGCGCGGCGCTGTTCATGGACAACCTGTCGAGCGCGAAGAACGACCGGGGGGCGATGCGCGACGTCGCCCGTGACGGTCACACCTGGGTGATGTCGCTGCTCTACATCGGCACGTTCGGGTCGTTCATCGGGTTCGGCTTCGCGTTCGGCCAGGTGCTCCAGGTGCAGTTCCACGACCAGTTCAGCACCCCGATCAAGGCCGCCTACCTGACCTTCCTCGGTCCGCTGCTCGGCTCGCTGATCCGCCCGGCCGGCGGCATCCTGGCGGACCGCGTCGGCGGAGCGAAGGTCACCTTCGTCAACTTCGTGGCGATGGCGGCCGCGGCCGCGATCGTGCTCGTCGCCTCGCTGACGGAGTCGCTTCCTCTGTTCCTGGTCGGGTTCATCGCGCTGTTCGTCTTCAGTGGCGTCGGGAACGGGTCGACGTACAAGATGATCCCGGCGATCTTCCGGGCGAAGGCCCAGGCCAGCATCGACGCCGGTGGCGACCCGGTCGCGGCGCAGCACTCGGCCCGGCGGCTGTCCGGAGCCCTCATCGGCCTGGCCGGCGCGATCGGCGCGTTCGGCGGGGTGCTGGTGAACCTGGCCTTCCGGCAGTCGTTCCTGAGCTACCGGACCGGCAACGCGGCGTACATCTCCTTCATCGCCTTCTACGCGCTGTGCTTCGTGGTGACCTGGTTCGTGTATCTGCGGCCCTCGGCCAGGCGTCTTGCCGGCATCTGATCCCGGCTGTGCCCGGTGTTCAGGCCAGTTCGACGGCGACGGCGATCTCGCCGCCGGTCGGGCTCAGCGTGAGCTCCCGGATGCTGCCGGCGCTGCGCAGGTCCGCGGCCACCGACTCGACGAGGGCGACGAGGTCGGCCTCGCCGCTGATCCGGACGCTCGCGACCTCGGCCTTCTGCGACACCTTCGCCTCGGACTTGGCCCGGCGGACACCGGACAGCGCCGCCCCGACGGCACCGAGGAGCTCCACGCGGGCGCCCTCGGCGAGCTTGCGGATCTCGGCGGCGTCCGGCCAGCTCGCCCGGTGCACCGAACCGGGACGCCACCAGGACCAGACCTCCTCGGTGACGAACGGCAGGACCGGGGCGAACAGCCGGAGCAGCGCTGACAGGGCCACCGAGAGCGTGGTGTGCGCGGAGGCCGCGCCCGCCGCCCCGGAGGAGCCGTACGCCCGGCCCTTCACAAGCTCGACGTAGTCGTCACAGAACCGCCAGAAGAACGACTCGGTGACCTCGAGGGCCCGGGCGTAGTCGTAGCCGTCGAAGGCCGCGGTGGCGGCGTCGACCACGTCGGCCAAGGCGGCCAGCAGGGCACGGTCCAGCGGTTCACTGGCCGGGGCGGGGGCCGCCCCGGCGTCGGAGACCTCGGCGTCGGAGACCCCGGCGTCGGGGGTCACGGCAAGACCGAGCGCGAACCGGCTGGCGTTGAGGATCTTGATGGCGAGCCGGCGGCCGTTCTTCATCTGGCCGACATCGAAGGCGGTGTCGGTACCCGGCCGCCCGGACGCCGCCCAATAACGGACCGCGTCCGACCCATGCTCCTCGAGCAGGCCCATCGGGGTCACCACGTTGCCCTTGGACTTCGACATCTTCTTACGGTCCGGGTCGAGGATCCAACCGGAGATCGCCGCGTTCGACCAGGGCAGCACGTCGAACTCGGCGTGGGTGCGCACCACCGTCGAGAACAACCAGGTCCGGATGATCTCGTGCGCCTGCGGACGCAGGTCCATCGGGAAGACCCGGGAGAACAGATCGGTATCGTGCTCCCAGCCGCTGGCGATCAGTGGGGTGAGCGAAGACGTCGCCCAGGTGTCCATCACGTCGGGGTCGGCGGCAAACCCGCCGGGCACGCCCCGCTGCTCGGCGGCGTACCCGGGCGGGACGTCGCTGGACGGGTCGACCGGCAGCGAGGCCTCGTCGGGCACGATCGGCGCGTCATACCGCGGCGCACCGGCGGCGTCCAGCGGGTACCACACCGGGAA
This sequence comes from Frankia sp. Allo2, assembly GCF_000733325.1. Lineage (NCBI taxonomy): Bacteria > Bacillati > Actinomycetota > Actinomycetes > Frankiales > Frankiaceae > Frankia > Frankia sp. Allo2. The sequence goes on from NZ_JPHT01000023.1 coordinate 72,932, forward strand.
CGGCACGCCGAAGAACCGCTGCCGGCTGATCAGCCAGTCGCCGTTGAGGCCGTCGACCCAGTTCTCGTAGCGGACCTTCATGTAGTCCGGGTACCAGCGCAGCTCCTGGCCGCGTCCACGCAGCGCGGCCCGCAGCGGCTCGTCCCGCCCGCCGTTGCGGAGGTACCACTGGCGGGNCGTCACGATCTCCAGCGGCCGGTCGCCCTTCTCGTAGAACTTGACCGGATGGGTGATCGGCCGCGGATCGCCGAGCAGCGCGCCGGACCCGGCGAGCAGTTCGACGATCCGCGCCCGGGCGCTGTGCACGGTCTTTCCGGCGAGCTCGGCGTACCGCTCCCGGCCGGCCGCGGAGGTGACGGCGCCCGGTGGGTCCGGGATGAACCGGCCGTCACGGCCGATCACCGCACGCGCCGGCAGCCGCAGCTCGCGCCACCACGTCACGTCGGTGAGGTCGCCGAAGGTGCAGATCATCGCGATGCCGGATCCCTTTTCGGGGTCGGCCAACCGGTGCGCGACCACCGGGACCTCAACGTCGAACAGCGGGGTCCGCACCGTGGCGCCGAACAACGACTGGTAACGCGGGTCGTCCGGATGGGCGACCAGGGCGACGCAGGCGGGCAGCAGCTCGGGACGGGTCGTCTCGATGACAATCGGGTCCGCCAGATCCCCGGAGCCCGCCAGATCCCCGGAGCCCGCCGGGTCCAGCCCGCTGCTCGGGGCGGAGACGCCCGACCGGGGGAAGGCCAGGCTGTGGTACGCGCCGGGGCGGTCCCGGTCCTCCAGCTCGGCCTGGGCCACCGCGGTACGGAAGGTGACGTCCCACAGCGTCGGGGCCTCGGCAAGATAGGCCTCCCCCCGAGCGAGGTTGCGCAGAAAGGCCCGCTGCGCAACGGTCCGCGACCGGGCGTCGATCGTCGCGTAGGTGTACGACCAGTCGACGGAGAGCCCCAGCCTGCGCCAGAGCTGCTCGAAGCCCTTCTCGTCCTCCAGGGTCAGCCGCTCGCAGAGCTCGACGAAGTTGCGTCGCGAGATCGGGACCTGCTCCTTGCCGGGCTTGTCCGGCGGAGTGAAACCCGGGTCGTAGGGCAGCGACGGCTCGCAGCGGACAGCGAAGTAGTTCTGGACCCGGCGCTCGGTCGGCAGCCCGTTGTCGTCGAAGCCCATCGGGTAGAAGACCTCGCGACCCCGCATCCGCTGGTAGCGGGCGATCAGGTCGGTGTGGGTGTACGAGAAGACGTGCCCCACGTGCAGGGAACCGCTGACGGTCGGCGGCGGGGTGTCGATGGAGTAGACCTGCCCGCGGTCGACCGTCCGGTCGAACGCGTAGGTGCCCTCGTCCTGCCATACCGTCGACCAGCGCGCCTCGATGCCGTCCAGGCTCGGCTTCGCCGGGACCGCGCGGGTGGACCGTTCCGTACCGTCTGTCGCAACCACAAGTAACGATCCTACGGGCGCCTCGATCGTGGTCATCGACCGCCGAGGTCCCCCGGTCGGCGGACCGGCGAGGTTCCGGCCCGGGCAGGCGCCCCTGGGCCGGAGCCGGAGCCGGAACGGAACGGAAACGGGAAGCGGAAGAGGTCGACGGACGTGACACCTCTCACGTTCCATGGGGAGTACACGACCGGCCGTCTTGGCAGGATGAACCGTTGAACGGACCGTACTCCCGTGCCGATCCCCACTTCGTGCCGATCCCTGGAGCGCCGGACGATGAGCGACCTGCCAGACCCGGACGAACTGCTCGCCATTGCGCTGACGATCGCCCGTGCGGCGGGTGACCTGCTCGCGCGGGGCCGGGAGGGCACCGTGGCCGCGGAGACGACGAAGTCGTCTCCCACCGACGTCGTGACCGCTCTCGACCGCGCCTCCGAGGCGCTCGTCGCCCGGCGGCTCGCCGAACTGCGCCCCGGCGACGGACTGCTCGGCGAGGAGGGTTCGGACTCCGCCGGCACGACCGGGGTGCGCTGGATCGTCGACCCGCTCGACGGGACGGTGAACTTCCTCTACCGGCTGCCCAACTGGGCGGTCTCGATCGCCGCCGAGGTCGACGGGGAGGTCGTCGCCGGGGTTGTGCACGCCCCGGCGCTGGGCGCGACCTACACCGCCACGCGGGGCGGCGGATCGTACCGGGACGGGGAACCGCTGACCGGCTCCACGGTGACGACGCTGGCCGGCGCCCTCGTCGCAACGGGTTTCGGCTACACGGCGTCCCGCCGGGCCGCGCAGGCCGCTGTCGCCAGCCGGGTGGTGCCCCGGGTGCGCGACCTCCGTCGGATGGGTGCGGCCTCGCTGGACCTGTGCGCGGCGGCCGGCGGCCTCGTCGACGCCTACTACGAGCGTGGGCTGAAGCCCTGGGACCAGGCCGCCGGCGGCCTGGTGGCGGTGGAGGCCGGGCTGCGGGTCGGTGGGCTGCACGGCCGCCCGGCGGGCGAAGATCTCACCGTCGCCGCCCCGCCGGCCCTGTTCCCGGCGCTGACCGCCCTGCTCGCCGAGGATCCCCCCGCCGACCGCGACTGAGGTCCCCGACCGGGCGAGCCCACCACCGGCCCCGCTCACGGCCAGGGCACGACGTCGTCGATTCCGGCTGCGACGAGCGCCCGACTGAGACCGCCGCGGGAGCGGATCCCGAGGTACCACTGTCGACGGCGTAGACCGACTTGACGGTGGCGTCCCACTGTCCGGGCATGACGGTGTTCCTCCCCAACTGATACCGCTGACGGCGTGTCGCTTCTCAGTCCGGGAAACGGGAACGGGGGCGCGCGGCATGCGGACCGGCGGGCGGGGCCGGCAGGGAGCGAACCCGCCGGCCCCGGATCATCGGTCGTGGGCTACAGCAACGAGCGCAGGACGTACAGCAGGATCCCGCCGTGGCGGTAGTACTCCGCCTCGCCGGGGGTGTCGATCCGCACGACCGCCTCGAAGGTCTTGTCGCCGGCACGTACCGTGATGGGCGGGGTCCTCTCGTCCACCTCGGCGAGGCCCGTGATGGTGAACGTCTCCTCCCCGGTCAGGCCGAGCGACTCCACCGACTCGCCGGCGGGGAACTGCAGCGGCAGCACACCCATACCGATCAGATTCGACCGGTGGATGCGCTCGTAGGACTCGGCGATGACCGCCCGCACGCCGAGCAGCGAGGTACCCTTCGCCGCCCAGTCCCGGGAGGAACCCGAGCCGTACTCCTTACCAGCCAGGATCACCAGCGGCACACCCTCGGCGGCGTATTTCTGCGCGGCGTCGTAGATGGCCAGCTGCTCGCCGTCTGGCAGGTGCCGGGTGACGCCGCCCTCGGTGCCCGGCGCCAGCCGGTTGCGCAACCGGATGTTGGCGAACGTGCCGCGGATCATCACCTCGTGGTTGCCGCGCCGCGACCCGTAGGAGTTGAAGTCGGCGGGCGCGACCCCGTGCTCGGTGAGGTAGCGGCCGGCAGGCGAGTCCTTCTTGATCGAACCAGCCGGGGAGATGTGGTCGGTGGTGACCGAGTCGCCGAGCACCGCCAGCACCCGGGCGTCGATGATGTCGGTCCGGGCCTCCGGCTTCGCCGCCATCCCCTCGAAGTACGGAGGGTGCCGGACGTAGGTGGAGTCGGGCGCCCAGGCGAACGTCCGCGACACCTCCCCGCCATCACCGAGCGGCAGCGAACGCCAGCGCTCGTCACCGGACAGGTCGGCGTAGTCGGACTCGTACATCTCGGACTGGATGGCGTCGCCGACGACCGCGGCGACCTCGGCCTCGCTCGGCCAGATGTCACGCAGGTAGACGGGCTCCCCGCCGGTGCCGGTGCCCAGCGGGTCGGTGTCGAGGTTGATGTCCATGGTGCCGGCCAGCGCGTAGGCGACCACCAGCGGCGGGGACGCCAGGNAGTTCATCTTGATGTCGGGGTTGATCCGGCCCTCGAAGTTGCGGTTGCCCGACAGCACGCTGACCACCGCCAGGTCCGCGTCGTTCACCGCGGCACTGATCTCCTCCGGCAGCGGCCCGGAGTTACCGATGCAGGTGGTGCAGCCGAACCCGACCAGGTTGAAGCCGACCTTGTCCAGGTAGGGCACGAGCCCCGCCCGCTCGTAGTAGTCCATGACCACCTTCGAGCCCGGCGCGAGGGTGGTCTTCACCCACGGCTTGCGGGTGAGCCCCTTCTCGACGGCGTTGCGGGCCAGCAGGGCAGCGCCGATCATGACCTGCGGGTTGGACGTGTTGGTGCAGGAGGTGATGGCCGCGACGGCGACGGCGCCGTGGTCGATCTCGACGCCCGTGCCGTCGGCGAGGGTGACCGCCGTCGGGTTGGACGGGCGGGCGGCGACGTCCCCGACCACGGCGTTCACCGAGATCGGGGCGTCGGAGGGCTTGTCGGCGAATGCGGCCGCCGGGTCGGAGGCCGGGAAGGACTCGGCATCCGCCTCGTCCGCGCCGCCGTTCGTGAGCACCAGGGGCTGGGCGTAGTCGACCAACGCCGCCCGGAAGGCCTGCTTCGCGCTCGCCAGCGGCACCCGGTCCTGCGGGCGCTTGGGCCCGGCAAGCGACGGCTCGACGGTGGACAGGTCCAGCTCAAGGGTGGTCGTGTAAGCGGCCTCGCGGCTCGGGTCGTGCCAGAGGCCCTGCTCCTTGGCGTACGCCTCGACCAACGCCACCAGCTCCGCGGGACGGCCGGTCAGCCTGAGGTAGTTCAGTGTCTCCGCGTCGATCGGGAAGATCGCGCAGGTGGAGCCGTACTCGGGGCTCATATTGCCGATGGTCGCCCGGTTCGCCAGCGGGACGTTCGTCACGCCGTCGCCGTAGAACTCGACGAACCGGCCGACGACGCCGTGCCGACGCAGCATCTCGGTAATGACGAGCACCATGTCGGTCGCGGTGGTGCCCGTCGGCAGCTCGCCGGTCAGCTTGAAGCCCACCACAGTGGGGATAAGCATGCTCACCGGCTGGCCGAGCATGGCGGCCTCGGCCTCGATGCCGCCGACGCCCCAGCCGAGCACGCCGAGACCGTTGATCATCGTGGTGTGGCTGTCCGTGCCCACGAGGGTGTCGGGGTAGGCCAGCGTCCCATCGGCCGTCTGCTTCGTGAAGACGACCCGGGCGAGGTGCTCCAGGTTGACCTGGTGCACGATGCCGGTGTTCGGCGGGACGACGGTGAAGTTGTCGAACGCCTCCTGACCCCAGCGCAGGAACTGGTAACGCTCCCGGTTGCGGCCGAACTCCAGCGCCGCGTTGAGCTCGAACGCGTCCGGCCGGCCGAAGTGGTCGGCGATGATCGAGTGGTCGATCACGAGCTCGGCGGGGGCCAGCGGATTGATCTTCGATGGGTCGCCGCCGAGGGCGGCCATCGCCTCCCGCATGGCGGCAAGGTCCACCACACACGGCACACCGGTGAAGTCCTGCATGATGACGCGGGCGGGCGTGAACTGGATCTCCTGGCTGGGGGCGGCCGAGGGATCCCAGTTCGCCAGCGCCCGGACGTGGTCCGCGGTGATGTTCGCGCCGTCCTCCGTACGCAGAAGGTTCTCCAACAGCACCTTGAGGCTGTAGGGGAGTCGATCGGCCCCGGGCACCGCGTCCAGCCGCCTGATCGTGTAGGTGCGATCACCCACCACGAGCGATCCGGTACTGCCGAAGGTGTCCATCGTTCTCCTCCTCGTCGCCCGCCGCCCGCCACCCGCGAGCGGCGGGGCTCGCTCCCATGGCCCCNCCCNGCTGGCCGCACCATGGTGACACCGGACCCACGGCCCCGGGTGGGCACGCATCCGGCGCCTGCCTGCCTCGGCCAGCTCCGTCCCATCCTGGCATTCCGGCGCGTCTCGCACCGCGCCCGCGACGCTGTGACCCCGCCGACCCTCCGGGTCGGCGGGAACCGCCAGGGCCTCCCGAACAAGGTCGTCACGCCCGACTCCAGCAATTACTTAACACTGCTAACAGTAGCGGAAGCTGCCGGCGGCCCCTGCCCACAACGGCGGAATGTTCGGCAATAATCACCCCACCTGCGGGTGAACTCGTTCTTTCGGTCCCCGGTGCATCCCGGCACGCTCCGGCCCGGGCCGGAGCACGCGTGCCACGACCGCGCGCCGCGCACGGCCTCGTGCAGGGCAGCGACGACGTCCTGGCTCAACGACCGGCGATCCAGCAGCTTCTCGGCCCGTGCCCGCGCGGCGAAGCCTCGGTCGCGCGCGGCGGGTGTCCGCCGGCCGGCCGCGGCGTCGGTGAGACACTCCGCCACCGCCACCGCGTCGCCGGGTGCCACCAGCCAGCCGGTCTCGTCGTCCACCAGCTCGCTGATCGCCCCGACCCGCGTCGCCACGGTCGGTACCCCGCAGGCCGACGCCACCCCGATGGCGCCGTAGTCCTCCACCCAGGAGGACACCACGTTCACATCGGCGGCGGCGTAGTACGGCCGCACGTCGCGGACACCGTGCACCCAGCGCACCGCCGCCGCGCCGGGAAGCGCCCCGGCCCAGACCCGGACCCGCTCGCGGTAACGGACCGCGGCCTCGTTGCGCCGACCGGCGACGTCCTCCCCGCCCTCGGGAGCCCCGTCAACGAGGATCAGGGTGCCGCGACCGCCCAGCTCGACGAACCGCGACCAGGCCGCCAGCAGTACCTCGTGGCCCGCCNCCCCCCGGCCCGGATGGACAAGACGACCGGGCGGGTGGAAGTGCGCCNCCCGCACCGCCACGAACCCGTTCTCGGGCAGATCGAGATCCGTCCGGACCCCCCGGCGCTCCCGGTCGTCCGCCGGCGTGAACCGGTCCAGATCCACGCCGTAGGACACGGTGCGCAGGCGGCGCACCGGCTGGCCGAGCGCGGCGTAGCGGCACCGGACGTCGGAGGTCGGCGCGATCAGCAGGTGATCGAGCCGACAGAGCACCCGCTCGACCGGCCGGATCAGCGGGTGGTCCAGGTGCAGAGGGTTCGCGACCATGTACACGCGGGTGATCGTGGTGCCCACGGTGGCGAGGCGGGCGGCCACCGCCGAGGCGTAGTGGTGGTAGTGGACGACGTCCGCCCCGAGCGCGGCCAGCTCCGCCCGCAGCCGGAGAATCCCACCGGCCTGACGGCGGATCGACGCTCCCCGGTGCGGCACGGGGCTCGCGACGACCTCCACGCCGCCCGCGGTCAACTCCCGGGCCAGTGGACTGTCGACGTGGTCAGGCGGGGGCATCAGGACGATGACGCGGTCCCCGCTCTCCCTTTCGGCTACGGCGTGCGCGACGGGCCNCCGCGGGCCGNCCCCCGCCTCGAGCAAGGTGACTATCTTCATCGTGGGCGGTCGTCCTTCCTGGTCGTGGCCGGACGGTGGCGGTACCCGGACGGGCGGGGACGCCGGCTACCACCACACCGCCGTGATGTCGCGTTGCCAGTGCTCCATCGTGAACGGGGACCGGCGCAGCAGACGCATCGCCTCCCGGCGCTGATCAATGGTCGGGGGAACGGCGGTGAGCATCTCGGCGGTGTCGGCCCAGACCGCGTCGGAGATACGCAGCGGCAGGATCGTCACGCCGGGGAGCAGCCGGGCGATCTCGTCGACCCCGGGCAGGTCCGCGCAGAGCACGGGCGTCCCGACCGCGCAGGCCTCGAGCACGATGCCGGTCAGGCCCTCGTGGCGGGAGGTGACCAGCAGCAGCGAGGCCGCGACCAGCAGGCGTGGGATCTCAAGAACCTCGCCGATGAACTCGACGTGGTCAGCGACGCCACGTCGAGACGCCAGCGCGACCAGCCGGGCCGTCTCGGCGGCATCCTGACGACCCACGAAGAGGAGCCGGGCGTTCACAGACCGCCCCCGCAGCGCCGCGAGAATCTCCACGGCCCGGTCCCGGCTCTTCGCCGAATCCGGGCAGGCAACGTGGACGATGGTGACAAGATCCTGATCGTCCTCGGCGAGTTCCTCCGCGCGGCGGCGGGCCGCGATGGCGACGCCGACCGGTTCCAGCTCGACGCCGTGGTAGATGACGCGGCAACGGGAGTCGAGCCGCCAGTTCTCCCGCCACAGACCCCGCATCACCGCCTCGCTCACCGCGACCAGATGGGTGGCGAACCGGTCGAGCAGCAACCGGCCGACGATCCGCCGCACCCGGCCGCCCAGGCTGTCGCCGTGCCGGTCCGGGGCATCGGCGAGGTAGGCGACGCGGCGCCGAACCCCCCCGAGCCGGGCCAGCGCGAGGACCACCCCGGAGAGGATCGTCACGTCCGCCTGCACCACCTCCGCCTGCACCACGTCCGGGCGTACCTGGCGCAGCAGCCTCAGGAAGGACCATGGAAAGCGCCAGTCGGCCCGGCAGTGGTACACCTCGCCGCCGAGCGCCCGGATCTCACCGTCGAACGCTCCTGCCGCGCCGGACGTCACCGCGAACAACAGCCGGAACTCGTCCTGGTCGAGGCGGCGGAGCAGGTTCACGGCCCCCGGATGAATGCCGGAGCGCTCCATCCGGTTCAGCACCTTCAGCACCGTTATCGGGCCCCGGCGCCGCCACCCACTCGGCCGGTGATGGAACCACGCGTCGGTGGCGACGACCCGCATGGCACCCGCCCCTCCGCCCGCACCCTCTCGATGACGATAATTTTCAGTTATCATTCAACTACATAAAGATACGAGAAGATACGGGAAGATGCGGGACGCCGCGAGGGTGGGATGGCGTCAGAAGGTGGGAGGGGGTCACAGGGGTTCCACGGCGAACGCGAGCTCGTCGTGCCGCGCGACCTGCGCCGGTATCAGCGGGTGTCCCCCGCCTGCCGCCACCGGCCGGCGGCCCCGGTCGTGCGTGGGCAGCCAGTGCCGGGTGTCGAGGACCGCACAGGCATGCCGTGCCACCTGGTCACGGTCGAAGGCGTCGTGGTCGACCAGGAGCACCACCAGATCCGCGGCCGCAAGCTCTCCCGCATCCACCTCCACCAGGGTCACCCGGGGCGGCAGCCGGGCCGCGTCGACGTGCGGGTCCGCCGCTCGCACGTGGGCACCGAGGTCGGCGAGCAGGGTGGCCACCCGCGTCGCGGGCGACTCGCGCGCATCCCCGGTGTTCTTCTTGTAGGCGAGTCCCAGCAGCAGGATGCGGCTGCCCGCGACCGACCGTCGCCGGGTGTTGAGCATCTCGGTGACCCGCCGCACCACGTGGTCAGGCATGTGGTCGTTGATGTCGTTGGCGAGCTCGACGAATCGGAAGCTGCGGCCGAGGCTGCGGCGCACCCGCCAGGACAGGTACGACGGGTCGATGGGCAGGCAGTGGCCGCCGACCCCCGGGCCGGGAGTGAACCGCAGATACCCGAACGGCTTGGTGGAGGCCGCGTCGATCGCCTCCCACACGTCGACGCCGAGTTCGTGCGCGAACATCGCCAGTTCGTTCACCAGCGCGATGTTGACATGCCGGAAGGTGTTCTCCAGCAGTTTGGTGAGTTCGGCGGTCCGGGTCGAGCCGACCGGAACCGTCCGCTCGACCACGGTGTCGTAGAAGGCGCTCACGGCCGCCAGGGAGTCCTCGTGCACCCCGGAGACGACCTTGGGGGTGTTCACCAGGTTCCACACCCGGTTACCCGGATCGATCCGCTCCGGCGAGTAGCCGAGATGGAAGTCGATACCAGGGTGCAGACCGGAACCCTCGGTGAGCAGCGGGGCGAACAGCTCCTCGGTCGTCCCCGGATAGGTCGTCGACTCCAGGATCACGGTCACGCCCGGCCGGACCAGCGGCGCGAGGCTGCGCGCCGCGCCCACGATGTAGGACAGGTCGGGAGCCCCCTCCCGCAACGGGGTAGGGACAGTGATCACCGCGACGTCGAACGCCGCGGCGCGGGCGTAGTCCGACGTCGGCTCGTACCGGCCCGACCCCAACGCTGCCGCGAGCTGCCTGTCGGGGATGTCCTCGACGTAGGACCGCGCGGCGGCCAGCCGGGCGACACGGCTCTCGTCCACGTCCACCCCGACGACCCGCCAACCCACATCGACCGCCNGCATCGCGAGCGGGAGACCGACGTATCCCTGCCCGACGACCACCAGCTTCTTCGAAGTCATACACATAGTGTGTCAGATTGTTTACATAGAGAGAGGTAGGTGGCTAGCTGTGTCCTGGGTCGGCGGACGGATCGCCGGATCCGGTGCGCCCGGACGGCCCGGTTCCGGCGGGGGGGCGACCACCCGGGCCAGAATTCGCGCGATGCGGCGGGCGGCGTGGCCGTCCCACAAGGCCGGACGCCGGGGCGCAGGCGGCCGCTCCAGGGTGTCGAACGCGGCCGTGACCACCACCCTCCGGTCCCGACCCACCACCCGGTTGGTACCCTCGGTAACAGTCAATGGACGTTCCGTCGAGTCACGGAGCGTCAGGCATGGTACTCCCAGCACGGTGGACTCCTCCTGCACGCCGCCGGAATCGGTGAGCACGAGACGCGCCCCGGCCTGCAACGCCAGGGAGTCGAGATAGCCCACGGGTCCGAGCAGCCGAACCCCCGGAGGGAGCATCCCGGCCAGCCGCGCCGCCGTACGGGGATGCGCCGGGAAGACCAGCGGGCAGCGCACCGCGATCTCCCCGAGCGCCCCGAGCAGCCCGGCGAGCACGTCCGGATCGTCGACGTTGGCGGGCCGGTGCATGGTCACCAGGCCGTACCCGCCCGGGTGCAGGCCGAGCTCGGTCAGCGTCGGCCGGCCCAGCGCCTCGTCCCGGCACGCCAGGAGGGTGTCCACCATGACGTTGCCGACGAGATGGACCGCCCGGGGGGGCAGGCCCTCCCGGTACAGATGCTCCACCGCGTCCGGTGAGGTCGCGAACAGCTGGTCGCACACGTGGTCGGTGACAACACGGTTGATCTCCTCGGGCATGGACCGGTCACCGCTACGCAGTCCCGCCTCCACGTGGGCAACGGGCACGCCCGCCTTCGCCGCGACGAGCGCACAGGCCAGAGTTGAGTTGACATCGCCGACCACGACGACGATCTCCGGGGCAAGCCGGTCGAGCAACGGCTCGAACGACGTCATGACCGCGGCCGTCTGCACGGCGTGGGAGCCCGATCCGGCCGCGAGGTGATGGTCAGGGGGGCGCAGCCCGAGATCGGCGAAGAACACCTCGCTCATCGCCTCGTCATAGTGCTGTCCGGTGTGCACGAGCGTGGTCCGGAAACCCTCCGCGTCGAGGGCGTCCAGAATCGGCTTGATCTTGATGAAGTTCGGCCGCGCCCCGGCCACGACCACCGCGTGCGGCCTCGGCGCGAGCCCGGACTCGGCGAGCATCGGGACCGGTCCGGACCGGCGGCGCGCGGCCGCGAGTGGAGCCCGCGGCGCGGGCAGACCATCCACCGGTACACCGGCGACGGGCTCACCACCCGCAGGTACGCCGGTCACGAGCGGACCCCGGAACGATCCGATCCGCCGCGCGGCTGGTCGACGACGGTAGGCCCGGCGGGACGGGCCGCCCCAGCCCGCCCGGCGGGGGCCGCGAGCCCGTCGCGCGCGGCCGATTCCGTCTCGGTGGCGACGTCGGCGTCCACCATCATCGCCACCAACTCCTCGAACCCCACCCGCGGCTTCCACCCCAACACCTCCCGC
>NZ_JPHT01000024.1:0-78921 GCF_000733325.1 Frankia sp. Allo2
CACCCGGACGATCCCGAGCACTGTCACGGTCCACGTCCTGACGAGCCTCACCCTCGACGCGGTCACACCCGCTGATCTCGCGGGCTACGCCCGAGGGCATTGGACGATCGAGAACAAGGTCCACTGGGTGCGCGATGTGACGTTCCGTGAGGATGCCTCGCGGGTTCGGACCGGCCCACTGCCCCGCATCNTGACCACNCTCCGTAACCTGATCATCGGGCTGATTCGCCTCGCTGGCCATAACCGCATCGCCCCGACCATCCGCAGAATCCGACACGACAACGCCCTGCTCCTGGCCATCCTCACTCTCGACAACCCCGCTGACCTGCATCAATGACTTTGCGGGTCACCCTGCGGGTACGGGATCTCCCGGTTCTCGTGCCTGAGGATTCCGTGCATGCCATGGTTCTCCGACCGCGCGGGGCCCGTCCCGAACTCGCGTCTAGCGCTCGCGACGGTGTTGCCTTCCGTGCTTTCGACCACGTCGGCGCACCCGGTCTTCTCATTTCGCGGCTCAATAGCCTGGCCTACACGTGCCCCTACCAACGCTTCAGCCGCCCCCTTGCGGAAGCAGCCACATGGCTCGGGGTCGTCGTGGATCGCTACTCCTTATCCTAAGGCCGGTTTATCCCGGCGCATCCGAAAGTCGAGGTCCGCACGTTCACCACGACCGGGGGTTCGTTAGGTCTCCTCGCGGACTGGCTGGCCCAGAACAAGGTCACGGTCGTGGGAATGGAATCAACAGGGGTTTACTGGAAACCTGTCTTCCGCCTGCTGGAAGACCAGTTCGAATGCTGGCTTCTCAACGCCGCGCATGTCCGTAACGTACCAGGCCGGAAAACGGATGTGGCCGACGCCGCGTGGCTTGCGGACCTCGTCGCGCACGGCCTGGTCCGGCCGTCGTTCGTTCCCCCGAAGCCGTTCCGGGACCTGCGCGACCTCACCCGGGCGCGGCGCACGGTCGTGGAGGAGAAGACCCGCGAGGTCCAGCGGCTGGAGAAGCTGATGCAGGACGCCGGGGTGAAACTCACCAGCGTCGCCTCCCAGCCGCTGGGAGTCTCCGGCCGGGCGATCCTGGAGAAGATGATCGCCGGGGAGCGGAACCCCGAGTATCTGGCGGAGCTGGCCCGCGGCCGGCTCCGCGGGAAGATCCCGGCGCTGAAAGTGCAGCCCGCTGGTCAACCGGGCCAGCACCTGCACATAGAGCGTGTCTCGTGTGGCCGCTCCGGTGGTCATCGGCGATCGTGGACGCGGCCAGCCTGCGNGCNAAAAANGGGGAAGCCTGACCGGTCCGAACCCGGTCGACCGCGGCAAACCGGGCTCGAAGATCCATGTCCTGACCGACGCGGGCGGGCTGCCGCTGGTCGTGGCGGTCTCCCCGGCGAACCCGCACGACAGCGGGGCCTTCGTCCCGCTGGTGGCCAGCATCCCGGCGATCCGTTCCCGACGTGGCCCGCGGCGGCGCCACCCGGCCACGCTGCGTGCGGACAAGGCCTACGACCAGCCGGAACGACGGCGTTTCCTGCGCCGGCACGGGATCGCGGTGCGGATCGCCCGCCGTGGTGTGGACAGTACCGAACGCCTCGGCCGGCACCGGTGGAAAGTCGAGAGAACCCTGGCCTGGCTCGGTGGCTACCGCCGCCTGAGCCCGCGTTATGAACGTAACGGCTACAACTTCCTCGGGTTCCTCTGCCTGGCTGCCGCGATCACCTGCTGGAAGAAGCTCCCGCACTCGACGTGAGACACGCTCTTAGCCTGTCCGGCCAGCTGTCGCAGCATGCCGATCTTCGCGAGATGGTGGGCGCCGCCGCGGGTCACCTGCCGGCGGACCCGCTCGTCGTTGACGGCCACCCCCAGCTCGTCGGCGGCGACGGACCGCGGGGGCCGGTGGAGCGACGGGCTGTCTGCTACCCGAGTACGCCGGTCGCTCCGTCGGTGAGCTCGCGCACGATGTCGGCGTGGCCGGTATGGCGGGCTGTCTCTTCGATCATGTGGATGTAGATCCACCGCAGTGATACCTGGGGTAGGTCGGGGCGGGAGACAGGGGTCGCGACGATGTCGTCGAGCGCGTACCCGGCCGCGGCCTTTCGGGAGGCTGCGCACGCCTGGTCGTACGCCGCCAGCAGCGAGTCGATGGTGTCGGTGTCGGCAAGCACCCAGCTGGTGTCTTCCTGGCCGGTCGGGAGTGTGTCGGGGTCGTCGGTCAGCCGACCGAACCAGTTTCGCTCCACCACGGTCAGGTGTTTGACGAGGCCGGCGAGGGTGGTGAGCGAGGGCAGCATCCTGCGTGCGCTGTCCTGGTCGCTGACACCGCGCACCTTGTGGACGAGGACATCCCGGTAAAAGTCGAGGAACGCTTCCAGGGTTTCGCGTTCGCCTGCGGTGCTGGCCTGCATGACCCGCAGTGTCGGCGGGCGTGGCGGTGGNGGNTGCATGCCGGCAACCNTAGCGCGCTGCGAAGACGGGGCCTGAGAGTGATCAAGTCTGGTGCGCGGGTTGGGTCAGGTTCCGATGACGAGGACTTCGCGGGCGGTGCGGTAGGATCTCGACGATGACCGCGAGCCGTGGCGGGCGGCCAGCGGGCGCGCTGACGGCCGCGGGNACGCGCTCCTGCCGACGTGGAGTCACACCGTTGTTCTTGCGCGTCTCCGAACGCACTCGACCAGGATCTGTGGGGAACCGACCTGGTAGGGAGGCCACCGAGATACGGCAGAAAGGGGCAACGGGCGGCTGTAGCCCGGTGGCGTACGGCGTTGGGTCGCTCGGTATCCTGCCGATCACTATCGGGGGTGTAGTACGGGGTGGCTGGTGGCATCGATCGAGGAGGAGGCTGCGGGGGCGGCCGATCCGATCGGGGAGGTCTCCGAACGCGCCGGCCGGCTGGTGATCAAAACGTTGGCGGAGGCCGGCTGGAAGAATCTGATCCGCGCCGCGATCTCGATCCGGGAAGGCGTCCGCTCCTCGGTCACGCTGCTGCGCCGTCTGGGCAAGGTCGAGGCCTTCCACGGCTTCGCCGACTGGCTGATGTTCGGCGGGGACCTGATCGGCCACAACGATCCCGACCATCACGAGAAGATCGTCAAGTTCAACGAGCTGACCGCGAACTGCGTGATCCACCAGAACGCGTTGGACATCACCGATGTCGTTAACCAGCTCGTCGCCGAAGGGCAGGTGGTCGAACCCGACGACCTGGCCACCATCAGCCCGTACANCCGCGANAACGNCCGCCGCTTCGGTGAANGGGGGCTCGACNCCNCCCCNCCCGAGCAGNCCGTCNCCCGCCTCGACGTCACTCTTCCCACCTCTGTGGATATTCGTCGATGACGCCGACGGCCCCCGGAAGTGGGGGAGACAGCGGGGGTGCGTGGCTTACCCGGATCGGGGAGCTGTTCGGGATTGTTCTGGCTCCGGTAACGGTACTCACCGCGCTGCTCTACGACTTCGGTTTCGTCCGTGCGCAGGCCCTGTTCGGCTATTTCGGCCTCGAAGTCAGCCAGCTGGACTTCTCCTTCCAGGATCTGGTGCTCCGCAGCGCCCAGGTCGTCTTCCGTCCCCTGATCTTCCTCGCCTTCCTGGTTCTGCTGACCCTGGCTGGCCACGCCCTGCTCACCCGGCAGCTGCGCCGACGTCCCCCCACCNCCCGCGTCGCTCGGGGGGCCTCTCCCGCAACCGGGCTGGTTGCCATGCTGCTGTTCCTGACCGCAGCCGGCAGCCTCGACCTGATCAACCTGAAGTTGATACCTGTGCGGGTGGCGCCGGTCGCGCTTGGCATGGCCGCCGTGCTGACCGAGTACGCCGTCCACCTAGCCGAACAGCAGTGTCACCGGCGACGCCGCCGCCGCGCCCGCCGCGGACCACCCCCACCGCTGATGTCCGCCCCGCTGACCCGACTACGCCGCGCCACTCTCGCCGCGACACTGCTGATCGCCCTGTTCTGGGGGTTTTCCGTCGAAGCCGATCGCCAAGGCAACCAGCTTGCCCGCGGCATCGCCGCGACCGTCGGGCAACGATCGGCAGCCATCGTCTACAGCACCGACCGACTCCCGTTAAGCCCGGACTACCAGGTCGACGAAGTCGACCTCACACCCGCCAAAACCATCTGGCGCTGGCGCTACACCGGCCTGCACGTCCTGGCCTACCGCGCCAACCGCTGGTTCCTGCTACCCACCAGCTGGACGAAGGACAACGGCGCACCCGTCGTCATCCTCACCGAGGACCCCACCCGACTCCGCGTCGACATCGTCCCATAAACACAAACTCCCGCCAGGCCACTCTTCCGGCCGAATTGTGCGATATAAAAGAAAGCGAGAAAAGTGTCTCACCCGCCCCCGGAAATGTGCGAGGAAGGCGCGGTTCCCCCACCTCCCGCGGGAGCATTATCGCCATCCGGCGGGGATACCCGAGGACTGGAAGGAGGTGGAGTCCCCGATTCGGGGCGCACGCTCGGGATTCCGCCGCCACCACCGCGCGAAACGGCTGCCGAGACCCCAGGAATCTGTCCATTGATTGATTTTTTCTGGTCGATTGTGGGATGCGGCTGGGGTAGCGTGGGGATCGCGAAGCCGGTAGGAGTACTCGAATGCTCTTCCGTTCCGGAGGTTGTGGGGGATGGGCTAGGCACATGAGATTGAGAAGATGATCTGCACGCTGCCACGAGGACGATCAGACTGACGGGCAGCACAACGAACATAGCTGTCCACCTCCACCAGCCCTCCCTTTTCCTGGCACTCCTGCTGTTTCGGCGTCCACCCACCACATCCCCCGACGATGTTGCTCTGCGACAGATCGACATCTCTTCGTACTAATAATCACTGTCGGGGTGCCCTGTGTCACTCACTCCGGCCCGGGCGGTTAGAGAAGGTCCTCAAGTCGGGTGGCGACCTGGCGGTAGCGGCTAACCGGGACGAGGTGCACACCGGCGAAGGCGCCGCTGTCGCGCAGCCGTAGCACCTGGTCGCAGGCCGCTTCGACCCCGGCCGCCTGGTCCCGTTCGACTGCTTGGACGAGGTCGTCGGGAATGTCGATGTCGGGGATGGCCGCGGCGAGGCGGCGGGCCATCCCGGCGCTCGCGAGGACCATGACGCCGGCGTAGATCGGCAGTTCGACCGGATGGGCGTCGCGCCAGCGCAGCAGGGCGTCCACCGAGTAGCTGATCTGTACGAACAGGAAGTCGGCCGCTCGTTTCCAGGTGGGCAGTGGACGTAGGCCAGCCGCGGCGCCGACCCGGAACGCCGGCATGTCCGCGAAGACCGGATCCTCGCTGGCCGCGCGGGCCTCGTCCATCATCGCGCGCACGGTCAGGTCGCCGGTCCGGTTCCCGGCGGTGGGTTTGTCGCCGTGGACGAACAGGAATTCCTCGACGCCGTAGGCCGCGGCGGTGAGCAGGTCGCGGCGGAAGCCGAGCAGGTTACGGTCGCGGGAGTTCACGCAGGCGATGCTGCGTCCCCCCATCGTCGCCACCTCGTGGGCGACGGCGATGCTCGACACCGTCGCGCGTCCGATGTGGTTGTCGGGGATCAGGAACGCGTCGGTGACGGGGCTCAGGACGCCGATCTGGTGGCGGGCGTGGGTCAGGTCCGGCCGGGTCGGCGGCTCGATCTCGCAGATCATCTCGAAGCCGCGCACCGGGCGTTCGTGACCCGCCGTGGGTTCGCGCATCCTGACAGGATAGGACTCCACGGACCACAGCCACACCGCACGGGTGCGCTGCGCTGCTGTAGCACACCGTAGGAACAGTCCGAGGTGGCCCACCGGCAGTTCGTGCCACTGAAGTTGGACCGGACCGGATCACCATGTCGGCGCATGCGCTGGTCCGATTCCCCCCAGGCCCATGTGCACCCGAGCCAGCGCGGTCCCTGCCAAACAAAGCGGCCGGAACCCGGCCATCTACCGGGGCCGGTCACAGGGAACCATCCCGGGATGATCATTTTCTGACGCCCGGGAAGGGAGGCTTATCGGGCGTCAGGACGCGCCATGCCACGCGCTCCCCTGAAACGTTCCGTTTCGTGGTATAACGTTTTTTCAAACGTTTCATCGCTTGCGACGATATGTAAGTGGAGGGGATGGGTCATGTCTCGGGTGCCACGACCGCCGCACCAGCGTCGGGAGCCGCCTGAACCGGTGGGGCCGATGCGGCCGCCGCGTCCCCGTGACGGCGAACCCGTGCTCCCGGCGGCCGGCACGTCTTCGGGGGGAGCGCCGGGGGCTGGGGGCGGCCCGGCGACGCCGGAGGGATCCACCGCCGGCCCGGCGGCCGGCCACGCGGTCCCCGAAGGCACCCGCGCCCGCGGCGGCGGGGACGACGGCGGGGACGACGGCGGGGCCGGCGGCGCGCCCCCGTCCGGACACCCGGCGCCGTCCGGCGGTGCGGCCGGGTCCGAGGGTGCGGCGGCCCGCGCCGCGACGGCGCCGCGCTGCGCCTTCCCGGGATGTACCCGACCCGCCGCCCCCGCCGAAGGCCCGGGGCGCCCGCCGGCGTACTGCGACGACCCGGCGCACAACCGGCTCGCGGCCTACCGTCGCCGCCGTGAGCTCGCCGGGCGTGGCGGTGCGGACTCCGCCGGCACGCCCGCCGCCCGGGCCGACCTCGCCACCCTGCCGCTGGCCGCCGGTCGGCTGCGCGCCGAGGACCTCGCCGCTCAGGTGCGCGCCCTCGCCGCCGAGCTGACCTGCACCCTCGACGCCTTCAGCCGGCAGATGTCCGCCCTCGGCGACGTCACCGCCGTCGAGGCGGCCGTCGAGGCGGCCGAGGCCGAAGCCGCCGAACGGGTCGCCGAGGCGGTGGCCCGTGCCGTGCGCGCCGAGCAGCGGGCCCGCGCCGCCGAGGCGGCCCGCGCCGAGGCCGAGGCCGTCGCCGGCGAGGCGGTGAGCGCCCTGGAGGACGCCGAGACCCGCCTGGCCGCCGCCGAGGCGGCCAGGCGGCAGGTGGTCGAGCACTCCGCCGAGACGGTCCGCGCGGCCAACGACGCCGCCGAGGCGGCCCGCGTCGAGGCCGACGCGCAGGTCCAGGCCGCCGCCGCCCGCGCCGCCACCGAGATCGAGGCGGCCCGCGTCGAGGCCGCACGGCGCATCGACGAGGCCGTCGCCGCCCGGGAGCAGGCCTCGACGCGGCTGGAGGAGGCCCGGCGCGACGCCGAACGCGACGCGCACACCCTCACCGAGCTACGCGCCGAACGCGACGCCCTGCGCGAGGACATCCGCCGCGAACGCGCCGAGGCCGAGCGCGTGCGTGCCGAGGCGGCGGCGCAGCTCGACCAGGGCCGAGCCGCCGCGGCAGCCGAGGCCGAGCGGGTGCGTGCCGAGGCGGCGGCCGAACTCGACCGCGTCCGCTTCGAGGGCGAGGCACGCCTGGCCGGCGAACGTCNGGCCGCCGCCGAACGTCTCACTGTGATCGGCGAGGCCCGCGCCGAGGCCCGGGCCCGCGCCGAACGCGCCGAACGCCAGGTCGACGAACTGACCGCGGAGCTTCGCGCCGTGCGCGCCAGCCCCACCCGCCCCGACCCCACCTGATCAGGCCCCACCTGATCAGGATCGCTCTCGTCCGGCGGGCAACACGGACCGGTGCGTGAGCACGGATGCGACGTGGGTCAGGGCACGGCGCAACGCGCGACGCGGAACCCCACGTCGTCGAGGTGGAAGGCCGGGTGGCCGCGGCGGCGTACGGAGGCCCGGCAGCTCCAGTGCTCGTCGAACCACCCGCCGCCCCGCAGCACCCGATAGGTGCCGTAGACCTCGGTGTCGTACAGGTCCCAGCACCAGTCCCACACGTTGCCCAGCATGTCGTACAGGCCCCAGGAGTTGGGCTGTTTGCCGCCCACGTCATGGATTCGCCCGTGGGAGTTGCCGCGGTACCAGGCAATGTCGTCGAGCGGCCCGTACCGCGGGCCGCTCGTGCCGGCTCGGGCGGCGTACTCCCACTCAGCCTCGGTCGGCAGCCGGTACCCCTCGGCGCGGGTGTCCCACTCGACACCCTCGCCGTCGGCCTGGACACGGTACGCGGGCGCCATCCCGTCGCGGTGGGACAGGGCGTTGCAGAACCGGACCGCGTCCCACCAGGAAACCCCCTCGACGGGCAACCGGTCCCCGTGGGCCGAACTCGGCCGCTGGCCGCCGACCGCCGCGTACTGCTCCTGGGTGACCGGAAACGCCGCGAGACAGTACGGCGCGAGCTCGACCGACCAGCTGCGCTGCGTTCGCCGGTCGGACAGCGTCACCCGCCCCGGCGGGATGGAGATCAACGTGTTTCCCACGCCCGCGTCCATGGCCGGCGATCCTACCGAGGCTCGTCCGTACGGAGAGTCCCGGTAGGATCGCGGGACGTCCGTATAGAGTGTTACTCTAGAGTGGTGCTCTATGGGAGGTGTCGGGGTTATGAGAGGTGTCGGGGTAGCGCCCAGTCGGGCCCGGCTGGTGGACGCGGCCGTGGCCTGCGTGCTGGAGCAGGGCTGGGAGGCCACGTCCATGCAGGCGGTTCGGCGTCGGGCCGGTGTCAGTAACGGCAGCCTGTTTCACTACTTCCCCACCCGGGGGGACCTGGCCGCGGCCGTGGTGGGTGCGGGTCTTGCCGATCATCAGGGCGCGCTGTGGGGTGAGCTGCACACCTCGACCGGGCCCCGTGATGGCGTGACCCGCCTGGTCACCCGCCATCTGCGGTGGGTGGAAGAGCATCCGCGGCTGGCCCGACTGCTGCTGACCGCGCCGGTCGATGTCCTGCGCGGCTCGATCGATGAGCGCACCGCCGCGGACAACCGCGGCTTCTTCGCCGCGGTGGCCGACTGGCTGCGTGGCCACGGCTGGTCCGACCGGCCCGACCTGGCGGTCGTCGTCGCGCTGTGGATCGGCCCCGCCCAGGAATACAGCCGCCACTGGCTCGCCCGCCCCGCGGGCTCCCCGACGCTCGTCGCCGACGACCTGGCCGACGCCGCCTGGCGGACGCTCGGTCCCCTGCTCACCCCGCGGAAGGAGTAAGGAGTCATGACCCGTTCCTTGCAGTGCTACCGCCGTGCGCTCGACACGTTCACCACCATCGTCACTCGCGTGCCGTCACTCGCGTGCCCGCCGACCGGTGGGACGCCCCGTCCCTCTGCCCGGTGTGGACCGGGCGGCAGTTGACCGGCCACGTCATCGACGGCCAGCAGCAGATCGTCAGCCTGCTCACCGGGCACGGCCCCCGCCCGCCCGTCACCGATCCCGCCCTCCTCACCGCCCTCGCCGGCCCCGATCCGGGCGCATCCTGGCAGCGCACCCACCAGAACACCGAACGCACCCTCGCGGCCCTGGACCCGGCCACCGTCGTGGACACCCCCCTGGGCGCCCGGAGCGTGGACGAGGTCCTCACCGTCGCCGTCATCGAGCCCCTCGTCCACGCCTGGGATCTGGCCACCACCATCGGGCAGACCGTCCAGCTCGATCCCGACACGGTGACCGCGACGCTCCCCGCCGTCGAAGCACTCGGTGGCCAGCTCGCCGCGACCGGCATGTATGCCGCCGCCCAGCCCGCGCCCGCCGACAGCCCACCCCAAGACAGGCTCCTGGCCGCACTCGGACGCCGCTGGACCCCGAGGAACTGACATCAGCAGTATCACGTGGGGGCTGATCACACGGGCTCGTGCGCCAAGTCGTCAACCGCCAAGTCGTCAACCCGCCGTCAGGCCTGCTCGCCGGAGACCGTCCGCTGGGGGCGTACGCCGTCCGGCCGGTAGATCCTGGCCGGTGGCCCGGGGGGATCGGTGCCGAGGGTGTTCCCGCAGCGGGTGGAGATCCATGTCCGGATGCCGCCGGGACGCGGCGCCGGCCGCCAGCTTTCCAGGTCGTAGGTCTCGCCGGTGGCGAAGCCCTTCCCGCCGTTCAGCGCCGGTAGCTGCGCGAAGTTCTGATGGCACGCCAGCTGGTCACGCAGACTGTCGGCAACCTCGCCGCGCAGGCCCGTCACACACCCCTGCACGGCCTGCCAGATCTCGGCGGCAACCTGGCCGGGGTCCCCGGCGCGCCGCCCCTCGGGGGTGGGGCGCACCTGGATGCGAAACCGGCCGTCCGCCCACTGCTGCACGACGATCTCCTCGACGTAGCGGCTCGGGCCGCAGTAGGGCGTGCTGGCACCGGCGGCCCGCGGGCTGTGTGTCGCCTCGGGGCTGGGGCTCGGGCTGTGCGCGGGNGTCGGGCCGCCCGGGGGATGCACCCCCGCGATGGCGTGCGGACCGGCCGGGGTGTCCGGGCCGCAGGCGACGGCGAGCAGCCCCACCGCCGGCACGCCCAGCAGAACCCGCACGAGGAGCGCGCACAGGCGCGCCCCCACGATCCCGGACGCGGTGCTCCCTGCGGTCCCCGCCATGTGCGTTCCCCCGGATCCGGTGCGGGTGGGTTCCGCAGGTTATCGCCGCGTCAACCCACCGCACCGGGCTGCCGTGAGGCGGCCTCGGGGACGAGCGTCAGCGGTGCAACGTACGGCGGCGNCCCNCCGCCCGCCACACCAGCAGCACGACGATACCCCCGATGATCGAGCCGACGATGCCGGACGGTTGCAGCGCGCCCTCGCTGAGATCACGGTTGAACAGGACGTAGCCGAGGAAACCGCCGACGAACGAGCCGACGATGCCGAGCAGGATCGTCGCAGGGATACTCATCGGATCAGGTCCGGGCACGAGCAGGCGCGCGACCGCGCCGGCAACGAGACCAAGCAGCATCCAACTGACGAGGGTCCAGACCATGGAAGACCTCCGACCAATAATGATCATCGATGGCCGACCTATGATCATGGTCGACCGATGATCGAGGAGTAGGACGTCCGCCGTATACCCGACCGACCCGGTTCGTCAAACAACATCCAACAACATCCGAAACGTCGTCCTGCGGACAGCCTGCCCGTCGAGCGGACAGCCTGCCCGTCGAGATGACTGTCGAGATGCCCGTCGAGCGCCCTCCCGGACCGGGCCGGGCGCCACCGCATCATCGGCCCGGCCGTGGCCCGATCACCGGACGGGGCTGCGAACGGGGCGGCGGCCGGTCGTAACATGTGGACCAGGCCGACCGTGCGTCGGATCCCGTCNGAAGGATGGTTCCCGTGGGTGACATCGGCGCTCCCGAACTGATCATCATCATCCTGGTCGTCGTCGTGCTGTTCGGCTCGAAGCGGCTGCCCGACGCCGCCCGTTCCCTAGGCCGCTCCCTGCGGATCTTCAAGTCCGAGATCAAGGGCCTGCACGACGACGAGGCGCCGNCCCCTNCCGCGGCCGTTGCCGCGGCNCCCNCCCAGGNCNCCGNCCCCGCGCCCGCCGCACCCCACACTCCGCCGTCGGCCGAGCCGGCCACGCCGGCCACGGGTGGATCCGGGAACCGGTCCGCCTGAGGCCCGCTGAGCGTTTCCCGCGGCGAGGCCGGGCGAGTCGCGGCGGACTAGGGTGGATCTCGATGCCCCAGGATGCCCGGACGCCCCGGCGGTGAACGACGAGACCACCAGGCCGATCGCCGGCCCCCGTGCGTTACCGGCCGGCTCCGCCGGCGCGGCACAGCCGCCGGTGCCGGTCCTGGCGCCGGGCACCGATGGACAGCTCACCGCCGATCTGCTCGCTCGGGTAGGGGACTACGCCCGCGCCGCGCGTTCCACGGCGACCTGGCGGGCCTACGACAGTGACCTGCGTCAGTTCCGGGCCTGGTGTGAACGTCAGACGGTGCCGCTGTGCCCGCTGCCGGCGACCCCGGCGACGGTCGCGGGTTACCTCGCCACGCTCGCCGACGCCGGGTACAAGCCCTCGACGATCCGCCGCCGGCTCGCCGCGATCTCCGTCTCCCACCAGCTCGGTCGCCATCCCAACCCGGCGAGCGCACCGGAGGTCTGCGCCGTCTGGGACGGTATCCGCCGCACCCGCGGGGTCCGCCCGAACCGCAAGGCCGCGCTGGACACCTCCCTGCTGGCCCGGGTCGTCGCCGGGCTGCGCGACGACGACCTCGCCGACGTCCGCGACCGGGCCCTGCTGCTGATCGGATTCGCCGGCTGCCTGCGCCGCTCCGAACTCGTCGGCCTCGACGTCGCCGACCTGCTGGAGACCCCCGACGGAGTCGTCCTGACGATCCGGGCGTCGAAGACCGACCAGGAGGCCGCCGGTGCCCTGGTCGGCGTCGCCTACGGCTCCTACCGGCCGACCTGCCCGGTGCGGGCCTGGCGGGCCTGGGTGGACGCCGCCGCGCTGACCGACGGGCCGGCGTTCCGCGCGGTCAACCGGCACGGGCAGGTCGCGCCGGGGCGGCTCTACCCGGGCTCGGTGGCCCGAATCGTGCAGCGCCGGGTGGCCGCCGCCGGACTCGACCCGGCCGACTTCGCCGGGCATTCGCTGCGCTCCGGGTTCGCCACCGCCGCCGCCCGCGCCGGTGTCGCCGACCGGTCGATCATGCGCCAGGGCCGGTGGCGCTCCTCAGCGTCGCTCGACGGCTACGTCCGCGCCGGACGGCTGTTCGACCGCGACAACCCCTCCGGCCGCGTCGGGCTGTGAACCCGACCGGCCTGGGATCCGGCGTGGACGGAACCGCGCACGCGGCGTCCCCGGCATGCAGGTGCGGGTCGGGCCGGTGCGCGAGGTGGCCTTCGCCCCGGACAGCCGACTGCTGGCCACCGCCGGCGAAGCGGTGCGCGTTCAGGCGTCGCCGAGATCCTGTCCAAGGGGGAGATGGCGGTAGACGGTGGTCCGTCCGCGTCGGGTGAGCGCGGCCACCAGGTCGATCGGCACCCCGCCGGCGCGGGCGGCGCGGGCGGCCTCCCACATTCTTTCCTCCGCCTCGCAGGCAGCGTCGACCGAGGCGGACAGGGCGGCCATGAGCTCATGGTGAGCCTGCGTCCTCGGCGTCCACGGCGGGCGGGGCATCCACCCACCTTATGGGCGTACCAGATTGACATGCAAACACGTGGAAGATTAGCGTCTCAGATAGGTATGCGAACTGGGAATGTGATGCGTCTGTCGCGGCATTGCCGCATTCTGGCCCTACCCGAGCATCCGAAGGGACCTCATGATGGCCAGATACACCTGCACGTACTGCGGTATCACCTCGGACCGGGTCGCCACCAAGGCCGAGGCGTCCCATCTGCTCGCCACCCACATGCAGGTCCGCCACGGCGGGCTGGGCCGCGGCCCCCAACCGGCCGCCATCCCGCGGACCGGTTCACGTCGCGTCCGGCGCCGCTGACAGTCCCGCACCGCCCTTCGTCCCGCTCGCCCACGGATCCGGGGCCGGAGCACCGGCGGCGGCCGGTAGTGCTCAGGCGGCCGGCGACGGAGCGGCCAGTCCGATCAGCCGGTGCACACGCAACGGGACGGGCCTGCCCTGCACGACGAGGGGATCCGCCTCGCTCGCGGTGACGCTGTCCCGGACGAGATGATAAGTGGTGCCGCCGATGAAGATCTCGCCGGCGGGCGCGGCGTGTTCCAACCGGGAGGCGACGTTCACCGGGTCGCCACTGGCGCCACCGGCGACGGTGACCTCGCCGGTGTTGATCCCGATCCGCACGCGCAGCCTCAGGTCCCGGTTGTGGTGCCGTTCGGTGTTGAGCGCCTCCGTCGCGGCCCGAATCTCAAGGGCGGCGTGGACGGCGCGCAGCGCGTCGTCCACATGCGGCTCGGGAACGCCGAACACCGCGAACGCGGCGTCCCCGATGAATCTCTCGACCGAGCCGCCATGCGTGGAGACGATGGTGCGCACGAGGGTGAACGCCCGCCGCAGGACCTCCTGCAGCGATTCCGGGTCGATTCCTCTGCCGATGTCGGTGGTCCCGGTGATGCCCACGAACATGCTCGTGGCGGTGATGCAGGCGTCCCGTTCCGGGTCCTGCCGGATGTCGCCGGTATCCTCGCGTGCCATGGTCCCATCCTGACGCGCCATCCCGCCGGTGAAGACGTGATTTCCGCGCCGTGACCCGACCGGGGGATCGGACCCGGCGCCGGCGACGACTGGTCTGCCGGTCAGCGGCGGCGTGGGGAACGAGGCGACCGAGGAGAACGAGGCGACCGAGGAGAACTCGCCGACCGCCGCGGCCGGGCCGCGCTGGGCGACGACGAGGGGATCGGCACCGTCCCGGGCCCGGGGCCCGAGCCCGCCACGGGGTGCGTTCTGGGGTCCGGCCGCGTCGGGTCCGCCGTGCGCGTCCAGTGCACGGGGCGGGTCAGAGCCGGGGGCAGCGCCGTGGTGGCGTCCCCGCGGGCGGCGTCGAGCTGGGCCTGAACGACGAACAGGGCGCCGTGCAGGTTGGCGCCGTGCAGGTCGGTGTCGCGCAGGTCAGCGCCGAGCAGGTCGGCGCCGCGCAGATCCGCCCCCCGCAGATCCGCGCCGATCAGGAGGGTTCCCTGCAGCGCCGCGCCGCGCAGATCCGCCCCGGCGAGGTTCGCGCCGAGCAGGTCGGCGCCGCGGGGGCGCCGCCGGGGACGCCTGTTCCCGGCACCGCCCGGCAGCTCGGCGCGGACCAGGTCGCTGGCCTGCAGCAACAGCAGATGGACCGCCTGACGCAGCGCGGGGACGTCCACGGCGAGCAGCGTGTCGGCGTCGGCGCAGGTCAGCAGCATGGTGCGAGCGCGGGCGTCATGCAGCTCGGCGTGCAGCGGGGCGGCGGCGGGCCGGCTCAGCGCCTCGCTCAGATACCACAGCAGCTCGTGCAGCGTCCGCATGACCGCGAAGACATCGAACATCTGCCGGGCACTGTCCGGGGCCGCTCGCCAGTCCCGCCCGCCGTAGGTGACCTGGCAGACCTGCTGCCCGGCGCCGAAGCAGTCATACACGGCGCAGCCGCGGAACCCCCGCGGCCGCAGCTGCTCGTGGACGGCACAGCGGAAGCCCGCGTTCAGGTTGGGGCAGGCCGTGCCGGCGGGNTTGTCAATCGCGAAGTCCACCGAGGCGGAGAACGCCGGTGCCACGCAGCACAGCGCGAAACAGCGCCCGCAGTCGGCACGCAGCCGGCCGCGGGCGTCCCCGGTGATTCCCGCGGCGGGATCGAGATCGTCGGGCAAGGTGTGTGCCCTTCTGAACGTCGACGGGAGACATCATTCTGACAGACGCGACCGCGGAGGATGACGTCGCCACCCCCGTGTCCACCGGCCTCGGGCTGGCCGGGATACCAGTTCGCCCGCGATCCTCGCCCACGACCAGCGCCGGTTCAACGAGCACAGGGCGTCTGGTCAGCGGTCAGCGGTCAGCACCCAATGGTCATCTGGGTGGGAGGGAGGGTCGTCTCGACGTCCTGGTCGTCGAGACGACGTACTGGTCGCCGACGGATATGTCATGCTGACAGACGCGACAGCAGGGGGAGGAAGCCGGTGCGAGTCCGGCGCGGTCCCGCCACTGTCACCGGGAAGCGAACCCTTCCTGGGCAGGCTCGCCGACGAGGAGGCGGGCGTGCCCGGCGATCGCCCGACCAGGGGTCCGGAGAGGAACCCCGAGCCGCCCCGGCGGGGCGACGGGCCACGGCCGCAGCGGCGGCTGGAAGGCCGAAGGTGCGCGTCGATCCGGGAGCCAGGATACTCCGGCCGTCGCCGTGATGACCATGGGCGAGGACCCTGGGAGGACCCCGGCATGCCCGTACCACTGCCACATCGGCCATCCCGGCCGCACGCGCCGCATCGGCATCCGTGGTATCCGTCGTGTCGATCCTGTCGATCCTGTCAGCCGCAGCCGGTGCACACGACGCACCGGCGACACCCGCTTGCCTCGACGGCGTCGACACCGTGGTGAGCTTCCCGCTGTCGGCGGTGGTCGGCATGGACGACCTGCGCCTGGCCCTGCTGCTCAACGCGGTCTCCCCCACGCTGGGCGGAATCCTCGTGCGTGGGGAGAAGGGCACCGCCAAGTCCACCGCCGTGCGCGGCTTGGCCGCCCTGCTGCCCCCGGTGACGGTCACGGAGGGCTGCCGGTTCTCCTGCGCGCCCGACGCGCCGTTACCGGACTGCCCCGACGGCCCGCATCCCGCGCCGTCGCCGTCACTGACCCGTCCGGCCCGGCTGGTGGAACTACCCGTGGGCGCCTCCGAAGACCGGCTAACCGGTTCCCTCGACCTGGACCGGGCGTTGGCCGACGGGGTCAGCGTTCTGCGCCCGGGTCTGCTCGCCGCCGCCCACCGCGGGCTGCTCTACGTCGACGAGGTCAACCTGCTGGGGGACCATCTCGTTGACCTGCTTCTCGACGCCGCCGCCTTCGGGGTCGCCCACGTCGAACGCGACGGGGTGTCGGTGCGCCATCCGGCGGTGTTCCTGCTGGTCGGGACGATGAACCCGGAGGAGGGCGAGCTGCGTCCGCAGCTGCTCGACCGGTTCGGGCTGACCGTGCACGTCGCGGCCAGCCGTGACCCGGCGGTGCGCGCGGAGGTCGTCCGCCGACGGCTGGCGTTCGAAGCCGACCCGGCCGGGTTCGCCGCGACCTGGGCGGACGCGGAGGCGGAACTCGCGGCCCGGGTCGTCGCCGCCCGCGGCCGGCTCGGCACGGTCCGGCTCACCGACGCGGCGCTGCGGGCCGTCACCGCCATCTGCGCCGGCTGCGACGTCGACGGCATGCGCGCCGACGTGGTGCTGGCCAAGACCGCGATGGCACTCGCCGCGTGGGCGGGGCGCGCCACGGTGCTCGCCGCCGACATCCGTACCGGTGCCCGTCTCGCGCTACCGCATCGCCGCCGCCGCGGCCCGTTCGACGCCCCCGGAATGGACGACGAGACCCTCGACGCCGTCCTCGACGAGGCCCTGGCCGCTCTCGACGAGCGCGTCGGGGCCGAACGCGAGGCCGGCGAATGTGAAGCCGGCGAAGAAGCCGGCGAAGAAGCCGGCGGATCCGGTGCCGGGGAATCCGGTGCCGGGGAATCCGGTGCCGGGGAATCCGGGGTACCGGTGAACGATGCGCGCCCCGATGACGACCCGCCCGACGGCGGCGGTTCGGGGGGCGCGCCCCGTGGTGACGGCGGTTCCCACGGCTGCGACGGTGCGGGGGATGGGAACCGCGGCGCGGGGAACGGCGGGGATGACGGGAACGGCGGGGATGACGGGAACGGCGGGGACAGCGGGGACGGCGGGGACCGGTGGTCGGCACGGCTGTCCCCGTCGGCGTCTTCGACCGCGACGGCGTCTTCGACCCGGCTCGCCGGCGCACCGGCGGCGGCGAGCCGGCCGCGGCTGCTCACCGTCGCCGGCCTCGGAACCTCCTCGGGAGCCACCGGACGTCGATCCCCGGCCCGCGGCAGCCGCGGCGCGCTCGTCACCACCGCCGCGGACGCACCCGGCCTGCATCTGCCGGCGACCCTGCTCGCCGCCGCCCCGTTCCAGGCCGCCCGCGGCCGGTGCGGACCCGGCCTCGTGCTGGTCCCGGCGGACCGCCGTGGCGCCGTGCGCGTCGGCCGGGAGGGCAACCTGGTGCTGTTCGTCGTCGATGCCAGCGGGTCGATGGCCGCCCGCGCGCGGATGACCCTGGTCACCACGGCCGTGCTGGCCCTGCTCGTCGACGCCTACCAGCGCCGCGACCGGATCGGGATGATCACTTTCCGGGGGTCGGGAGCGGAGGTGGTGCTCGCGCCGACCTCGAGCGTGGAGGTGGGCGCGGCCCGGCTGCGCGCGCTGCCCACCGGCGGGCGGACCCCGCTGGCCGCCGGGCTGGGCCTCGCCGGTGAGGTCCTGCGCGCCGAACGGCGCCGTGATCCGACGCGGCGGGCCCTGCTCGTGGTCGTCACCGACGGCCGGGCGACCGCCGGGGACGACCCGCTGCCGGTGGCCCGCGCGCTGGTGCGCGCCGCCGGTGGCGCGGCCGGACCGGCGACGGGCGGACGGGCCGGTACCGGGGGGCGTGGCGGTGGGGGGCGTGGCGGCGGCCGGGGTGAGTTGAGCAGCGTCGTCGTCGACTGCGAGAACGGTTTCCTGCGCCTGGGCCTGGCCCAGCGGCTCGCGGGCGCCCTCGGCGGCGTCACGATCCCGCTGGACTCCCTGCACCATCTCACTCCCCGCGCGACGCCCCGCGCGACGTCCGGAAAGGTGGCCTGTTGACGCCGCAGGGACAGCCCGAGACCGNCCCCGACGACGGGCTGACCACCCGCCAGCGCCGCGACCGGCCGCTGCTGATGGTTCACACCGGCGACGGCAAGGGGAAGTCGACGGCCGCGTTCGGTCTGGCGTTGCGCGCCTGGTCACAGGGCTGGCCGGTCGGAGTGTTCCAGTTCGTCAAGTCCGCGAAGTGGCGTATCGGCGAGGAACGCGCGCTGCACGTCCTCGCCGACTCCGGCCAGGGCGGCCCGGTCACCTGGCACAAGATGGGCGCGGGCTGGAGCTGGGTACGCGAACGGGTCGACCCGGACGGCGACCCGGGTGCCGCCGCCCGGGAGGGCTGGGCGCAGATCACCCGGGACCTCACCGCCCAGACCTACCGGCTGTACGTGCTCGACGAACTGACCTACCCGTTGCGCTGGGGATGGCTCGACGTCAACGAGGTCGTCGAGGTCCTGCGTTCCCGCCCCGGCCGCCAGCATGTCGTCGTCACCGGGCGACGCGCCCCCCGGGAGCTGCTCGACGCCGCCGACCTCGTCACCGAGATGACCAAGGTCCGCCACCCCATGGACACCGGGCAAAAGGGGCAGCGGGGCATCGAGTGGTGAGCGAGCCCCGGGCGGAGATCGACATTCCCCGGCTGGTTCTCGCCGCCCCGGCCAGCGGCGCCGGCAAGACGACGGTGACCACCGGGCTGATGGCCGCGTTCACCGCCCGCGGCCTGCACGTCTCCCCGCACAAGGTCGGCCCGGACTACATCGATCCCAGCTACCACGCGCTGGCCTGCGGCCGGCCGGGCCGCAACCTCGACGCGGTGCTCTGCGGCGCGGCGCGCATCGCCGCGCTGTTCGCCCACGGGGCCCGCGGCGCGGACCTCGCCGTCGTCGAAGGGGTGATGGGCCTGTTCGACGGGGTGGCCCGTCCCGGTCCCGGTGAGCAGGCCGACCATGCCTCCACCGCGCACGTCGCCCGGCTGCTCGACGCCCCCGTCGTGCTCGTCGTCGACGTCTCCGGCGCCGCCCGCTCGATCGCCGCGCTCGTCGCCGGGTTCCGCGGATTCGACCGGCGGATCCGCCTGGCCGGGGTGATCCTCAACCGGGTCGGTTCCCCCCATCACCGCGATCTGCTCACCGAGGCACTCGACGACATCGCCGTGCCCGTGCTCGGCGCGCTGCCGCGGGAACAGGCCGTCCACACCCCCTCGCGGCATCTCGGTCTGGTGCCGGCGGCGGAACGCAGACCCGCCGCCGTCGCCGCCGTCGACCGGCTCGGCGCGCTGGTCGGATCCGCCTGCGACCTCGACGCCCTGCTGCGGGTGGCACGCACCGCGCCGCCGTTGCGCGTCGCACGTTGGGAGCCGGCCACCGTGCTCGCCGCGGCCGGACCGGCAGCGGTCACCACAGCGGACCCGGCGATGCCCGCGATGCCCGCGATGCCCGACCGGCCCCCGCGGGTCGCGGTCGCCGGGGGAGCCGCGTTCACCTTCGGCTACCCCGAACACATCGAGCTGCTCACCGCCGCGGGCGCCGACGTCGTCCCCGTCGACCCGCTGCGCGACGAGACGCTGCCACCGGGAACCGACGCCCTGATCATCGGCGGTGGTTTCCCCGAGGAGCACGTCGCCGCGCTCGCCGACAACGCCCGGTTACGCGCCGAGGTCGCCGCGTTCGCCGCCCGCGGCGGGCCGGTCGCCGCCGAGTGCGCCGGACTGCTCTACCTGGCCCGCACCCTGGACGGCGCGCCGATGTGCGGGGTTCTCGACGTGGAGGCGGTGATGGGCCCGCGGCTCACCCTCGGCTACCGCAGCGCGATCGCCGCCGCGGACAGCCCCCTGGCGGCGGCCGGGACCACCGTGCACGCCCACGAGTTCCACCGTACGGTCCTACGGCCCCCACCCGGCCGGGCGCCGTGCGACCCACGGTCGCCGTCCCCCGCCCACGGCGCCGCAGGCCCGCCCCCCGGGTCGTCGTGGGTGGCGGCGTGGTGGCTGCCGGTACCCGAAACCGCGCCCCGACCCGCACCGGGACGCGTGGCGGGTGGTGGCCGGCGCGGCGGGCAGCAGGCGGCGTCGCCGTGGATGTCCGAGGGGTTCGTGTACCGCCGGGTGCACGCCTCCTACCTGCATCTGCACTGGGCTGGACGGCCCGGCGCCGCCACCCGCCTGCTCGCCGCCGCCCGCGCGGCCCGCCGGGAGGACGGCCGGGACACCGCCGGCGCCGCACCCCGCGTCCGCGCCCCGAAGCCCGCCGGCCCACCCGGCCGGATCCAGCCCGGCGCGGCGTGACCGGAGCGGAACCGGGGGACGGGAGGCTGGTCGTCGGTGTCGGCGCACGGCCCGGGGTGACGGCGGCGGAGATCCTGGAGCTGGTCGAGGCGGCGCTGCACGACCTCGCGGCGCCGGCGAGCGCGGTGCGCCGGATGGCGACGGTCGAGGCCCGCCGGGACGAACCGGGCGTCGTCGCCGCCGCCCGCCACCACGGCTGGCCGCTGGTGGGCCATCCCGCCGCCCTGCTCGCCACCGTCGACGTGCCCCATCCCGGTGCCGCCGCCCACGCCGCGCTCGGCACCCCGAGCGTCGCCGAGGCCGCCTGTCTGATTCCCTTCGCTGTCCCCCCGTCCCCGGAAACGGCCACCCTGCCCCCGGCAACGGCCATGCCACAGCCGGTCCTGCTCGTACCCAAACGCGCCGGCCGGCGGGCGACGGTCGCGATCGCCCGGCATGGCACGCCGGATCGGGATGGCGGCGCTTCCGCGTGACCGCGGACCAGGTCGGCTGGGTGGCCGAGCGGACCACCTTTGATCAGCATCGGCTCGCGCCGCTGGTGTTGTTGACGTACTACGCGGTCACCCCACTGCCCCTTTTTGCCGCATCTCAGCGTGACCCCTATAGATCTATACACGCGGACAATGGTACGGACGGCCGGTGTTTTTCGGCGTGGTGAGCTGTTGTAATCTGGCTGTGGCCGGTGAACGGGCCGTGTCAGGACAACCGTTCAGAGCAGCTGTTCAGAGCAGCTGTTCAGAACGACATAGCGTTGAACCCAAAACATGGTGGGTCATCGTCGCGGGGGCACCGACAAGGAGTCGCATGGATCACGCGCTCTACCATGTCCTCGAACCAAGTCGCGAGTATGACGTCGAGCTGACCACAACTGCCGGGCAGTGGCCGGCCGGCCTGCGCGGACACGCCTTCGTCGTCGGTCCGTCCCAGCCGACCGCGCTCGATTTCTTCCTGACCGGGCCGGGCATGCTCACCCGGGTCGACCTGGCCACCCAGCGCTGGCAGACGCGCCGGGTCGTCACTCCGGACCTGGCCATTCTCGGCGCGCTGCGCTCGGTGCTGCCGCCGGCGGAGCTGGCCGGGTTGCTGGTGGGCGCGCGACCGGCGGTGAGCCACACCGCGCCGCATTTCTTCGGCGACCGGCTGCTGTTGACCTCCGATCGGCAGCGGCCGGTGGAGTTCGATCCGGTCACCTTTGATTTCAAGAGTTTTCTCGGTGGCGTGGACGAATACCCGCAGGTCGGCGCGCACCCGCTGTTCCCGGGTGTGCAGACGACGTCCCATCCGGTCGTCGACCTGGACGACGGTTGCCTGTGGTGGTGCAACATCCACCTACGCCCCCGGGGAAATTCGACGGCCGATGTCGAGGGGCCGCTGTGGGTGGTGCGCTGGGACGGCAGCGGCGCGTTGGAAAGCTGGCACGTACCGGGCGCCCGCATCGTGCAGGGCACCCACGAGGTGACGGTGACCAGGGACTACGTCATCTTCACCGAAATCGGTTTCCGGCCCGAGCCGGGCAGCGTCGCCGGCCGGAACCGGACCAGGCCGCACCAGCCGTTCACCGATATCTATCTGGTGGCGAAGAGGGATCTGACCACCAGACGGGTGGGGGGCGCTGTCCCCGTGGCGCACGCCCGGGTGCCCTACGAGTCGTTCCACGAGTTCGCCGACTACGCCCAGGACGGCGACGACATCACCCTGTACGTCGCCCACTCGAACGGCTGGGACATCAACTACGCGATCACCGACACCGACACCGTCTGGGGGTCCGGGAAGCACTTCCCGGCCAGCCTGCGCGGATTTCTCCCGACGCCGGTCGACGCCTCACNGGTGGGTCGGTACGTCATCGCCGGACGCACCGGCGAGGTACGCGCCACCCGGTACTTCCTCGAGCCCCGGCGGCACTGGGGCACCCTGCTCTACGCCAGGGACCTGCGACGCCCGGCCCTGGAACGCGGCCGGTACCTGTGGCAGGCGTATTGGGGAGCACCGCCGGACAGCCTGGTCAGCCGGGTCGTCGAGATGTACCGCGACCACCCGCACCGGGTCGTGCCGGTGGATCAGCTGCCGGCCGGCGGGACTGCCTCGTCGGTGGTGTGCATCGACCTCGAGACGATGACGGAGAAGTGCTCGTGGTCGTTTCCGACCGGCACCATCGGCGAGTCGCCGGTGTACGTGCCGGTCACCGGCGACGGCGACGTCGCGCCCGGCGGAGAGAACGGCGATGGTAGTGGGGACGGATGGCTGCTGGTCTTCCTCAAGCACGCCGACCGCACCGAGATCCAGGTCTTCGACGCGCTCGCGCTCGATGCCGGCCCCGTCGCCGTCGCCACCGCGCCCGGGCTGAAGATTCCGGTTCTGTTCCATTCCGGGTATGCGGCGAGCATCCGGTCCGTCGACACCGGATATCGCCGGTTCTTCGCGGACGACCTCGGTACCGCCTGGAGAAGTCTCGGGCCGACCGTGCGCAGGGTCGTCGCCGACGTCCTGGACCGGCTCGGCTGACCGGTGGACGGGGCTGACCGGCACGGGTGTGCGACGCTCGTTCAGAAGGGTTGACTGGATGTACGACGCAATTGTGGTGGGTGCCCGGTGCGCCGGTTCCCCGCTGGCCATGCTGCTGGCCCGGCGCGGCCACCGGGTGCTGCTGGTCGACCGCGCGACCTTTCCGGCGGACACGCTGTCCACCCACTATCTGCCCCAGGCCGGGGCACACCAGCTGGCCGGTTGGGGGCTGCTTGACCGACTTGTCCGAACCGGGTGTCCGCCGATCACCGAGATGACGCTGTCCTGGGAGGACAGCGTCATCACCGGCGGCGTCGATCCGGTGGACGGCATCAGCGCGGCCTACGCACCCCGGCGCACCGTGCTGGACGCGATGCTGCTGGACGCCGCGCTCGACGCCGGCGTCGAGGTCCGCCTGGGCTACCCGGTGACCGACGTACTGGTAGCCGACGGCCGCGCGGTGGGTATCCGCGGTGGCACCCGGCGCTCCGGCGGCGCCGCGGCCGAGGATCGGGCCGCCATTGTCATCGGCGCGGACGGCCCCCGCTCCACGATCGCGGCGACGATGAACGCCGCCTTCTACAACGTCGTACCGGCCGCCAGCTTCATCTACTACTCGTACTGGAGCGGCCTCGACCGGCAGCACAGCGCCCGCTTCCGCAACGGGGCCCAGATCGGCTGCTGGCCGACTAACGACGGCCTGACCGTGGTTGCGGTTATGCGGCGGCGGGAGCGCCTGGCCGAGTTCCGGGCCGACGTGCCGGGAAACTTCCTCGGTGTCGTGCGTGCCGTCTTCCCCGAGTTGGCCGACGAGCTGGCCACCCGCGGCCGGCGCGAGGAACGCTNCCACGGCTCCCTCTACCCCGACAACTACTACCGCGCAGGCCACGGGCCGGGCTGGGCGCTGGTCGGCGACGCCGGTTACCACCGCGATCCCGTGACCGCCCAGGGCATGCTCGACGCCTTCACCCAGGCGGACCTGCTGGCGGCCGCGGTGGACCGCGGCCTGTCCGGGCAGCAGCCGATGAACGCCGCCCTGGCGGATTTCCAGCGGCATCGCGACGAGGCGACCGCCGCGTCCTACCGGCTTGCCTGCACGGTAGGCGAACTGGCGTTCCCCCCCGAACTGGCCGCGCTGCTGGTGGCCGCGGCGAACAGTCCAGAAACCCGGAAAAAGTTTCTCGGTATGGTTGCCGGCTTCGTTCCGCTGGCGGAGTTCTTCGCCCCGGCGCACCTGACCGAACCGAAATGCTCTCCAACGAATCCTGACCCTGAACCCTGAACCAACCCCCGCCCCCAGCCGGCAGGAATCGAGATCATCCAGTGCTCGACACCACGCTCGAAGTCAGCCTGCACATTCCACTGTCCGCAGCGGAGATTTACGCCTTCATGGCAACTCCCGACAACTGGGTCGGCACCTTCGCTGCGACGAAGGCGGTCCGCGGGGAGAACACCGACCGCCCGGTGCCGGTGGGGGCACGATTCGTCGACGTCATCGAGGTCGCCCCGGACACAACCGTCGAGGTCGAGTGGACGGTCACCCGCGACGAGCCCGGAGCCATCTGGCAGATGACCACCGACCCCGCCATAAGCGCCGACCCGGCCGACGGCACTGTCCACATCGTCATCACCTACACCTTCGCCGGCGGCACAGAAACGGAGCTCGCCGCCGACACCGTAGCCGCCGCGGCCGGCTCTGCCGGTGCCGGTGCCGGGACGCTGGTCACCCGTGCCCTACGCGCCACCTACCTCGGCAACTCGCCCATTCCCCTGGCCTACCGCGACAGCTGGACAGACCAGGCTGGCCCAGCCCACTTCCTGCAGACAGTCCGGGAAACTCTGCTCAATACCAGGTCCACCGGCCGGCGGCCTTGACGTCTCATCAGCTTTGACCTACCAGAGCCGGGGATCGCGTGTTCTCCGGGTGATACGCCCCGCGCCCACGGTCGTGCCGTGCGGCTCCCCGCCACCGGNAATCTTCAGCGACTCAGCCGAACGGAGGACAAACACGAATCTTTCTTCCCGAGGTTTCTCAGCCCCATGCGACGCCAGACGGGATCGCCGCATCGGCGCAGGCGTCGGCGATCAGGTCCAGGGACAGGCCGAGGACCCGCGCCAGCGCGGCGACGGTGAAGAACGCCGGGGTCNCGATCCGGCCCGTCTCGATCTTGCGCAGCGTCTCCGCCGACAGCCCGGCCGCCGCGGCGACCTCGACCATGCTGCGGTCCCCCCGGGCGGTGCGCAGCAGGGCGCCCAACCGCTCCCCGCGTTCNCGTTCCAGCCGGGTCAACGGCGTCCGCACCATGGCCATGATGGTAGTACCGGCATGCCCCTACCCGACTCCGCACCACAACCGTGATACTAATAACGGTATAAGAATTGGTCACGGGTGCGGGTCCGAGCCCGCCGGCCGAGCAGGGGCGGGTGAGGCCTGCGGTGGGGTCTGGGCCTCGTCGTGGAGAACCTGCTGATCCGACCGGTGAAACCGGCCCTTTTCCAGCTATCCTGTCGGGGTGGTGGTGCAGCTACGGCTGGAGCGGGACGCGCGGGCGTTGACCGAGGTCGTCACTCGACTTCGGCGGGNGCTGCGGNCGAGTATCCGCAGCGACTACCCGTGGGAGGCCCTGCCGATGGCCCAGGTGGAGTTGTTGCAATGCCTGCAGGAACGCGATGGCGCGCGGGTGGGCGAGCTCGCCGGCCTGCTCCACCTGGCCCCGAATACGGTGAGCACCCTGGTGCAACAGATGTCGGACGCGGATCTTCTGCGGCGGGTCACCGACCCGGCCGACCGGCGCGCGGCCCGGGTGTCGTTGACCGAGACCGGTACCCGCCATCTGCAGGGGTGGCGCGAGGCCCACGAACGCAGGCTCGGCGACGCACTGGGCCGGCTCGCCGCCGCCGACCAGGCCGTTATTGTCGAAGCCTTGCCGGCCCTGTCACGCCTGGTCGAACAGCNCGATGACCGCCGCCCGGCCGACCCGTCCTCCGTCGCCACCGGCGGACCCTGACCGCAGGTTCCTCGGGAGGCGTGCCGAACCGGTTGCCGCCGCTGCGGGATCACGCCCGCCGGCTTCGCGGACGCCGCCGCGCCCGGGCTGGTGCTGGCGCAGGCGATCGGACGGTGGGTAACTACTTTCAGGACCTCGGCGTGCTGCTGCTCGCCGCCGACCGGCGCTGGGCCTTTCGCCGGGGAAGGCTGTTCGCCCTGTACGTCGCGGCCTACACCGCCGGCTGCCAACGCCGCGTGCCCACCTCCAGCGGCCGGCCTGGCATCCGCCCCCGCACCGGCCTACTCTGTCTGAAACAGAGTTTATCTGTCACAGACAGAGCTGGGGAGCCGCGCCCTGCCGTGAGCGGCTTCCGCTGGAGGAGCAGGTAGCCATGGACCCGGGCGTGCGTACCTCCGCATCCCGCAACACCCTGATGTCGCTGCTGGCCCACGAGCGGGCCCGCCCTCGCGCGGTCCGCGACCTGCCGGGCGGCTGGTGGCTGGCGGTCGCCACCGTGTGCTTCGGCGCGTTCATGGGCCAACTCGACGCCAGCATCGTCACCCTGGCCTACGGGCCGCTGTGCGCACAGTTCCACGCCCCGCTCGCTGCAGTCACCTGGGTCTCCCTGGCCTACCTGCTCACCCTGGTCGCCCTGCTGGTGCCCGTCGGCCGGCTCGCCGACGCCCACGGCCGCAAACAGTTCTACCTCTACGGACTCCTCGTCTTCACCGCCACCTCGGCCGCCTGTGGCCTGGCTCCCAGCCTCGCCGCTTTGATCGGTTCCCGCGTCGCGCAGGCCGTCGGCGCCGCGATGCTGCAGGCCAACAGCGTCGCCCTTGTCGCCACCAGCGCACCCCGCCCGAGGATGCGCGCCGCCCTGGGCGTCCAGGCCGCCGCCCAGGCCCTCGGCCTCGCTCTCGGCCCCACCCTCGGCGGAGCCCTGGTCACCACCCTCGGCTGGCGCTGGGTGTTCGCCATCAACGTCCCCGTCGGGACAATCGCCCTCATCGCCGGCTACTNCCTGCTNCCCCGCACCCGCCAGCGCACCGACCCTGCCCCCTTCGACTGGCCGGGCCTGGCCCTCCTCGCCACCGCCACCACCACCCTGCTGCTGGCCATCTCGGCCGTCTCCGGCCTGAACCTGCCCTCCGCGGCCACCGCCATCCTCGCCATCCTCGCCCCGCTCGCCGGCTACGGCCTCGTCCAACGGGAACGCCGCGCGCNGGCACCCCTGATCGACCTGCGCCTCCTTCGCATCCCTGCCCTCGCGGGGGGACTCGTCGGCGCGCTGTGCGGCTACCTCGTCCTGTTCGGCCCGCTCGTCCTGGTCCCCGTCGTCCTCACCGACCGCGGCACCTCCCCCCTGCACGCCGGGCTGG
Organism: Frankia sp. Allo2; assembly: GCF_000733325.1. Lineage (NCBI taxonomy): Bacteria > Bacillati > Actinomycetota > Actinomycetes > Frankiales > Frankiaceae > Frankia > Frankia sp. Allo2. The sequence goes on from NZ_JPHT01000024.1 coordinate 27,143, forward strand.
TCCTCACCGCCCTGCCCGGAGGCTTCGCGCTCGCCGCCAGCGGCGCCGGGGCGGTCCTACCCGACCGGTGGAGCGACCGCCGCCGCTACGCGCTCGGCGCCGTCACCTGCACGATGGCACTCGCCGCCGCACTCGCCGTGCCACTGTCCGCACCCTGGCTGATCCCCCCNATGGCCATGCTCGGCCTCGGCCTCGGCGTCTACACCCCCACCAACAACACCACGATCATGAGTGCGATCCCGGCCCACGCGTCGGGTACCGGCGGCGGACTGGTCAACATGACCCGCGGTCTGGGCACCGCCCTCGGCGTGGCCATGGTCACCCTCGCCGTCCACCTCGCCGCCGGCGCCACCGGACCCCGCCTGGCAATCGTCGGCCTCACCGCGGCATCCCTCCTCCTGTTCACCCCCCTCCTCACCCCTAGCCGGGGCATGAGGAACATCGGAACGGAAAACAGCGCCAGGTGCTGATCTAGTACTCCCGTGACAGTTCTAGTACTCCCGTGACAGTGATCCTTACGTGGTCGCGGCCCGGTGAGTCCGGGCTGAGCGGCTACCTGACCCGGATGCCGTACTGGGCGATCCGCCGGTAGAGCGTGGACCGGCTCAGGCCGACCCGCTCGGCTGCCTCGGCCATGGTGAGGGACGGGTCGTTCAGAGCCCGCACGATCTCGTCCCGCTCGAACGTCTCCAGTCGCGTCAGCCGGTGGCGGCCGTGCGAGAGCACCTCGGCCGGGAGGTGTCCGACGTCGATCGGGTCGTGGCGGCGAGCCAGTTTCTTGACGACCTGCATCAGCTGCTCGACGTTGCCCGGCCAACGATGGTCGGACAGGGCGCGTTCGGCCGCCGGGGTCAGATCCACCTCGCGGCCCCGTGCCCGCAGGGCCGCCACCCGCGCCAACGGCCCGATGTCCTCGGGCCGTTGGCGCAGCGGTGCGACCGGGACGATCCCGTCAACGATCGCGCGCAGTGCGGCCGGGATATCCTCGAACCGCTCTACCGTGATCACGAAGGGTAGGCAGCCCGCCGGGTCGGCTGCGCCCGATCGCGCCTCGACCCGGGCCCTGAGCACCCGGTCCCGCACCTGTTCGGCCACCCACAGGGGGAGCAGGTCGACGTCGCGCACGATGACCGCCGTGCTCGCCTTCGTCAGCTCCGGGGTCCACAGGGACAGCCACGGCTCGACGTCCGCCGCTGCCGGGTTGCTCGCGGCCAGGATGCGGTAGCGCGGAAAGGCCCGGCGCAGGGCCTGCGCGAGCGCCGTCGTACGGCCACTGCCCGGCTCGCCGACACAGGCCACGACCCGCCCGTCGCGCAGGCCCGCCTCTGCCAGTGACACCGCACGGCGCCAGGAGCCGGAGAGGTCGTGCAGACTGCCGGCCCCGGGCTCCGCGCGCGGGCTTTCCACCCGGAACACCTCGCCGCGTGGGCGCGGGCGGCCACCCGTGACGCCCCCGGACCGCAACCGCATCAGGTCCGTCGTGTGCTGCGCGGCGGACTCAGCCAGCGCGAGCAGCAGGTTGCTCGACGACTCCGACCAGGTCGTCAGGTTGACCGAGCCCTCGAGGCGTCCGGTCCCTGGGTGGAGCACCGGCGCCGCGGCGCAGGTGTAGCAGCACAGCCCGACGGCGTAGTGCTCCTCGGCCCGCACCAGGGACGGGGCGCGGTCCGCCAGCGCGAGCCCGAGTCCCGTCGTACCCACCACCCGCTCGGCGTAGGAGAAGCCCGGCGCGAGGTGGACCCGGTCCAGCGCGCGCAGGAGGCTGGTGTCCCCGCTGAGACGGTTGAGCACCAAGCCGTCCGCGTCGGTCAACATCAGGCTGACGGGCTCCGCGGCCAGCGTCCGGTGGAGGCTGGCCAGCACCTCGCGGCCGCTGTCGTAGAACAGCGAGCTCTGGTCGATCGTGCCGGAGAAGACCGGGTCGACGTCGTCGAGGGAGACGCCGTACTCCTCGCTGCGCTGCCAGGAGGCCATCAGCCGGCAGGAGACGTCCGACCGGGTGTGGTCGCGCCCCGCGCGCGCCTCGGCCGCGAACCCGCGGGCACGTGCCGGGATGACGTCGTCGGGCATGACACTCCCTGAAAGCCCCGCTGTGATCCAGGTCATAAGCGTAGGCGCCAGCCTCGTCCCTGGCACGGCCGCGCGTGTCTCAGTTTGGGACATTCGGTCATCCCACAATGAGACATCGACCCCGGGACCTCTCCCCCCACGCGGGCACTAGCCTCCCGACAGGCCCGCGATGGCCGTGGGCCGGAGGAGGACCAGGATGTACGCCAAGGACGGTGAGAACTACTTCATCGTGGACGCCCACATCGCGTTGTGGGACGGGCGCCCGGAGAACCAGCGCAACGTCCACGGCAAGCAGTTCATCGACTGCTTCTACGCCTACCACACGAGCTTTACCCCGGCGTCGGAGATGTGNGAGTACGACGAGTACCTCTACCAGGGCGGCGAGCGGCTGATGAAGGATGTGTTCGAGACCGGGNACGTCGACCACGCCATCTTCCAACCCGCCTACCTCGGGGAGTTCTACACCAACGGGTTCGGGCAGACCGAAGAGGCGTTCGCGCTCACCCAGGCCCACCCCGACAAGCTGACCTACAACCACAACTGGGATCCGCGCAACGGCGAGGCCGGCCTCGACCAGCTCCGCGCCGACGCCGAGAGGTTCGGTCTCAAGGGGGTCAAGCTCTACACCGCGGAGTGGAAAGGCGGCTCGCGCGGATGGAAGCTGACCGATCCCTGGGCTTATCGGTACCTGGAGGCCTGCCAGGAGTTAGGCATCAAGAACATCCACGTCCACAAGGGACCGACCATCAAGCCGCTGGACCGCGACGCGTTCGACGTCGCCGACATCGACCACGTCGCAAGCGATTTCGAAGACCTGAACTTCATTGTGGAGCACGTGGGGATGCCCCGGCTGGAGGACTTCTGCTGGATCGCGACCCAGGAGACCAACGTATACGGCGGACTCGCGGTGGTCATGCACTTCATGTACTCGAAGCCGCGCTACTTCGCCCAGGTCATGGGCGAACTTCTCTACTGGATCGGCGAGGACAAGATCCAGTTCTCCTCCGACTACGCGATCTGGACGCCCAAGTGGCTCATCGAGAGTTTCGTCGACTGGCAGTTCCCCGAGGACATGGGGTACGCACCCATCACCACGGAGCAGAAGAAGAAGATCCTCGGGCTCAACGCCGCCAAGATGTACGACCTCCCGGTGCCGGCCGAGCTGCGGCTGGCAGGCGCGTGATGACCGTCGCGTCAGCCGTCCTGACCGAGGCCGACGTACGACGGCAGCTGGACCAGGTCGTCGACCCGGAGCTGGGATCCGGATCAGCGCCCGCCGCGGCAGCAGCCGCCCACCCCGGGCCAGCAGCGCGTTGCGCCGGGTGATCTCGGCGGCGTTCGCGCGCAACCGGTCCTCGCCGCGCGCGACGAGCACGAGGTTGACGAGCACGAGGTCGGCGCCCCGGGCGGCGAACTCGCGGGCGAAGACGGCGCCGATGCCCGTCGACGCACCGATGATCAGTGCGGTCTGCCCGCGGAGATCCACTGCCTCTCCCTACCACAGTCTCTCCCTACCACAGTTCTCCCTATCGGCAGGGTGGCCCGGCCACGGGGAGGCGAGGCTTGCCCTGGCAGGTGAGTTGTCCGCCTGTGAGTTATCCGACGGATCGCGGATTGGCGGCGACGGCGGGGCGTCGAGGGAACAGGATCTGGACCGATGGCTCGACGACCGGGAACACCGCACCCCCCGACCTGCCTGACCTGCGCCGCGACCACCTCACCGGCGGGGGCGGGCACGGCGGGGACGGACCCCGAGCTCGATCATCGGGAACGTCCGAGCTGTCCGGGCCAGACCAGGAGCAGACTCTGATCAATCTGTCAAACCGCTGTACACAACCCCCCTCTTGCGCGGTAGCTTGCGACTGGTCACAGTGTTTGCCGGATCAGCTACGCACTGGGGTGAACCGTGCGGGTTCATCAGCATCATCGGCGTACGGCCGGCCGTGCCGACCGGCGGCGGCCCCAGCCACGGGACGACGCAACGAAGCATGGTCCCCGCCCGGTCGGACATCCGTCGCCGGGCTGTGACCGGTGCGCCACGAGGCGCCGGTGCGGAACGTGAGGGGATGGTCATGAACGGCCTGGAACTGTCGCCCACCCGGGCCTCGGACCGGCTCGGTCTGGCGTCCGCCGGACGGGCCGCGGCGGTACTCTCCCGGGAGATCACCTTCGCCGATCCCGATCCGGTGACGCTCACCGAACTCGACGACCGGCTGCACCGGTACGCCACGACCCTGTTCTCCGCCCCACACACGACGCTGGTGGGCCCGGTCATCGCCGACTGGCGGCGGGTCCAGGCCGCCCNGGGNCGGCGGCTGTCCCCGACGGTGCACGCCGAACTGACCCGGGTCGCCGGCTACTTGTCGTTCTCCCTCGGGATGCTGGCCGTCGACACCGGCGACGACACCTCGGCGCGGCGGTTCGCGACCCTCACCGAGCAGTTCGCCGCCCAGCTCGACGACCGGCTGCTCACCGGCACCGCGCACAGCCTGGACGCGGCGATCGCCTTCGTCACCGGACGCTACGCCGCCGCCGGCAACGCCGCGGCCAAGGCGGCCGCCGTCGACCATCCCTACCTGCACGGCTGGGCGGCGGCGGTGCAGGTCACCGTCGCCGCGGCCACCGGCGACGAGGCAGCCCTCGACGCCGCCCTGAACCGACTGCGCCACCGGCCGACCGTGCTCGGCCTGCGCCATCCCGGCTGGCCCCCCTTCGACGAGGTCCGGGAGGCCTGCGTCGTCGCCGACGCGATGGCCCGCCTCGGGATGCCCGGGGCGCGGTCCGCCGCCTACACCGCGATCGACCTGACCACCCCGGCGACCCTCGACCGCGGCTGGGCGCTGGCGTCGCTCGCCGCCACCACGCTGCGCCGCGATCCCGCGGTGGCCCAAGCCGCCCTCCTCGAGGTGGAGGACATCCTCGACAAGCACCCGTCGCGGGTGCTCACCCTGAGGATGAACGAGATCCTGATGCTCACCTCGGCGCACGCCGAGCGCGCCTCGCGGCGGGCCGGCGCCGCCTGAGCCGAGCCCGGGGGAGCAGGTCACCGGGCCGGGCGGCCGGCCGCGGCGCGCAGCCGCGCACCGCGGCGCACGAGCAGCCGTTCGGCCAGCGCGTCGGCGCGTTCGATGTCCTCGAGGGTGGCCCGCGTGCGCCGCTCGACCTCCAGGATCGCCGCCAGCAGCTCGGCGGACAGCCGGGTGCGGGCGGCGACCCGGGCGACGCTGGGAGGCAGCGCGGGCGCGCTGCCCGGCACGGCGGGCACGGCGGGNCGGGNGGNGGNGGTCGGACGAGAAGTCAGATGCGCCAGAGCCATACTCCAGTGATATCGCGGCCGGTACGCACCGCAACATCTTGACTTCTCGGCGAATCCGGGATCAGCATCGCCCCACAGGACATCCACAGGGTCGCGGCAGGTTACCCACCGGCTTGTCGACAGGTTTATCCACATAACGATCTTTGTGTGGTGAATGTCACATTCCTGAAGGTTGGGGATGCCGATCGCGGTTCCGGTATTCCGGTCCATTCACGTAACCGGATGATCCTGTTACAGTGTGCACCGACAAGATCGGGGGTCACATGACAAGGTGGGACGATCCGCACCGGCAACCGCAGCAGCCCGGGCCGGCCGGATACTACGAGCCGTACGGATACGAGCCGTACGGACAGCCGCCGCCTCACGGCCAGGCCGGCGGGCCGGGTCCGACGCCGTATCCGATCGGCCCGCCGCAACCCTTCCCGGGTCCCGGCCCGGGCCAGGGCTACCCGCCGGTACCGCCGAAGTCGGTCGCGGTCGCGCTGCTGCTGACCTTCCTGTGGCTGGGCGTGGGCCACATCTACGCCGGCAAGACCACCACGGGTGTCGTGCTTCTGATCGCCGACCTGTTCCTGTGGATGTTCTCCTTCTTCATCATCACACTGATCATCACCGTTCCGGTGTGGTTCATCGTGTGGGTGATCGCCATGGTCAGCTCCGCCTCGGCGGTCCAGGAGTACAACACCCGGCTCGGCTACCCGCGCGGCTGACCACCGCCGCGGGCGAGTAGGGCGTCCACCAACCGGCGGGCGTCGGCGAGATCGACCGGGTCGGCGACGAACAGGATGCGGTACATCATCGGCGCCATGACTCCCTCGACGATCTCACCAACCCCGGGGGTGGGTTCACCGCGACGCGCGGCCCGTTCGACGATGACCCCGATCTGCTCGCGGATGTACAGGTCACAGCGGCACGCCGGCCGGTCGTCGCCGCAGGAAGCGACCAGGTCGCGCAGGAACGCCCGGCCCGCGGGGGAGGACATCTCCTCCAGGTACTGCTCGCAGTAGGCGGCGAGATCGCCGCGCAGCGACCCGGTGTCCACCGGCGGGGTCTCCGGGCGCAGCCGCTCGGCGGCGACGTCGGCGAGCAGCTCGGTCAGATCCCCCCAGCGCCGGTAGACGGTGGAGGCGGTCACCCCCGCCCGGGCGGCGACCAGCGGCACCGTGATCTCGTGCCGACCCCGCTCGGCCTGCAGCGCGCGCGCCGCGGCATGCACGGACTGCTGGACCCGCGCGCTACGCCCCCCGGGCCGCGGACCCTCGGACGGACTCACGCATCCAGCCTAACGCACATCCTTTGCGTTAACGTCGGGCCGAGGGTACCGTCGGGCGCTAACGCAAAATCTTAGCTTTAGCTGTCCGGTGAAGGGAAACCCGATGTCCTCCCAACCCATCGCCACCGGCCTTCCCGCCGACCAGACCGGCCAGACCGGCGCCGCCGGTTACGGGACCCCGTCCTCGGCCACCGCCCCGGTACCGGCGGTGGCCCTGCCGCGGCAGGCCGCGGCCCGCGACGCCCCGTCCGACCCGGGCGCGGCGCCCCACCGGGGCAGGCTGTCCCCGCGCGCCGGATTCCTCCTGCAGACGTCGATGATCGGCTCGTTCCTCGCCGCGTCCTCGGCCCCCACCCCCCTCTACCCGGTCTACCAGGCCCGCTGGGGGTTCTCCCCGATCACCGTGACCGTCGTGTTCGCCGTGTACGCCCTGGCCGTCCTCGCTGCGCTGCTCACCGTCGGAGCCCTCTCCGACCACATCGGGCGCCGTCCGGTGCTGCTCGCCTCCTCGCTGCTGCTCGCCGCCGCCCTGGCGGTGTTCGCCACCGCCGGCGGGGTGGGGGAACTGACCGTCGGCCGCGTTCTGCAGGGCCTGGCGACCGGCGCCGCCAGTGGCGCCCTCGGCGCCGGCCTGCTCGACCTCGACCGGGCCCGCGGCACCCTGGCCAACGGAGTCGGCCCGTTCACCGGCCTGGCCCTGGGCGCCCTCGGGTCCAGTCTGCTCGTGGCCTACCTGCCCGCTCCCACCCGTCTGGTCTACCTGGTGCTGTGCGCGATCGTGCTCGCCCAGGCGGTCGGGGTCGCGGCGATGCCCGAGACCGCACCGCGCATCCCCGGAGCGCTCGCGTCGCTGCGCCCGACCATCGGCGTNCCCGCCGCCGCCCGCCGCGACCTGCTGATCGCCGCGCCCTGCCTGGTCGCATCCTGGGCCCTGAGCGGGTTCTACCTCTCCCTCGGCCCGAGCCTGGCCCGTCTCGTCGTCGACTCCCGCTGGGTCGTGCTGGGAGGTCTCGCGGTCTTCGCCCTCACCGTGACCGCGGCCCTGACGGTGCTGCTCCTGCGCGACACCGCTGCCCGTACCGTGATGTTCCTCGGTGCCCTGGGCCTGCTCGTCGGCGTCGGTGTCACCCTGCTCGGCGCGGACCTTCCCTCCACCCCGACGTTCTTCGTCGGCACCACGCTGGCCGGTATCGGTCTCGGCGCCGGTTTCCAGGGCGGCCTGCGCGTCCTGATCCCCCTGGTCGCCCCGCACGAACGCGCCGGCCTGCTCTCGACCGTCTACGTGCTGTGCTACCTCGCCTTCGGCGTCCCCGCGGTCGTCGCCGGCTACCTGGTCACCCACCACGGGCTGCTGCCCACCGCCCGCGGGTACGGCCTGGTCGTCATGGCCCTCGCCGCGCTGGCGCTTCTCGGCCTGCTCACCCGCGCCCGGCGCCCGGCGCCCGGCGCCTGACGGTCCGGCGGATCAGCCGCCGGTCTTCGGCCAGCGTCCCGACTACTGGGGATACGCCAGCAGCGTGAAGTGCGGGATGCGGCATGCAGGAGGCATGGGCGCGGCCCGAGGTTGCTGGTCCGGGTGAGCTGTTTGCGGTGGAGGGCAGGACCGCTGTGGTCACCGGTGCTGCCGGTGCGTGCCGGTGATCGGCGATCTGTCGACGGAGCGGGGTGTCGATGTTGGAGTGGCTGGGGCGCGTTGGCCGAGGTCGAGCTCAGGGCCGGTCGGTGGCGGTGGTTGTCCCTGACCGGTCGGGGATGAAGATCTCCTCGATGGCCAGGCTGAAGATGTCGGCGAGGGTGAATGCCAGGAGAAGACTGGGGTCGTACCGTTCGGTCTCGATCGCGTTGATGGTCTGCCGGGACACCCGGCATCGGTCGGCCAGGTAGGCCTGGCTCCACCGGCGTTCCGCCCGCAGCACGCGCAGCCGGTTCTTCATCGGCGTAGACGGGTGCGCAGGTCTGCGATCAGCAGCCACATCGCCACGCCGCCGATGGTGATTATCTGGGTGAGCTGGCGTAGCTGGACGATGCCGGCGGCGTCGAGCAGGGCGGCTAGCTGAAGCCCTACCAGGACTGCCGCGAAGGTAATCGCCATGCTCTCCACTTGGATCTTGCGCTGGTACTCGTCGGCGCGGCGGAAGGCGCGCAGCAGTACCCATGCCACGGCGAGCGTGAACGCGCCGCTGGCCCCCAGCCACCAGGCCTTCTGGGCGGCGGTCTGGTCGGGGCCGCTGCCCAGGGCCAGAGCGATCCCGCCGAGGGTGGCGACGGGGAGACCGTCCAGGAAGATCGCCCTGCGGGCGGCGCGTGTCACGTTGTCCCGCCGCGTCTCATCGGTCATGTCATCGGTCATGGCATGAATGTAAAGTCGACTTTCCATAAAGTCAAGTTTGCTTGTCATAGGCGGCCCTGGGCGTCAACGTAGGAGGAGTGAGAGGAGACCGGCGTGGTGTCCCCGCGCGCCTACCTGGCCCATCTCGCGCAGACCGGCCCCGCGCTCTGGCCATCCTCGACCTCGCCGGGCCAAGCCGCGGCCCGGTTCTAACGCCGCCAGGGGGAACGCGACCCGGGGCGCGGCGCCGGCTCGGTCGCCGCCCAGATCCGCCGCCACCGCGCCGTCGGGGTGTTCGGGGCGCCACGCAGCCGCGCGGAGACCGCCGCCGACCCCGCGGCCCCACCCGTCCCACCCGTCCCACCCGGTCGGGGGACCGCCCGCGGGCTGGTCCGACCGGGGAAGCCCCCACCACCGGCCGCACCGCCGGGGTCCCCGGCGGTGCGGCCCGCCGGCTCGGACCCCGCCGGGGTCGCTGCGACGTCCGGGGCCGAGCGCGCCGCCGGCACCTGCGCCGCATCCCCGACCCGCGCCTCCTCAGCCGTCCCAGCCGTATCGGGCAGACCAGCCGCACCGGGCAGACCCGAGGCGAAGGCCGCCCGCGTCGCCTCCCACCAGGAGGTCGCGTCCTCGGCGCAGAGCCGGTCGACCTCGGCGGCCAGCCGCGCGGTGAACGCCCGCACATCCTCACCCGGCGCGGGGCGCATCGGCCGGCCGAACCGCACCGACACCGGCGGACGGCCCGCCACCGGCCAGGACCGTCCCCGCGGCATCGCCGCGTACGCACCCCGCAGCCCCACCGGAACCACCGGCACCCCCGCGTTGATCGCCAGATAGGCGGCCCCCAACCGGAACCGGCCCCGCGCCCCGTCCCGCGACCGCGTCCCCTCCGGGAAGATCACCAGGTTCCAGCCGTCCCCCAGCAGGTTCATCGGCGTCGCCGACGGCGCCCCACCGTGCCGTTCGATCGGCACCGTCGCGAACGCGAACGCACTCGACGCCCCCCGCCAGGCACTGTCGAAGAAATAGTCCGCCGCCGCCGTCACCACCGTACGCGCCCGCACCCACCCGGGCACCGTGCACAACAGCAGCGGGGCGTCCAGATGACTGCTGTGATTCGACACGATGATCACCGGGGTGTCGCGGACCCCGTCGAACGCCTCCGCACCGTGCACCGCCACCGTCAGCGTCGTCCGCAGCAGCGGGCGCATCACCCCACGCAGAAACACCCCCCGGGCGGCCCGCGCCGCCGGGCGACGCGCCCACGCGGTCGGGAACTCCCGCGGCACCTCGGGGACCCGATGCGCCTCGGCGCTGCCCGGGACCGGCCCGCGGCCCCCCGGCCGCCACCCGGCCAGCACCGCCCGCAGCCCCACNCCCCGTCGCGGCCTACCCGCCATCCCGTTCACCTCTGCCCCTGCCGATCCGGTCCACCGCTGGCACCTGTGCTCCGCCGCGCATGGCCACCGCGTCCCAGCCGGCGACCGCACGATCCGTGACCCGCATCTCCCGCGGTCACCGTACTTCGGCGATCAGATGGGGTGGGGAGTGCAGATAGGTGATAGACGGATCACGGCCCACCGATCCCGACACCATCTCCAACGCATCCGCCAACGTCGACGCCGCCCGGAACCCCAGCCGCGCGCACGCCGCCCGATCACCGCCCACCCACACCACATCCCCCACATGGGCCATCGCCGGCGCCGCCTCATACCAGCGGTGGAACGGATGCACCCCGTGATGAGCAAGCGACGTCCGATACAGCGACGCATACCAGGGATCGGTGGCGTACTGCCGTTCGAACTTCGCCTCCACCGTCGCAGCCTCGGTCGACTCGGCGAGCACCTCCTCGTAGAAGTCCACGTAGGAGGGGTGATGCAGCTGGGAGAACCGTGGCGTCAGCGGATGGTAGACGATCAACGCCCCGTTCTCGCGGACCACCGGCCGCCCCCGGTACCGGCCGAAAACCTCCCCGAGCGCGCCGTGCGCCGCCAGCACCGGGTTGACCACCGCACCCGCGTCGAACGGCCCGAACGGGCCCAGCCCGACGACAACGACGTCGCTTTGCCCATCGACGGTGACCCGCTGCTGGGCGTCGACCGCCGCCGCCGCGACCGCCGCGACCGCCGTAGGATCCCCCGCGCTCACCGAGGTGACCGCATAGTCGGCAGCGAAGTCACGCAGCAGCCGGCGGCGCGCCCGCGACCCCACCAGCNCCAGGCCACGGCCCAGCCCGACCGCCATCGCCTGATCGGCCAGCGACCACTCCCACTCCCGGCGGGTCAGGAACGGATAGTGCACCGGCGCCGTCGCGGCGTTCACCGTCACCGCGACGGCGAACACCCGCACCGCCTCGCACAGCAGCCGACCCATCCGCGCCGCCGGACCCGGCGGCGCACCAACCCCCCCATCCCCGACGCCGCCAGCGCCGTCCCCGGGCAGGCCGACGCGGCGGACCGCCGCGGCGACGCTGTGCACGTGACGCAGCGTCGCATACGACGACAGGCCGGTCACGAGCCCGCCCGCACCGACCGCCGCCGGGCTCTGCACGACCCCGACGTGCACCAGCAGGTCGGCGGCGGCGACCCGGCGGGAAACCTCCACCNGCTCGTCGGCGTCGGTCACCCCCACGACGGTGAGATTGTCAGGATCCTCCGCGTCATGGCTGCGCAACTGTCCGGGCCAGAACGAGCGGAACNCCCGCTCCCCGACGATCCGCTCCNCCTCGCCGGCGCTCAACCGCCGGTTCAACCCGTTCGCCACGACCAGCGCCACATCGTCGACACCGGCCGCCGCCGCCGCCGTCAGCACCGCCTCGATGATCCGCCCCCGCACATCCGGGCGACGCATCCGCGGCAACGGCGTCGACAGATCGTCAAAACTGATCGTCAGCCGCATCCCCGGACGCAGCAACGCCGCCAGCGGCTCGCTGCCCACCGGCGCCGCCAACGCCGCGGCGATCGCCGCATCGACGTCACCGACCCCGGGCAGCGACTCGGGCGGATACACCACCCGTGTCCCGAGCGGGAACTGCTCGAGCAGCACGCCCTCACCCTGGTGCACCAGCAGCGGGGGAGTCCGCTCGTCAACCTCGAGCACGAACCCCGGTCTCACCAGCATGATCCCTTCCACGTCCGGCACGAAGGGACAACCCCTCCGTGTTGGCGCCCCGCCCGGCGGCGCAGCCCCGCCATGACCCCACCCGCCCCGGCCCTCGGCCCGATCCCGGCACGCCCGCTCACAGCGCCACCGTCGGATCGAACGCAATCCGCACCGCACCGAGCCGACCCGCGCACAACGCGTGCTCCAACGCCTCCCGCCAGCGGGTCAGCGGATACGTCGCCGCGACCACCCCGTCCAACGGGGCGCCGGCGGCCAACGCGAACGCCCGGGCCAGCACCGAAGGCGCCGCGCCGCGCCGCGCCGCCCCCACCAACTCCAACCCCCGCGCCCACAGCGGCGTCAGATCCACCCGGCCCGTGGGCACACCCGAAAGCACCACCCGCCCCCCCGCCCGGGTCGTGCGCAGCGCCGTGGACAACGACGACGCCCGCCCCGCCGCGTCGAACGCGACATCCACCCCGCCGAGCAGGAACGCCCCACCCGCCCGCGGCGACACCCGCATCGCATGCGTGGCCCGACGCACCCCGGCGACCGCCCCGTCCGGGTCGAACACCACGTCCGCCCCGAACCGGCGCGCCAGCTCCGCCTGGCGGGGATACTTCGCCACCNCCGCCNCCTGCCCCGCCTCGGTATGGGCCCGCAACGCAAGCACCGTGCACAACCCGGCCGCCCCCGCCCCGACGACGAGGACCCGCTGCCCGGCGCCGACCCGCGCCCGGTCCACGGCATGCACCGCGGCGGCCAGCGGGTCGACGAGCACCGCCCGGGCATCCGGCAACGTCGCGGGCACCGGGCACAGCTGCCCACGGTGGGCGAGCATCACCCGGCTCCACCCACCGCCGCCCACCCCCCGCGCCCACCCGCCGTCACCGGCTCTGCCGTCACCGACTCTGCCGTCACCGGTCCCGGGACCGCTGCCCGGCGCCGGATCGACAACGACCCGGTCCCCGGCCGCCAGCACCCGCCCGTCGTCCAACGTCACCGACTCCTGCACCTCGGCGACGACCTCCTGACCCGGCACGAACGGCAGACCCACCATCGCCGTCAGATAGGCCGACACCCGACCCGTCACCAACGCCAGATCCGACCCGCTGATCCCCGCCAGCCGCGGCCGCACCGTCACCCACCCCGGACCCGGCACCACCGGATCACCATGCTCGACATAGCGCAGCGGCGCCGCCACCCCGGCCAGCCCCGACCNCCCCGACGGCCCCGCCCCGACCAGCCGCGACGCCGCCTGCCGCGACACCGACGCATACAGCTCCAACCCGCGGGTCACCGCCCACCCCCCGACACCACGACCCCCGCCGGCCCCGTGCCCGGGCCTGGCCTTGAGCTCAAGGCCGCCGCCCCCGCCCGCGCCGCCGCGGCCCGCAGGCCACGCTCCCGACGGTCCCCGACGACCAGACGCGGCTCCCCGGCCGCCGACGCCCACTCCTCGATCGGCCACCCCGCCCCCCGCGCCACCTGATGCAACGCGAGATCCGGGTTCACCGCCACCGGGTTACCGACCGCCCGCAGCAACGGCAGATCCGACTGGCTGTCCGCATACGCCCACGACACCCCCAGATCCGCCCCCAACACCCGCGCATGATGATCAATGAACGCCGCCCGCGCATCCCCGACCAGCGGCGAGGACTCCAACCGGCCGGTCAGCAGACCATCCGCACCCACCTCCAGCCGCGCGGCGACCACATCGTCGAACAACGGCGCGAACGGCCGCGTCAACACCTCCACCGCCCCGGTCAGCAGCACCGTGCGATGCCCCGCCGCCCGATGCTCACGCACCCGACGGATCCCCGCCGGTTTCACCCGCCGCAGCAGAATGTCCCCGGCGACCTCCACCACCAGCCGTTCCAACTCCGCCGGATCCACCCCCGCGTAGCGCGCGTACACCGACCGCATCAGATGCCCCCGGTCACGACGCTCCGCACGCACATACCGCGGCAACNCCACCGCCAGCGACGCAAGCTCCCGCACCCGCCGCGGCGCCGAGGCGTCCGCCAACCGCATCCACAGATACGACTCGATCACCGTCGCCGACGCCACCGCCCCATCCAGGTCGAACACCGCCAGCACCCCGTCACCGGCGGCCAGATGCCCCGACAGCCGCCGCGGCGGCGCGGGATCACGCGGCCGGCGCAGCACCGCCGTCACCGCCGGGCAGTGCACGTCCTGCAGATAGTGCCGCCAGTCGAAACACGCCGGATCAAACCCGAACTCCGCCTGATCGGCCGGATCCATCGCCGCGTGCAACGCACCCGTGGCGTCGTCGACATAGACCAGCTCCGCCTTCGTGTACGCCCGGTACACATCCGAGTAGCGGCGCAGAAACCCCACCCGGCTCTCCGCCCGCTCCAGCTCCCCGGCAAACCGGCGCACCCGATCCGAGGGCGGGGCATGCTCCAACGCCCGGCCCGCCAACCCCACCAGCCGCTCCGAGCGACGCAGCTTCGCCTCCACCGCCGCCGCCCCCGCGAACGGCCACTCCGGCACCGCGAACGTCCCCCGACCGCGCCGCGGCAACGGATCGGCCTGGAAATAGTCCCGCACATAGGCGTACAGATCCCGAAACAGCAACGGATTACGAAAACCCGAACACACCGTGTAATAGGCCGGGGTGTCCGCCGGCGGCACCACCGCCGCCGCCGCCAGGATCGCGTTGACAACCAGATCCACCGGGATGATGTCCACCACCGCGTCCGGGGAGGCGGGGAAGTCCGGCAGCTCACCGCGGCCATAGGCCAGGATCAGCGGCTCGGCCATCTTGAACCCCTCGATCCACCCCGGGAACGGCCGGCGCAGCGCACTCTCGATGATCGAGGGACGGACGACCGTCAACGGCAGATCCCCGTGATGATCCTCCAGATACCGCTCACCCAACGCCTTGGTGAACGTGTACGCATCCGTCCACCCCAGCACCTGCGCCCGCTCACCCCCGGCCGTCACCATCCGCCGCGCCACCCACGCCCGGCGCAGCCGCTCCGCCTCCGCCGACACCGTCTGCGCCCCGGCGGCGGCGAACCGCCGCGACGCCTGCGCCCGAAACCGCGCCGAACACTCCGGCGCCCGCGAGGCGTCCTCGGTCTGCTGGCGCACCCGCGACGCCGCATCCCACTCGACCCGCCAGTCCACGTCATGGGCCAGCGGCCCCTCGGCGATGTGCCCCGAACGCANCCCCGCCACATACGCCGTCGACACATGCACCAGATGAGGCCTGGCCCCCCCGGCCGCAAGCGCCCGCAGCAGCTCCGCCACCCCACCGACGTTCGTGGTGAACGCCTCGTCGACCGGCGGGTCGAACGACACCTCCCCGGCACAGTGGATGACCACGTCGAGGTCGGCGGGCAGATCCGGCATCGACGCCAGANCCCCCTCGATCNCCNCCNCCCGCTCGGCGAGCAGCNCCNCCNCCCCCGCCGCACCCAACCCCTCCCGCAACCCGCGAAACGCCGGCTTCCGCATCATCCGCGCCAGCCGCGCCGCCCCGCTGTGACTGCCCCGCGGCCGCACCAGCGCCACCACCGCCGTGTCGGGGAAGTCCGACAGCAACCGTTCCAGCAGCGCCTCCCCGACGANCCCGGTCNCCCCGGTCACCAGGACCCGCCTGCCCGCGAGCCGCTCACGCAGCCCCACCCTGACCTCCGCTGCCGTCACCTGCACCGCCACCTGCTCGTCCGGTGAGCATCCGCTGCACCGCTGCGCCGCCTGGGCCCTGCTCGTCCGGGTGGGCACCCGCCCACCCGAAGCTCACCCGGAGGGCAACAGTAGGCGACGATCCGCCCCCGCGACGTCAACCGGCGCACCGCCTGCGTGTGCCCACGCCGAGGTACGCAGGGAAACCTACCGTCACCAGGGCAGCGCCATGACGGGCAGCCCCNCCNCCCNCCCGCCGAGATGACCCTGCGCGTCACTGCGACAGCCGGACGAACACGCCCGCTCAATCGGCAACCGGACGAACACGCCGGCTGAGGCCGTCCACGGCCTCAGCCACCCGCGGCCTCGGCCAGCGCCCGCACCAGCCGCGTGCACGAACCGGTCAGCCCCCACCGTTCGGCGAGCGCCCCCACCGCCGCCGGATCGACCGGCGCCGCCGGCAGCAGATCAGCGAAGGCACCCACCGGCACGTCCCGCACCACCGCCACCACCCCCACCGCGGCACGCACATAGTCCCGGGCGCCCCGCAACCGACGCCGCGCCCCGGCCGGCAGACCCGCGCCGCCGTCGGCGTCAACCGCGGCGAGCACCGCCGCGAGCGACCCGAACCGGGTCAGCAGCGCCGCGGCGGTCTTCGCCCCGATCCCCGCCACCCCCGGCAACCCGTCACTGGGATCACCGCGCAGCACCGCGAAATCGGCATAGGCCCGCCCCGGAACGCCGTAGCGTGCCGTCACCGCCGCCTCGTCCACCACCGCGAACTTCTCCACCGCGTACCGCACCCGCACCCCGGCCGCGTCGTCGACGAGCTGGAACAGGTCCCGGTCACCGGTCAGAATGTCCACCTCCCCCCGGTGACGGGTCGCCAGCGTCGCGATCACGTCGTCAGCCTCGAACCCGGCGGCCTCCGCCCGGGCGATCCCGAACGCGTCGAGGACCTCGTCGATGATCGGGAGCTGGGCGAGCAGGTCGCCGNCCNCCCGCTCGNCCTGCCCGCCCCCGCCGGCCTCGCCGGCCCCGACGTCGGCGACCCGGTGCGCCTTGTAGGACGCCAGCAGCGCCACCCGGAACGCCGGCCGCCAGTCGGCGTCGAAACACGCCACGACCCGCTTCGGGCGCACCTCGCCGATCTGCCGGGCCAGCACGTCGAGCAGTCCCCGCACCGCGTTCACCGGCGTGCCGTCGGGAGCCCGCACCGAACGCGGCACCCCGAAAAACGACCGGAAGTACAGCGACGGGGTGTCGACAAGCATCAGCCGACCGTCCGCCCCCGCCCGCTCACCCACAAACACCGTCCCACCCTCCCCGCACACAGCCGGTACCCATCCCAGCGGCTATCCCCACGGGACCAGACCACGGACCAGAAACATCCACATCATCCCCCGTCCTCCTGCATACGCTCCGAACGTGCTGGAAGATCTCGACCGTCAAATCGTGCAGATGCTGTGCCGAGATGGGCGTATGAGCTTCACCGACCTCGGCCGAGCCACCGGCCTGTCGGTCTCCGCCGTCCATCAGCGCGTCC
Organism: Frankia sp. Allo2; assembly: GCF_000733325.1. Classification (NCBI taxonomy): domain Bacteria; kingdom Bacillati; phylum Actinomycetota; class Actinomycetes; order Frankiales; family Frankiaceae; genus Frankia; species Frankia sp. Allo2. The sequence goes on from NZ_JPHT01000024.1 coordinate 44,436, forward strand.
GACGCCTGGAACAGCGTGGAGTGATCACCTCCTACACGGCGCTCGTCGACCCCGCCCAGGTCGGCCTGCCCCTGACCGCCTTCATCTCGATCACACCGATCGACCCGAGCCAACCCGACGACGCCGCCGACCGGCTCGCCCACATCGTCGAGATCGAGGCCTGCCACAGCGTCGCCGGCGACGAGAGCTACCTGCTCAAGGTGCGAGTCGCCACCCCCGGCGACCTCGAGACGCTGCTGCAGCAGATCCGCGCCGCCGCGAACGTCTCCACCCGCACCATGGTCGTGCTCTCCACCCCCTACGAAGGACGCCCCCCCGCCCTGTGAACACCCGCCGGACCAACCCCCGCCCCGGACCGCCCCCGGACCGGAGCGCCGCTCACCGCACCAGGGCACGGCCACCGCCCGGATCGAACAGATGGATCCGCGTCACGTCCAGGGCGGCAGACTCACCACCGTGACCGACGACGCCCCCCGACCCGCCCGCACCATCCTGTACCGGGGCGGGCGCATCCACACCCCGGCCGACCCGTTCGCCACCGCGATGCTCACCGACGGCGACACCATCGCCTGGGTCGGCTGCGACGCCGCCGCCACCCATCTCGACGCCGACACCGTCATCGACCTCGACGACGCCCTGATCACCCCCGCCTTCGTCGACGCCCACGTCCACACCACCGCCACCGGCCTGGCCCTGTCCGGCCTCGACCTCACCGGCACCCCCACCCGCGCCGCCGCCCTGTGCGCCCTCACCGCACACGCCCACCGCCACCCCACCACCACCCTGTTCGCCACCGGCTGGGACGAGACCACCTGGACCGACGACCCACGCCCACCCACCGCCACCGACCTCGACCGCGCCGCTGGCGGCGCGGTCGTCTACCTCGCCCGCGTCGACGGCCACAGCGCGGTGATCTCCTCCGCGCTCGCCGCCGCATCCGGCGCCCCCCACCACCCCGGCTGGCACCCCGACGGCACCGTCACCGGCCACGCCCACCACCTCGCCCGCCGGACCGCCGACGCCACCCTGACCCCCACCGGGCGCCGCGACGCCTGGAACACCACCCGCACCCGCGCCGCCGCCCTCGGCATCGTCGCCCTGCACGAGATGGCCGGACCCGACATCTCCTCCGCCGACGACCTCGCCGGCCTGCTCGCCCACGCCCGCGCCGTCCCCGGACCCGACATCGTCGGCTACTGGGCCGGGGACATCGCCACCGCCGTCGAACTCGGCACCGCCTGGGGCGGCGACGCCTTCGTCGACGGCTCCCTCGGCTCCCACACCGCCGCCCTGCACACCCCCTACGCCGACATCCCCCACATCCGCGCCACCACCCACCTCGACGCCGACACCATCCGCGACGCCGTCCTCGACTGCGCCGACGCCGGCCTACAGGCCGGCTTCCACGCCATCGGCGACGCCGCCATCACCACCGTGCTGGACGGCCTCGAAGCCGCCGCCACCACCCTCGGCCACAACCAGATCACCGCCGCCCGCCACCGCCTCGAACACGCCGAAATGACCACCCCCGACCACCTGCCCCGCATCGCCGCCCTCGGCCTCGTCGCCAGCGTCCAACCCGCCTTCGACGCCCGCTGGGGCGGCGAGAACGGCATGTACGCCACCCGCCTGGGCCCCACCCGTGCCGCCGCCATGAACCCCTTCGCCGCCATGAACCGCGCCGGCATCCCCCTGGCGTTCTCCTCCGACGCCCCCGTCACCCCCCTGGACCCCTGGGGCGCCATACGCGCCGCCGTCACCCNCCACNCCCCCNCCGCCCGCCTCTCCGCCCGCGCCGCGTTCACCGCCGCGACCCGAGGCGGCTGGCGCGCCGCCCGCGCCGACACCGACGGCCACGGCACCCTCGCCCCCGGCGCCCCCGCCACCTACGCCGTCTGGGCCGTGCCCGGCGAACTCGTCGCCCAGGTCCCCGACGACCGCATCGCCGCCTGGTCCNCCGACCCCCGCGGCGCCGTCGCCGCCCTGCCCGACCTGTCCGCGCCCGCCCCGACCTGCCTACGCACCGTCCTGCGCGGCCGCATCCTGCACGACACCCTCACCTGAACACCGGCCCCGCCCGACCTGCCCACGCACCGTCCTGCGCGGCCGCGTCCCCCTCGGCTTCGAGTCAGCTTCGAGCGTCAGGGCCGCCACACGCCCGCCGACCAGGACCGGCGTGCTCAGCACGACCCGTGTGACCGAAACTGGTCCAGTGACCCCACCGCCCGCCCGCCCGCCCCACCAAGCGGCCGGTGACACGGCCCCCATCCCACCAGCCGTCCCCGAACCGCGCGTGAACGGCGAACCACCCGTGAACGGCGAACCAGGCATGGGCCCGCGGCCAGACCCGGCGGACCCGCAACCCACCCTGAGATCCACCTTGAGATCCACCCTGATCCGCCACACCCGACGCCCACTCGCCGCGCTCCTCGGCGGCGCCCTGCTCTACCTCGCCACCCCACCGGTCGGCTGCTGGCCCCTGGCCCCCGTCGCGGTCACCCTGCTCACCCTCGCCGTCCGCAACCGGCGTCTGCGCGCCTCCTACGGCCTGGGACTGCTGTTCTCCCTCGCCTTCTGCATCCCCCTCCTGCGCTTCGTCTCCTTCGTCGGCGCAGACGGATGGCTCGTGCTCTCCCTCGCCGAAGCCGCCATCCTCGCCCTCGTCGCCCCCGCCACCACCCTCGTCTGGCGGCTACCCGGCGCCTGGCTGTGGACCGCCGCCGTCTGGGTCGCCCAGGAAGCGCTGCGCAGCCGAGCGCCCTTCGGCGGCTTCCCCTGGGGACGACTCGCCTTCACCCAGCCCGACAGCCCCTTCNCCGCCCTGGCCGCCCTCGGCGGCGCCCCCGCCGTCACCGCCGCCGTCGCCGCCACCGGCGCCCTGACCGCCCTCACCATCGTCAGGATCACCACCCCCGCCCGCGGCACACCCACCCCCCGCACCCTCCCAACAGCCGCCACGGCCCGCCGCCTCGCCGCCCCCATCCTCGGCACTGCCGCCCTCACCCTCACCGGCCTGCTCGTACCCCTGCCCACCGCCCCCGAGCACGGCACCCTCACCGTCGCCGCCATCCAGGGAAACGTCCCCGCCGACGGCGGCTACCGCGCCCTCGGCCGCGCCTTCCAGGTCACCGCCAACCACGTCACCGTCACCAGGCACCTCGCCACCGACGTCACCACCGGAACACACCCACAACCCGACCTCGTCCTGTGGCCGGAGAACTCCTCCGACCTCGNCCCCCTCNCCANCCCCGCCGTCGCCACCGCCCTGCGCGCCGCCGCCCGCACCGCCGGCGCCCCCCTCCTCGTCGGCGCCGTCCTGGGCGGCCCCGGACCAGGCCACCTCCGCAACGCCGGCATGATCTGGACCGCTGACGGCTTCACCGGCCAGATGTACGTCAAACGCCACCCCGTCCCCTTCGCCGAATACCTCCCCGGCCGCGCCCTACTCGAAAAACTCATCCACCGCTTCGCCGACGAGATGCCCAGCGACTTCCTCGCCGGCACCACCCCCGGCGCGCTCCACGCCGCCGGCACCACCATCGGAGACATCATCTGCTTCGAAGTCGCCTACGACGGCCTCGTCCGCGACACCGTCAACCACGGCGCCGATATCCTCGTCATCCAGACAAACAACGCATCCTTCGGTCGCAAAGGTGAAAGCCAACAGCAACTCGCCATGTCACGTCTGCGCGCAGTCGAACACGGCCGGGCCACCGTCCAGGTCTCCACCAGCGGTGAAAGCGCCCTCATCACTCCCGACGGCACCCTGCTCGCCAAAACCGGCCTCTACGAAGCAGGCATCCTCACCGCCGCGCTACCCCGACGCACCACCCGCACCCTCGCCGACCAGGCCGGGATCCTCCCGGAGGCGGTTCTCATCGCCCTCGGCCTGACCGCCATGATGGCAGGGGTGATCCACGCCCGGCGAACCCGTCCCACGGCCCGGACCGTGACACCGCCAACACCGACATGACCGCCAACACCGACATGACCGCCACCCCGTAGCCGGCACACCACCAAACCCCATGACCCCGCGAAACGACACCGACAGCGCCACCCACCGTGACGCCACCCGGGCAGACACCACCGCGGACATGGTCCCTGACCAGGAGAGGAAGCGCGTGGATCCCAACCGCGTTGTCGTCTGCGTCCCGACCTACAACGAACGGGACAACCTACCGGACACCGCCCGCCGCCTGCGGACGGCCAACCCGACGGTCGACCTGCTCGTCATCGACGACGCCAGCCCCGACGGCACCGGGAAGATCGCCGACGAACTCGCCGCCTCCGACGACCACATCCACGTCCTGCACCGCGAAGGCAAATCCGGCCTCGGCACCGCCTACGTCGCCGGGTTCTCCTGGGCACTACACCACGGCTACACCGTCATCGTCGAAATGGACGCCGACGGCTCCCACCAACCCGAGCAGCTACCCCGCCTGCTCGCCGCCCTCGACCACGCCGACCTCGTCATCGGATCCCGCTGGATACCCGGGGGAGAGGTCCGCAACTGGCCGCGGCGCCGCTTCCTGCTCTCCCGCGGCGCCAACCTCTACGTCCGCGCCGCCCTCGGCATACCCCTACGCGACGCCACCGCCGGCTTCCGCGCCTACCGCGCCGACGTCCTCCGCGACCGCGACCTGCACCGCGTCACCTCCCAGGGCTACTGCTTCCAGGTCGACCTCGCCTGGCAGGCCTGGCGCCGCGGCTTCCGCGTCCGCGAAGTCCCCATCACCTTCGTCGAACGCGAACGCGGCACCTCCAAGATGAGCAACGCCGTCGTCGCCGAAGCCCTCTGGCGCGTCGCCTGGTGGGCCGCCACCACCCGACGCCACCGCCCCACCCCGAAGACAACCACCGACACCACACCCCACGAGCCCCTCCACACCCCCCAGGACCGCAACGTCACCCAGGACCGCAACGTCACCCAGGACCGCAACGTCACCTCCGGCCACGCCTGAATCCGACGCCCACCGGCCGAACCGGCCCCCCACCACCGCCCAACACCCGACCGCCCAACACCCGACCGCCCAACACCCGACCCGAGGCCGCACGCAACCAGTCGGCACAACACGATGCGACACCCGGCCGGACCCGACGCGGCCACCACGGCCGCCCGGGCACGGCTCAACCCGCCCCGTGCCCGGCAGCCCACCCCACGAACACGACACAACGAACCGACCGCGGACACGGCGAAAGGTCGGACACGGCAACCACCCCGCGCCCGACCCCTACCGCACAACCACCCAAACGATCAGGCCGATCAGGCTGAACGCCTGTCCGTACCGGCACCCCGCAGAACGGCCAACCGCTCCGCCAGGACCTCTTCAAGGTCATCCGTCGTCCGACGCTCCATCAGCATGTCCCAGTGCGTACGCGGCGGCTTCGCCTTCTTCGGCTCAGGCCGCTCACCATCGACGATGACCGACGCCCCACCACAAACCCTGCACTCCCACACCGACGGCACCTCGGCCTCAGCCGCGAAGGGCATGGTGAACTGGTGGCCGTTCGGACAGTCGTAGGACGCGGACTGCCGTGGGGCAAGCTCGGTGCTGCGGTCAGTCTCGTAGGACACAGCACCGAGACGGCTTCCCCGCAGGATGCGCTCGCCCATATAACTCCTCCGAGCGTCGAGACGTGTGCAACTACCCCTCGATAACGTTCCAGCCAGCCCAGGCGTTCCCACCGACGAAGGACCACCAACACAACCATGAACACCCAACGCTCCCACTCCACCACAAAATACCGCACCGCCCACTCCCGAACCCTGCACACCACCACCCTCGGCATCACCCGCGCCACCATCGGCATCCTCGCCCTCAGCCGCCCCGTCGACATCATCCGCCTCACCGGCGTCGACCGCGTCACAGCCGGCAGACTCGCCTGGCTCGCCCGACTCGCCGGCATCCGCGACCTCGCCCTCGGCACCGGCCTCCTCCACGCCCTGATCNCCCGCCGCGACACCACCACCTGGCTGTGGACCGGAATGATCGCCGACGCCGCGGACGTTGCCGTCCTTGCAACCGCCACCNCCCGCGGCGAACTCCCNCCCATGATCGGCACCGCCATGACCACCGCCGCCCTCGGCGGCGTCACCGCCGCCGTCCCCCTCGCCCTGCCCCGACACCACCCGAACACCGACCCACCACCGACCATCGACACCGGGGGAGAGCACCACCACCCCGCCCCACCCACTCCCACCCGCAGAAAGGCAGCCACGACACCATGACCGACCCCCACGACACCACCGGACCCGACAAAATCGTCAAGACCGACGAGCAGTGGCGCGCCGAACTCGACCCCGAGCGCTACGCCATCCTCCGCCGCGCCGCCACCGAACCCCCCTTCACCGGCGCCTACACCTACAGCAAAGAAAACGGCACCTACCGCTGCGGCGGCTGCGGCGCCGCCCTGTTCACCTCCGACACCAAATACGACTCCGGCTCCGGCTGGCCCAGCTTCACCCAACCTGCCGTCGCCGACGCCCTCGAACTCGTCGAAGACCACTCCCACGGCATGATCCGCACCGAAGTCCGCTGCGCCCGCTGCGGCGGACACCTCGGCCATGTCTTCGACGACGGACCCGGCCCCACCGGCCAGCGCTACTGCATGAACAGCCTCGCCCTCGACCTCGACCCCCACTGAAGCCGCCTCCAGGTAAACCGTTTCCCCCGCAGCCCGGGCTGCCAGGCACAGGGAAGCAGGGCCCACACCTCGGCGGGTTCACGCCGGGCCCTCCCCCACCCACCAAAAACGCCGATAATGAGCATTATGTCAAGTAGAGCTGGTCGCAGGGCCTCCCCTCCTCGGCCCCGGGCCGCTCAGCCGCAGTTGATTCACCGGCCCGGCTGAACGTGACACACCTCGACCGGTGGCGTCCCCGGCCAGCGATGTCCCCCATCCGGATGCCGCCGGTCAAACCCGGCCGTCACCGGCCATACGAGGCTTCCATGCCTACCAATGATCAACTTGGCTTGATCTGCCTTTACTCCCCCGGTGCTGGTTGGTGTTTTTGTTTTTGATCATGGCATGTGAGATGTCGTCAACACTGTTGATTATCTTGAAGTGAATGTGGGGGACCTGGGCACGGTCCGCGGTCCCCCAGCGGACCGTCACCGCCCATGCCTTGAACAGCTCGGCAGCCGCGCCCTGGATGACGGCGTTACGGGCGAACCTGCCCCGGGCCGCCTCCGGGACGGCGACGTTCGCCGCCGCGTCGGGATCGTCGGGCGGGTCGGCAGCGGATGCTGCGGCGACCTGGCGCTCCGAGCTACGAGCTGCTGATCGACGAGGCCGCGGTCCGGCGACCGTCCGCGCCGCCGCCGGTGATGCGCGAGCAGCTCGCGCATCTGGCGGCTCGGGCCGACGAGGAGAACGTCACGGTGCGGGTGCTGCCGATCGAGGCGGTGGTCCGCGACTACCAGACGTTGCCGGGAGCGCTGTCGCTCTACACCTATCCCGATCCGGGCGACCCGGTGGTGGCGGCGATCGAGTCCATCACCACCGACGTCATCGTGACGGATTCCGCGCAGGTCGCACGGTACGCCGAGCGGTACGACCTGCTGGCCGAGGTGGCGCTGTCCCCCGGCGACAGCGTCGAGTTCATCAGCCAGGCCGCGACGAAGCTGCCTGACCGTTAGGAAGCGACCACCATGAACAGTGCCGTGAGCACCCCCGCCTTCGCCTCCCTCGTCACCGCCTGGCGCAAGTCCAGCCGCAGCGAGCCGACCGCCAACTGTGTTCAGGTGGCCGCGGCCGGGGCTGGCGCGGCCCGCCGGATAGGCGTCCGCGACTCCAAATTCCCGTCAGGCCCTGATTTGTGGTTCACCCCGGCCGTCTGGGCGGCCTTCGTCGACCAGACCAGGCGGCAGCCCGGCGCGCAGATCCGGGACGGCGGCGTCATCACCGGGCACATTCCGGCCGAGCAGGTCCCAGCGGACTTCCACAGGGACGACAAGGTCTTCGAGCCGGGACGGCCGGCGATCACGATGCGCGGTACCGCCGGTTTGGATGGCCCGGTCCTCTACTTCACCGAGGTCGAGTGGGAGGCCTTCGTCGCCGGCGTGACGGCCGGCGAGTTCGACGACCTGCCCGGCGGCCTGGCGGAGGAGCCAGGGCGCCCCAGCCGGTAGCGTCACCGACGTCCCAGCCGTCAGGGGCCGCAGCCATTCAGAGGGCTGCGGCCCCTGACGCGTTCTCGCGTCCTTTCGCCCCGCCGCGCGGCGCCGAAACCCGTTGGGGCTTGTCACATTCGGTCCGAACTCGGATACTGCCCTCACGATGTGCGTTGCTGCACTGTGCAGAGCTGTGCGCAGTGATACGCACTGGCAGTCCGGGGAGGCCTGGCGTAAGCGGGCGTCACCGTCGTGGCAGAGGCCGCGTTCCAGGACCGGCTCTGGACCCCCATCTGGAACCGCTCACCGCCCACGCCGACGTGCGAATCATCCGCTGCACCGTCGACGCCGCCGTCGCCCACCAGCGGATCACCACCCGCGCCGGGCTCGATCCCCACCGCACTGCCCACGGCGACCGCGACCTCCTCGACGACATCGCCGCCGGCCGCCACTCTCTGGATGGCTTCGTCGACATCAGCCTGGACCTCCCGCGGCTCCCCGTCGACACCAGCGACGGCTACCGCCCCGGTCTCGACACCATCGCGGCGTTCCTCACCGAGTCCGTCCCGTGAGCGCTGAGCCGTCGGACGGGTCTGGCAGGCCGTGTCGACTCAGCCCGCGGCAGCTGCCGTCTCGGTGGCGCGCAGGTAGCTGTACACCGTCTCGCGGCTGACGCCGAACTCGCGGGCCAGATCGGACTTCTGCTCGCCGGCGGCGGCGCGCGCGACCAGATCCCGGGCCTGGCCCGGGGTCAGGGCGGGCTTGCGGCCGGTGTAGGCGCCGCGCTGCTTCGCGGCGGCGATGCCCTCGCGCCGGCGTTCGAGGATCAGTGCGCGCTCGAACTCGGCGAACGCGCCCATGACGGACAGCAGCAGGGTCGCCATCGGCGAGTCCTCGCCGATGAAGGTCAGGCCCTCCTTGACGAACTCGACCCGCACGCCCTTGGCCGTGAGGGTCCGCACGATGCGGCGCAGATCGTCAAGGTTGCGGGCGAGGCGGTCCATCGAGTGCACGAGCACGGTGTCGCCCTCGCGGACAAACGCGAGCATCTCGTCGAGCTTCGGCCGATCGGCATCCTTCCCGGACGCCTTGTCCGTGAACAGCNGCGGACAAACGCGAGCATCTCGTCGAGCTTCGGCCGATCGGCATCCTTCCCGGACGCCTTGTCCGTGAACAGCCGCTCGGCCTCGACCCCGTCTAGGCGAGCGGCACGCGCGTCGCGGACCGCGCCGACCACCAGACCCAGCGGGGTGCCAGCAACGCCTCGATCCCGGCGAGCACCCGCGCGGCCTGGCCGGCCCCGGCCAGGGGAACCGCGAGCCGCACCACGCCCGGCGCCACCGCACCGCCCGCCCCACGCGGGCCGTCCCTACCCTTCAGACCCTCCGGGCTGTCCGCACCCTCCCGACCGTCCGTGTCCTCCCGACCGGTGCCACCGCTCACCGTGGGCGCGGACGCGGCCCGGGGCCGGTAGGCCACCCCGAGGCCGGCTCCGCCCAGCGGGACCAGGGCGAGCAGATCCCGGCGGACGAACCCGTCGGCCCGCAGCCGGGCGAGCAGGCCCGACTCCGGGTAGGACGGGGATGCCGACGTCACTGGTCGATTCTCACCGGCGGGTCCGACAGTTCGCGCCCCTCCGGGACGGTGCTCACGGCTGTCGGGCCAGTACTCACGGTCGCGGTGCCAGGGTCCACGGCACCCCCGGCGGCCAGTGGCAGCCCGGTGACGCGACGCGCCCGAAGAGCTAGAAAGCCGAAATGCCCACGTTGGAAACGTTGAGCGGCAAGAATCCGACGACGGGAGATCGGAACCTTCGCGGGAAGAGGCGGTTTCATGGCAGGACGGGACAGCGAGTACGAACGCCCCATCCTGCTCAGCTGCGGCGGCTGCGACGTGCGCTGGACGGCGCTGACCGCGGCGCACTGCCCGTCCTGCCACGAGACCTTCGCCGGCACCACCACCGGCTTCGACGCGCATCGGGTGAAGGGGGCCTGTCTTTCCCCGGAACGGGCCGGGTTACGCCGCGACCGCGGATACTGGCTCAGCGGAGACGAACAGCCGCCCGGCCGCATCCTGCGGGTCTCCGACCGGCAAGGCGGTTCGGCCGGCCCCGCGGGCGCCCGCGGTGGCGCCGGAGGCGGGGCCCGAGGTGGCGCCGGCACGGTACGGATGGCCGGCTGACCGAGCCCTCCCCCTTGTGTTCCCCGGCTGCGGTCCCGCAGCACCCGGACGCCGTCGCAGACCGCTCTCCCCCGTCCAGGGACGCTTCCGTTGGGGTAAAGGGGCCCGGCAGTGAAGATTCGACCGAGATGGCACGCTTAAAGCCCATGCCGGTTTTTTCCGGCCAAGCTATGACGTTCGACGTCGTTTCTCAACGCCCCGCGCCGGCGTCCACTCGGCGGGCGGCGATCCGTTTGGCGGTGGGCCACCGCACGTCGTGCGCCCAGCCGAGCTTCTCGAACAGGCGGATGAGTGCGGCGCTGGGATCGATCTGGCCGGGCAGGACGCCGTGGCGGGCGCTGGTGGGGNCGGNGNGGNGCAGGTTGTGCCACGACTCCCCCAGCGAGGGNATGGCCAGCCACCACACGTTGCTGGAGCGGTCCCGGGCCGCGAACGGTCGGGTGCCGATCGTGTGGCAGATCGAGTTGATGGAGAAGGTGACGTGGTGCAGCAGCGCGATACGGACCAGCGCTCCCCAGAACAACGCGGTCGCGGCCCCGGCCCAGGACATGCTCCACAGGCCGCCGACCAGCGGCGGCAGCAGCACCGAGGCGGCGACGAGCCAGGGGAAGCGGGCCGAGATCGCCGCGATGTCCCGATCGGCGAGCAGATCCGGGCAGAACGTCTCCGGCGCGGTCCGTTCCGGGTGGAAAAGCCATCCGACATGGGCGTGCAGGAACCCTTTCGCCAGGCCCCTGCCATGATGACCGAAACGCCACGGTGAATGCGGATCAGCTGCCTGGTCGGAGTATTTGTGATGCCGCCGGTGGGCCGCGACCCAGTCGGTCACCCCCATTTCGATGGCGAGGCTCCCGGCGACGGCGAGGATTATCCGCAGCGGCCGACCGGTCCGGAAGGAACCATGCGTGAACAGCCGGTGGTAGCCCACGGTGACACCGAATCCGGTGATCAGGTACATGACGGCACCGATGACCAGGTCGTGCCAGCCCAGCCCCCACCCCCAGGCCAGCGGGACCGCGGCGAGCAGGGCAAGCAGGGGCACGACGATGAAGAACGCGAGCAGAACCTGCTCGCCGAGGGTCTTCGACTGGTCCGCCACGTCGGGACGGGTCGACCGCCTCGGCCCGGTGGCCCTGGCCGGGAGCGGCGGCCCCGACGGCAGGGTCGGGTCGGGGCGGGACCGGCCCGGCGGACACCCGTCGTAGTCACCGGGCCGGGATGCTGCGACGCGCGCCGCGGCAGAACCGAGGGTGCCCGATCCGAGGGTGCCCGATCCGAGGGTGGTCGTGGGGATGGATTTGGCCGTACCGGACGTGGTAGCCGTACCGGACGTGGTGACGGTAGATTTTATGATAACGGAATCGGTGCTGCCGGATACAGCGGCAGAGGCGGCGATGGCCGACTGCAGTTCGGATTCACGGGACACGTGTTTCCCTCCGTGTCTGGGGGATTGTCAGTGCTACCTGTGGTCGGTTTTCCGGATCGGGGCGTTGGTGCTACCCGCCAGAACCGGGTTGGGTGTACCCCCGCATCGAGGCGCGGAAAGCGGACTTCACGAACACCGTCCGTCCCGGGTAGCAGAGCGTCACGGGCCGCCCACCCGAGAGCCGTGGGCGGCGTTCGTCAGGCACGATCGAACGACCATGACACTCACCGACCACCTTCCCCCGACTTCCGGCACCGGCCATGACGGCGAACGGGCCGCCCACCCGAAGGACCCCCACCCGAAGGACCCCGACTCGAAGAACCCGGACCTGACCGGCCCCGACGACGGGCCCGGCGGCGGGCCCGATCCCGACGCACTCTATGACGCGTTCACCAGGTGGGTCGCAGAGCAGGGGCTGGAGCTGTACCCGGCGCAGTCCGAGGCGCTGATCGAGATCGTCTCGGGGTCGAACGTGATCCTGGCGACGCCGACCGGGTCGGGCAAGAGCCTGGTCGCGGCGGGGGCGCACTTCGCGGCGCTGGCGGCGCGGCGGCGTACCTTCTACACCGCGCCGATCAAGGCGCTGGTGTCGGAGAAGTTCTTCGCGTTGTGCGCGATGTTCGGCGCGGCGCAGGTCGGGATGATGACCGGGGACGCCAGCGTGAACGACACGGCGCCGATCATCTGCTGCACGGCGGAGGTACTGGCGAACATCGCGCTGCGCGACGGGGTCGCCGCCGACGTCGGTCAGGTCGTCATGGACGAGTTCCACTACTACGCCGACCCCGACCGCGGCTGGGCCTGGCAGGTGCCGCTGCTGGAACTGCCGCACACCCAGTTCATCCTGATGTCGGCGACGCTCGGTGACGTGTCGCTGTTCGAGGCGGACCTGACGCGGCGCACCGGGCGCGAGACCACGGTGGTGCGCTCCGCGCAGCGTCCGGTGCCGCTGTTCTACCGGTTCGTCACCACGCCGATGCACGAGACGATCGGTGAGCTGCTGGAGACCCACCAGGCTCCCGTCTACGTCGTGCACTTCACCCAGGCGCAGGCGTTGGAACGGGCGCAGGCGCTGATGAGCGTGAACGTGTCGACCCGGGCGGAGAAGGACGCGATCGCGAGGACGATCGGGAACTTCCGGTTCACCGCCGGGTTCGGCAAGGTGCTGTCCCGGCTGGTCCGCCACGGCATCGGGGTGCATCACGCCGGAATGCTGCCGAAGTACCGCCGGCTGGTGGAGCAGCTCGCCCAGGCGGGGCTACTGAAAGTCATCTGCGGCACGGACACCCTGGGGGTGGGGATCAATGTGCCGATCCGCACGGTGGTGTTCACCTCCCTGTCGAAGTACGACGGGAGCAGGGTGCGGCTGCTGTCGGCACGGGAGTTCCATCAGATCGCCGGGCGGGCCGGGCGGGCCGGCTACGACCCGGTCGGCAACGTCGTCGTGCAGGCCCCCGAGCATGTGATCGAAAACGAACGCGCGTTGGCGAAGGCCGGGGACGATCCGAAGAAGCGGCGCAAGGTGGTCCGCAAGAAGCCCCCCGAGGGCAGCGTCGGGTACGGCCTGGCGACGTTCGAACGGCTCATCGCGGCCGAACCCGAGCCGTTGACCTCCCAGTTCACCGTGAACCACGCGATGCTGCTCAACGTGATCAACCGGCCGGGGGACGCGTTCGCGTCGATGCGCCACCTGCTCACCGACAACCATTCGGATCGCGCCACTCAGCGCCGGCTGATCCACCGGGCGATCGCGATCTACCGGGCGCTGCTGGCGGCCGGGGTGGTGGAGCGCCTCGACACCCCCGACGAGCTTGGCCGCGGCGTGCGGGTGACGGTGGACCTGCAGCTCGACTTCGCGCTCAATCAGCCGCTGTCCCCGTTCGCGCTGGCCGCGCTGGAGCTGCTCGACCCGGCCTCCCCCTCCTATGCGCTGGATGTGCTTTCGGTGCTGGAGGCGACCCTGGACAATCCCCGGCAGGTGCTGCACGCCCAGCTGTCGAAGGCGAAGGGGGAGGCGGTCGCGGCGATGAAGGCCGAGGGCGTCGACTACGACCGGCGGATGGAGCTGCTGGAGGAGGTCAGCTATCCCCAGCCGCTGGCGGAGCTGCTGGGCGCGGCGTTCGGCCTGTACCGGCGGGGGCATCCCTGGGTCGACGACTACGAGCTGGCGCCGAAGTCGGTGGCGCGGGAGCTCTACGAGCGGGCGATGACGTTCGCCGAGTACGTGGCGTTCTACGGGCTGGCCCGCTCCGAGGGGCTGCTGCTGCGCTACCTGGCCGACGCCTACAAGGCGCTGCGCCAGACGGTGCCCGAGGACGCCCGCACCGAGGAGGTCGTCGACCTGACCGAGTGGCTGGGGGAACTGGTCCGCCAGACCGACTCCAGCCTCCTCGACGAGTGGGAGCGGCTGAGCAACCCGGCCGGGGACGGCGCGGGCGCCACGGCGGGCACCACGGCGAGCGGTGGTGGCGTCGACGAGCGGCCACCGGCGGTCACGGGCAACATCCGGGCATTTCGGGNGTTGGTGCGCAACGCGCTGTTCCGCCGGGTCGAGCTTGCCGCGCTGCGCCGCTACGACACGCTCGGCGAGCTCGACGGCGGGTATGACGGCGGGTTCGACGCCGACGGGTGGCGGGCGGCGTTGGAGCCGTACTTCGCCGAGCATGGCGAGATCGGCACCGGTCCGGACGCGCGGGGGCCGGGTCTGCTCATCCTCGACGAGAAGCCGGGGACGCCGGGGACGTGGACGGCGCGACAGATCTTCGACGACCCGGCCGGGGACCATGACTGGGGCTTCAGCGCGGAGATCGACCTGACCGCCTCGGACGAGGCGGGGGNCGCGGNGGTCCGGGTCACCGCCGTCGACCGATTCTGACGCCCGTAAAGGAACACGAAATCCGCCCCCACTAGGGTATTTGGTAAGGATCGTCCAATTACCAAGGGGCTGATTGCGGTGACGAGCGCGGACCGACACGACCCAGAGGTCGGGCAGTGGTGGAAGAGCCTTGCGGAGGAACGCAGCCCGGTCGACCTCAGGACCGACCAGCCGCACGCGGCCCGGATGTACGACTACTTCCTGGGTGGCAAGGACAACTTCCCCGTTGATCGGGAGGCGGCCGAGCAGGCACGGGCCGCCTTCCCGGGCGCCAGCATCGCCGCGGTGGAGAACCGGGCGTTCCTGCGCCGGGCGACCCGGTTCCTGGCCACCGAGGTCGGGATCCGCCAGTTCCTCGACATCGGCACCGGCATCCCCACGTCCCCGAACCTGCACGAGATCGCCCAGGGCATCGCCCCCGACGCCCGGATCGTCTACACCGACAACGACCCGATCGTGCTCGCCCACGCCCGGGCCCTGCTCGCCAGCACTCCCGAGGGCCGCACCGCCTACCTCGACGCGGATCTGCGCGACCCGGAGCGCATTCTGGCCGCCCCGGAACTGCGCGACACCCTCGACCTGACTCAGCCGGTCGCCCTGTCCATGATCGCGATCTTCCATTTCATCCCCGACGCGGATGACCCCTACGGCATCCTCGGCCGGCTGCTGGCGGCCCTGCCGTCGGGCAGTTATCTGGCGCTCACCCACGCCACCGCCGACGTCAACCCCGGCATGGAGCAGCTCTTCATCACGTACCGCTCCCGGGGCATCCCCGGGCAGCAGCGCACCCGGGCCGAAGTGGAACGGTTCTTCGCCGACCTGGAGCTCATCGATCCCGGGGTGGAGATGGTCCATCGGTGGCGGCCGGAGGAGCCCGCCGCCGAGGGCGAGGGGCCGACCGATGCCGAGGTCAGTGTCTACGGCGGCGTCGCCCGCCTCGGGTAGCCATCTCGGGTAACCGCCGGCTCTCACCGGTTGTGCGGCCGCCAGCCGCTGCGGGCCCCGGGCCGGGGGCGGTGCGCTCACGCGGGCGGGTTCACCCGGGTGCGCCGGACGGCTCGAACGGGCCCGCAACGGGCCCGCCCGCACCCGCGCACCCTCCCGGCACCATGCCGAACCGGTCCGGGCGACGACCATGGACGGTATCGTCGGCACCGTGAGTATCGTCGGCACCGTGAGCACCGTACGGGTCTTCCTCCTGGACGATCATGAGATCGTCCGGCGTGGCATCCGCGAGATGCTCTCCGAGAACGGTGACATCGAGGTTGTCGGAGAGGCGTCCACCGCGGCGGAGGCACTGCGCCGGATCCCGGCGACGAGGCCGGACGTGGCCGTGCTCGACGCCCGCCTCGAGGACGGCAACGGTATCGACGTCTGCCGGGATCTGCGCTCGGCGCACCCCGAGATCGGCTGCCTGATCCTCACCTCCTACGACGACGATGACGCCCTGTTCGCCGCCATCATGGCCGGGGCCGCCGGCTACCTGCTCAAGCAGATCAGGGGCACGGACCTGGTCGGCGCCATCCGGACAATCGCCGCGGGCCGTTCCCTGCTCGACCCGGCCGTCACCCAGCGGGTCCTCACCCGGTTGCGGGAGGGCCCGGCCGAGGACCGCAAGCTTGCCACCCTCGGCGAGCGGGAACGCCAGATCCTCGTCCTCATCGCGGAGGGGCTGACCAACCGGCAGATCGCCGGGCGGATCCACCTGTCCGAGAAGACGGTGAAGAACTACGTCTCGGCCATCCTGGAGAAGCTGGAGCTGTCCAGCCGCACCCAGGCCGCCGTGTACGCCACCCGCATCGAGAAGTGACGGCGCCCGGAGACGCGACGGCACCGCGCGGGGATGGTCGCGCCGGACCCGCCGAGCGACGTCAGTCGAGGTGGGCGAGGACCGTCTGCAGGGCCTCGGCGACCGGGACGGCGGTGCGTACCACCGTCGCCGACGGCCAGGGGTCGGCACGGGCCGCCATCGCCCGGTGGATGGCCATCGTCGCCTCCGACGGGTCGGTGCCCGCGGCGGCGCGGCGCCCGATCCGGGCGGCCGCCACCTCCGGTGCCGTCACGCAGTGCAGCTCCACCAGGTCGGCGCAGACGCTTGCGGCGAGCTCGGCGGCGGCCCGGCGGTGACGCGCGCTCGACCAGGATGCGTCCAGCACCACCCGTTCCCCGCGGGCGAGAGCCGCCTCGGCGCGGCGCAGCATCTCGGCGTACGTCGCGTCGGTGATCTCGGGGGCGTAGCGCCCGGTGCCGAACCGCGGGTCGGAGGTCGCGGGGTCGCCGTCCGCGGGGTCGGAGGTCGCGGGGTCGGAGGTCGCGGCCGCGCCGGTACCGGCGTCGCGGCGGGCCCCGGTTCTCGTGGCGGTGCCGCTGGCGTTGCGCAGGGCACTGGCATACCCGCCGGCGGTGGTGTCCGCGGCCGGCCCGCCCTCACGCAGGGGCATCCCGGTCAGCTCCTGGCGGATCACGTCGGAGCGCAGCAGCACCCAGCCGTCACCGACCCCGGCCAGCCGGCCGGCCAGGGTCGTCTTGCCCGTCCCGGGCAGCCCGCCGACCACGACGAGCTGGACCCGGCCAGCCCGCAGATGACGGTGGGCGACGGCCAGCAGCCGGCGGGCCTCCTCGGCCGCGTCGGGATCACCCTGCCCGCCCCGGATACAGGTCACCTTCGCCCGGACGAACGCCCGGTAGGCGACGTAGAGATGCTGCAACGACCGCGGGTGCACCTCGCCGCTGAACTCCCGGTAGGCGTCGAGGAACTCGGCGGCCTCCTCCGGCGCGCCGAGGCGTTCCAGATCCATCGCCAGGAACGCGACGTCGCCGAGGACGTCACCGAAGCGCAGCCGCGGGTCGAACTCGATGCAGTCGAGGATACGGGGTCCGTCGCCGAGGCAGTAGATGTCGTCGGCGAGCAGGTCGCCGTGCCCGTCGCGGATCCACCCGGCGCGCACCCGATCGCCGAGCAGGGTCTCCCGGCCGGCCAGGTAGCGCAGCGCCAGTTCGCCGATCTCGTCGACCACCGCCGCGTCCAGTAGGGTGCCGCGGTAGGGGGAGATGCCTTCCAGGCCCTCCCGCCACAGCCCCTCCAGGGTCGCCCGCTGCCCCGCCACCGCGATCTCCGGTGAGGTCTCGCACCGCTGGTGGAACACCGCCAGCGCCCGGGCGACCGTGCGCAGTGCCGGGCCGACCCGGCTGCGCCGGCGCACGAGGGTGGACAGCCGCCGGCTCGCCGGCATCCGCCGCATCACGACCAGGTGGTCGATCACCTCACCGGTGTCGTCGAGGAGATCGGCGACACCCAGGTAGACGTCGGGGGCCAGCCGGCGGTTGAGCGCGACCTCCGACCGGCAGACCGACTCCCGGGTGCGGCGGTCGGTGAAGTCGAGGAAGCCCAGGTTCACCGGCTTCTTGCGCTTGTACACGCGATCGGCGGCCAGGTGCAGCGTGGCGCTGTGCGTCTCGTAGGTCTCGAACGTCTCCAGCTCGGACAGGTACAGGGCGCGCAGCCGGGGCTGGGCCGGGGTTGAGGCGGGGGNCGGCGGGNTCGTCGGGGNCAACATCCCTCCGGCCGCGTGATGGTCGTCCGCCCCGGTGGAGGGCGTCGCATCCCGCACGTACTGGATGGTCATGGCCCCTCCAGGGGGTCGCGTGGCAGGTCTGGCGGGTCGGGACACGGCGGTCGACGCTCGTCGCACCGCGTCGGACGGTCGGACGGTCGGACGGTCGGACGGGTGACGCCGGCGGTGTGGACAGATGAACGCCGACGTCCGATGGCTCCGAACATCATCGTCGCCGCCGGCGAGCATCCTCGCGACCGCCAGAGGTTGCCTACCCGGGGGCCCTTCGGACCATTCGTGGTGGACGNCCGNCCCGNCCCGGGCCGCACCCGCCAGCGGGTCACCGGCCCGGTCTAGCCGGCCTGCTCGGAAACCCTGGTCACCGCACCCCCGCCCGGTACCGGCCCGGTCTAGCCGGCCAGCTCGGGAACCCCGGTCACCGCGGCCAGCTCGGCCAGCGTGTCCGCGACGCTGCGGTGATGGATCGCCGTCCAGCCGCGCCGGCGCGCTGCCTCACAGTTCGCGGCGGCGTCGTCGATGAGGACGCAGCCCGGGCCGGGCTGGCCGAACGTGCGTTCGGCGAGGTCGTAGATGGCCGGGTCGGGCTTGCCGATCCCGATCTCATGGGAGTTGATGATTGACTCGAAGACCGACCAGTCGGGCAGCAGCGCGCGGCGCAGCGGCTCCCACTCGGCCACGCTGTTGGTCAGCAGTCCCACCCGCAGGCCGGCGGCGCGGGCGCGCAGCAGCCCGTCGACCATCACCGACTCCAGGGTACGACCGGCATACCAATGGTCCCCGAACCGGGACAGGTCAATGCGCGGCGGGTGGGCTGGCCCGAGGGCGTCCGTGACGAGGATCCCCCAGTCGTGCTGGCTGACCACGCCCCGTTCGAGGGGGCCCAACGTGCGCAGGCCCCACGTCGCCGCCACCTGGTCGAACGCCCGGCGCAGCTCGTGGGCGGGTACGCCCACGGCGGCGACCAGGTCGCGGAACGCCACAGCGATCGACGACGTCAGCACTCCGCCGAAATCGCACCAGATCGCCCACGGCACCACGCCGGCGGCCCGGGGCGCGGCCTCCCCCACGGGCGCGGTCTCCCCCACGGGGGCGGGACGTCCCGCGGGCAGCGGTTCGGTCATGTCGGCTCGTCGGCGAGGTCGTCGGCGTCGTCATCGATCTCGTCGACGCGCTGCCCACTGACCGGGTCGAACAGGTGCAGTCGGCGCGCGGGGACCCGGACCCGTAGCGGGGTGCCGACGGCCGGGACGCCGGCCTGGGCCGGGACGGTCNCCGCCCACCGGGCCGGGCCGACCTCGTCCGGGCCGGCGTCCCACTCGCCGGTCTCCCCCGCCGCGGCGGCCCCGCTCACGCAGTGGACGACGACCACGTCCCCGGTGAACTCGACCACGTCGACCAGCCCCTCCATGACCAGGCCCGCACCGGCCAGGCCGCCCGCTGCCGCGGCCCGATCGGGCCCGGCCTCGATGACGCCGTCCCCCGGCCGCCAGCCGAGCCAGGCCCGGGGCAGCGTCAGCGGTCCGGCCAGCCGCGCGGACAGCCCCGGTGCCGCGAGCGCCCCACCGCCGTTCGTCACCTCGACCAGGTGCAGGTTCATCGCCGGACTGCCGACGAACGCGGCGACGAAGACGTCGGCCGGCCGGCGGTAGACCTGCTCGGGCGTGCCGGCCTGCGCCACCCGTCCGCCGTTCATGACCACCAGATGGGTGCCCATGGACAGCGCCTCGAGCTGATCGTGGGTGACGAGAACGACGGTGTTGCCCAGCTCACGGTGCAGGCGCACGAGTTCGGCCCGGGCCTGCTGGCGTAGCTGGGCGTCGAGCGCGGAGAGGGGCTCGTCGAGCAGGAGCACACTCGGGCGGCGCACGATCGCGCGGGCGAGGCCGACACGCTGGCGCTCACCACCGGAGAGCTGCCCAGGTCGGCGGTGTCGCAGGTCGGCGAGCCCCAGCAGGACGCAGGCCTCGGTGACCCGGCGGGAGATCTCGCCATGGCTCGGGCCCGCCCCGCCCGCCCCCCGGCGCAGAAGTCCGAGGCGGCCGCGGTTGTGCTTCGCCTCGAGCCGCAGGCTGAAGGCGATGTTCTGCTCGACGGTGAGATGTGGGTAGAGCGCGAAGTCCTGGAAGACCATCGAGACCCCGCGCGCGCCCGGTGGCGTCGCCGTGACGTCCACCCCGTTGATCGTCAACCGGCCTTCGTCGGGGGTCTCCAGCCCGGTGATGACCCGCAGCGCGGTCGACTTCCCGCATCCCGACGGCCCGACGATCACCGTGAAGGACCGGTGCGGCAGATGCAGGTCGGCGACGTCGAGCGCGGGCCGCCCGGTGCCGCCGTACCGGCGCATGATCCCACGGAAGTGCACCCCCCCGCTGGGGGCGGGGAGCTCCGGCGGTGGGGCCTCGCCGAGGATCGGTCGGCTGGTCACGGTGGTGTCGGTCATCCGGTGCTCATCTCAGGCCAGCTTGGAGGAAAGCGTCGGTGATGCGGCGGGAGGCGAAGAGATAGACGATGGTCACCGGGATCGAGGCAAGCATGGCCCCGGCGAGCAACGGGCCGTACTCCGGGCCCTCCTGGGTCTCGAACATCTGCAGGCCCGGCTGGATGGTCGTCGTGTCCCGGTGGGGCGCGACGAGGGTGGGCCAGAGATACTCGTTCCACGTCGTGATGAACACGACGACGGCCACCGCCGCGAGCGCGGGGCGCAGCAGCGGCAGGACGATGTGGCGCAGCGTCTCGGCGTGGCTGGCGCCATCGAGGGTCGCGGCGCCGAGCAGGGTCGGCGGGATGCCGCGGATGTGCTCGCGCAGCAGCAGCACCGCCAGCGAGCAGGTGGCCAGCTGCGGCACGATCAGCCCGGCGAAGGTGTTGCGCCAGCCCAGCCGGGAGACCAGCAGGAACTGTGGGATCATCAGGGCCTGCGGCGGGACGACGAGGGCGATGACCACCAGCGCGGAGACGAGCCGCTGCCCGGCGTGGGAGAAACGGACGAACGACCAGGCGGCGAGTACCCCGGCGACGAGGTGCAGGATGGTCACGCCCGTCGCCATGACGAAGGTGTTCAGCAGCAGTCGGCCGATGGGGAACCCGTCGATGGCGTTGCGGTAGTTGCTCAGGCTGGCCGGGATGGGCAGCGGGTTGGCGCCGTAGATGTCCGCGGGCGGCTTGAACGAGGTGGTCAGCGCCCACAGCATCGGGAAGAGCATCGCGACGACCGCCACGGCGAGTACCACGTGCCGGCCGGCGGCGCGGGTGGCCTGGACATCAGAGCGCGGCACGGCGCCTCCTGGTCAGCGCGGTCAGCGGGGCGGCGAGGGCGGCCGCGAGCCGGGTGGTCGGCCGGTCCCGGCCCGGGGCGCCGAACGTGCCGGCGACGCGGCGGGCCAGCGTCGACAGGCCGAACAGGGCGCACAGGACCACCACGATCGTCAGCGCCGCCGCCGCGCCCGTCCCGGCGTCGAAGTAGGTGAACGCGTAGGTGTACAGGCGGTAGTAGACGTTGTCGGTGGTGTTGTCGGGGCCGCCCTGGGTGAGCACGGCGATGTTGGTGAACGTCCACTGCCCGGCGAACACCGCGCACAGGAACGACAGCAGGATCGTGGTGCCACGCAGTTGGGGGACCACGAGACGGCGGGTGATCTCCCATTCGGTGGCGCCGTCGACGCGGGCGGCGTCGAGGCAGCGCCGGTCGATCGCGGCCAGGGCCGCGCCGTAGAGCAGCATGTTGAGCGCGACGAACCGGGCCGCGGTGACGAGCGAGATGGCGGCGAGGGCGGTCGAGGGATCACCGAGCCAGTCCCGCTCGCCCAGGCCCAGCCCGCCGGTGACGACGTTGACGATCCCGCCGAGCGGGTCGAGGACGAACCGCCAGGACAGCGCGTTCGCGACAGGGGCGAGCATCACCGGCAGGAACAGCAGGGCCCGGTAGATGTCGCTGGTCCGACCGGGCCGCTTCCACAACATGATCGCCAGCGCCATCGGGACGACCGTCGCGAAGGGCAACATCACCAGGACGTAGAGGCCGGTGCGGCTCAGCGCCCGGGGGAACTCTTCGCCCTCGAACAGGCCGCGGAAGTTGGCAAGCCCCACGAAGTCCCGGTCGGGTTTGATCAGGTCCCAGTTCGTCAGGCTCAGGTACGCCTCGAAGAGCAGCGGCCCGTAGACGAAGACCGCCAGCGACACCAGCACCGGCGTCTGGTAGAGCCACGGCACGGCGCGGCGTGCCACCGTGGCCGGGAGGACCCCGCGCGGGCGTGCCGCGCGGGGCCGGGTGCCGATCATCAGGAGGAGAGTGCGCGGATCTTCTCGGCGGCCTTGCTCAGGGTCGCCTGGGGATCGGCCCCGCGCAGGACGATCGGTTCGACGGCCTCGTCCTGCAGCACGACGACGGCCTGGTTGGCCTTCGCCCCGCGGAACGAGGTGTAGGGGGTGACGGTGTCGAGCTGGTCGAGGGCCGGTTCCAGCAGCTTCACGATCGGGGTGCCGGCGAGCTTCGTCGCCACGCTCTGCCGCAGCGGCAGGTAACCGATCTTCGAGGTGATGATCTCGAAGCCCTCGTCGGAGGTGAGGAACTTGATGAACTCCCAGGCGGCGCGCTGCTTGGCCGGGTCCTTGGCCAGCACCGCGAGCCCGGCGCCGGAGTAGGTCGGGCGGGCGGGTTTGGTGCCGAAGGACGGCAGACCCGCGGTGCGCAGCTCGAACTTGCCCGCCGCCGCCTTCTGGGCGCTGGCGAGCAGCGCCGTGCTGGTGACGAACATGCCGAGGTCACCCTTGGTGAACGCGGCCAGGGCCGCTTCGGCCTTGACCCCGGGCTGGGCACCCGAGGCGGTCAGGTCGGCGATCGTGGCCAGCGCCTCGACGGCCGGCTGCTTGTCGAGGGTGACGCCGCCGTTCTTGTCCACCAGCGAGCCGCCGTTGGAGTTGACGACCGACTGGGTCAGGTAGTCCGACTTCCCGCTGTCGACGACGCTGATGTAGACGCCCTGCTTACCGGTCGCCTTGATCTTCAAAGCGGCGGCCTTGACGTCGGCGAGGGTCGTCGGCGGGTGTTGCGGGTCCAGGCCGGCGGCGCGGAACAGGTCGGCGTTGTAGTACATGACCGGGATCGACATCGTGAACGGCATCGCCGCGACGACGCCGTTGGTGGAGACGGCCGACAGGATGCTCTTCGAGATGCCGGCGGTGGCCGACTCCCACTCGCTGCCGGCGACCTTCTGGACCGGGGTGATCGGCAGGGCGTCGACCGCCTCGGCCATCTTGCTCCAGCCGATCTGGGCGACGTCGGGCGGATCACCGGCGGCGGTGTCGGTACGCAGCCGGGTGAGGACGTCCTTCACCGCGACGCCCTGCGGCTTGACCGTGATCTTCGGGTGCGCCTTGGCGAAGGCGTCGAGCAGTGCCTGGGTTCCCGTACCACCGAGACCCGGGGTGCCGTAGTTGTAGGACAGGAAGGTGATGGTCGCCGGGGTGTCACCTTGCGGTGTCGCGGCCGGGGTACCGGAGGCGGTGTCGCCGTCCGAGCCGCAGGCCGCCACGGCGAGCAGGCCGACCGCGGCGGACAACGCCGTGACGACCAGCCGGGCCCGGTGCCGCCGCGGACGGCGGCCCGGGCGTTCCTGTCCTGCGTCCCGTTCTTGTCCTGCGTCCCGTTCATGTCCAGCAGCATCGTCGTGCCGGGAAACGGCTGTCACACCAGTCGCCTTTCACGCGTCGGAGCGATTGCGTCACCCGAGGGGTGATCGCGTCCCGGGAACAGGTCGCAGCCCGGGAACAGGGTGCCCCCCAAGGGGGGCAGGACGTCGGCGGAGGTCATGCGACGTCGAACTTGCGGGCCGGGGCGGCCAGGTGCACCGGCCCGTCGAACACCCGCTCGGCCTCGGCGCGCCGCGCGGCCAGCCACTCGGGGTCGTCGGTGACGAAGTGGGTGAGCACGAGCTGACCCACCCCGGCGAGCCGGGCCGCCTCGGCCGCGTCGAGGGCGCTGAGGTGGCCGTGGTCGCTGTCGTCGGTCAGCTCGAGGGTGGCCTCGGCGAGAAAGAGATCGACGCCGCGGGCGAGGTCGACGAGGGCGTCGGTCACTCCGGTGTCGCCGGTGTAGGCGAGGCTGGCGTCCGCCGTCTCGATGCGGATCCCGCAGTTCGGTACCGCGTGGCGCAGCCCGTGCAGGCTGACCAGGCAGTCGCCGATCTTGAAGGTCTCCCCCGGGTCGTACTCGCGGACGTCGAAGGCGACCTCGAACGCCTTGTCCAGCAACGGGATCGTCGCGACCGGAAATAGTCCGGCCAATGTCCGGAAGGTGTCCAGGCCGCCCCGTGGAAGGTAAAGCGGAATCGGTTCGCTGCGCGTCGGAATGTCGCGTGCCGGCAGCGTCGGGAATCGCATGGGATACCGGGTCCGGCTGGCCAGCAATGCCTTCCCCACCGGCAGGAGATCATAGCAGTGATCGGAATGCAGATGACTGATCACAATACCGTCGAGCACCGCGGGATGCCCCAGCGCGCTCAGCGCCGTCGCGGCGCCGGGGCCGCAGTCCAGCAGCATCTTCGTCTCCGCGGTGCAGACGAGGTAGCTGGAGCTGCACTGACCGCCGGTCGGCATTCCCGACCGGCAGCCCAGGACGGTCAACCGCATACGTTCATCCGTTCATCTTGATGTTCCGCTCTTGGTGTTCCGTTGGGAACATTCCGTTGGGAACATGTGGAACATTCGGCGCCGGGGTGCGCGAGGATTTCCGCTGTCATCCGCGATGCTGCTGGGTGGCGCCGTCGCCGGCAATACGGAACTTTCGAACGGACGATTGCCCCAGCCAATCGTCATCTACACGCGCCGCCGTCGCCGAACGGCCCGTGACGAAGAACATCGGGTCGGTCCGGCGGCGGGGGCCCGAAGGTGCCGGGGGGTGCGGGCTCAACCACCGGAAGCCGGCTGCCCGTCGTGGGCGAGGACCGGCACCTGCGGCGCGGCAGGCGCGGGGACGGCGTCCTCCCCGAAGGGACCCGCGTTGTCCAAGCTGCGCAGGAACGCCTCGACGACGGGCGGCGGGTCGGGGTGCCAGACCACCTGCACCCCGACGGTGGGCACCGGCTCGACGAGCCGCACGGCCGCCAGGCCCTTGCCGGGCACGAAACCACTGCGGACGGACGAGGCGAATCCCACGACCGACTTCGTCGTGACGATGATCCCCGTGGCACCCGAGTCGTCGACCTCGTCGGCGACCGTCAGGCTGATGCCCGCCCGGCCGGCCGCGGCGAGGATCGCGTCGTGCATGGCGGGGCTCTGTTCCCGCCGGAACAACACACACCGTTGACGCGCGAGCTCCCGGAACGACGCCTGCTGGCGGTCGGCCCACGGATGGTGGTGGCCGACGATGGCGACCAGCGGCAGGGTGAGAATCCGTCGCGACTGCAGCCCGACGGCCGGCGCCCCGCCGAACACGAGCGCCACGTCCACCTTGCGGTCGTGCAGGGCGGCGAGCGTCGGTCCGCTGCGGGCCTCCCAGAGAACCGTGGAGATGCCAGGGTAGTCGGCGCCCAACCGGACGAGGGTCGGCTGGAGCACCCGCTGCCCGGCGGGGAAGTTGAAGCCGATGGTCAGCACGCCCACGCGGCCCGAGGCCGCCTCCCGGGCCGCCGACACGGCCCGGCGCGCGGTGTCGAGGACCCGCCGGGCCTCGACCTCGAACGCGCGGCCGGCCGCGGTGAGCCGCACCTCGTGGGAGGTCCGGCTGACCAGTTCGACACCGACCTCCCGTTCGAGGCGCTGGAGCTGCTGACTCAGCGACGGCTGGGCCAGGTGCAGCCGGGCCGCCGCCCGCCCGAAGTGCAGTTCCTCGGCGATTGCGAGGAACGAGACGAGATAGCGGAACTCCATGCGGGTCTCCACGGCACCTCCCCGCAGAAAAATATCGTTCCGGAATACCGGCGGCGAAATATAAAAAAAACGGACGGTGAAATTCCCGTGTTGATTGGCCGCCCAGCCGATCATGGATGATGGCCGCGGATCATCTCCAGCGGGCTGGGGCCATGGGTTACCGGCCCACCGGGCCCGCCGGACCCACCGATCTTTTGTTGATCATGATAGCCGAGTGGGCGTCAACACCGTTGATTATCTTGCTCGGGGTGAGGGAGGACCGGCCGGGCACCAGACGGCTGGCTCGGAATCGAACCGCCCGCGGCGGACTCTCCCCCGTCCGCCGCGGACCGCGTCACCGCCGGGGACGGGGACGCCGGCACCCCCGCGGGCGACCTCCTAGACCGCTGGTCCGGCTGCCCGAGAAGGTCTGCTGCCATGGGATGAGCGTGCGGCCCGCCGGGTTCATCGCGGTTTCACGGCAGTTTCAGGTGCCGGGTCCGTCCCGGCAATCGCCGGGGCGCCGCGTCTGGCAGCCTGGCGGTGTGTGGTCACCGTGGGGCGGGCTGCGCTCCATGGGCCGCTCCATGGGCCGGTCCGTGGAGCGGTCCGTGGGCCGGCTCGTCGACTCCACCCCGCCGTCCCGGGCGCGCGACGTCGACTTCCTGCGCCTGGCGAGCGTCTGTGTCGTGGTGCTGTGGCACTGGGCCCTGTCCATCGACCACTTTCGCGGGGGCGTCCTCGTGATGCCCAATCCGATCGCGCGGATACCGTTCGCCTGGCTCGCGACCTGGCTGCTCCAGGTGATGCCGGTGTTCTTCGTCATCGGTGGCTTCGCCCACCTGGCGGCCTGGGACGCGGCCGGTCGCGCCACGGGGTCCCCGCGCGATGATCCCGCGCGTCCCTGGGGCCCGCGGGCACGGCGCTTCCTGCGGGGGCGGCTGCGCCGCCTGTTGCCCCCGATGGCGGTGTTCGCCGTCGTCTGGGCGGCGGTCGACGCCGTCCTGCTGCTCGCGCTCCCCGACTACCCGGGTCTGCTGCGCTATGGACGGGCCGTGCTGGTGCCGCTGTGGTTTCTCGCGGCGTACCTGGGGGTCATCCTGGTCGTGCCGGTGACCGCGGCGGTCCATCGGCGGTTNGGCCGCCGGNTCATCCTGCTGTTGGGCGCGGTCGTGGCGCTCGTCGACCTGGCGCGGTTCGGCACCGGCAGCACGGTGTTCGGCTATGTCAACACCGGTCTCGTCTGGGTTTTCGCCCACCAGCTCGGGTATTTCTGGCGGGACGGCGTCCTGCGCGGGCCGCGGCGGGCGCTGCTGACGGCGCTCTGCGGGCTGGCGGGGCTGGCCCTGGTGACGACGCTCGACGAGTATCCGCGATCGATGGTCGCCACCGAGGGAGCCAGACGCGGCAACATGTTCCCGACGACCGCTGCGATCGCCGTGCTCGCCGTCTTCCAGCTCGGTCTGATCCTGCTCGCCGCACCCGCCCTGAACCGGATGCTGGCCCGGCGCCGGCCGTGGACGGCGGTCGTCACGGGCAACGCCGTGATCATGACCGTGTTCCTGTGGCACATGACGGCCCTGCTGCTCGCGATGGTCACGATGCGGGCGGTCGGGCTGCCGATGCCCGACGAACCGACCGCGACCTGGTGGGCCGGGCGACCGCTGTGGGTGATCCTGCCCGCGCTCTTCCTGGCGCCGTTGATCGTCCTGTTCGCGCCGGTGGAGCGCGGGGCCGCGGCCCCGCGTGGACCGGCGCGCACCGGGCCGGACGACTGAAAACCTGGGTTAGCCAGTATTAACCAGGCGGGCACCGGCTGTCCCGGAAGGCGGTAATGTGCCGACCGTGTCCTTCAGCCTCGAAAAACCGCCGCCAGCAGGATCGCGCCGGGAGCGTATCCTCGCCGCCGCGGCCCGGTTGATGGCCGAGCGCGGGTACCACGGGGTGAGCATCAACGACATTGGCCGGGCCGCGGGCGTCTCCGGGCCGGCGTTGTACAAGCATTTCCCGAGTAAGCAGGCGATCCTCGGCGAACTGCTGATCGGCATCAGTGAACGCCTGCTCGCCGAGGGCACCCGTCGCGCGGCCGCGGCGCCCAGTCCGGACGGCACGCCCAGTCCGGACGGCACGCCCAGTCCGGACGGCACGCTGGACGCGCTCGTGCGCTGGCACGTCTCCTTCGCTCTCGACTCACCCGAACTGATCCGTATCCATGATCGCGACCTGACCAGTATGAACCCGGCCGACGCGCGCACCGTGCGCCGGCTGCAACGCGGCTACGTCGAGCTCTGGGTCGCCCAGCTGCGCGCCCGCAGCCCCGAACTCGCCGAGGGCACCGCCCGCGCCGCCGTCCACGCCACCTTCGGCCTGCTGAACTCCACCCCCTACAGCGCGGTGACGATGAGTCGGCCGCAGCTGGCGGACCTGCTGCACCGGCTCGGCCTGGCCGCCCTGCTCGCCGCGGGAGCGCGGCGCCCGGCACCCGGGCCGGCCGCCACCCGCTGATGATCTTTCGCGGGGTGCCGGCGGTGTTCTCGCGAGCCTCGTGACCTACAGACCCAGTTCGCGCGCGATCAGCATCTTCTGGACCTCGCTGGTGCCCTCGCCGATCTCCAGGATCTTGGCGTCCCGCCAGTGCCGGGCGACCGGGTATTCGTTCATGAACCCGTAGCCGCCGTGGATCTGCGTGGCCTCGCGGGCATTCGTCACCGCCGCCTCCGAGGAGAACAGCTTCGCCATCGCCGCCTCCTTCTTGACGGGCAGGCCGGCGAGCATCCGGGAGGCCGCGTCGTAGTAGGCGGCACGGGCCACGTACGTCCGCGCCTCCATCTCGGCAATCTTGAAGGCGATTGCCTGGTTGCGGCCGATCGGCGCGCCGAATGCCTCCCGCTGCTTCGCGTATTTCACGCTCTCGTCCACGCAGGCCTGCGCCAGCCCGACGGCCAGCGCGGAAATCGCGATCCGGCCCTCGTCCAGGATCTGCAGGAAGTTCGCAAAGCCGCGGCCGCGCGCACCGAGCAGATTCTCCGCGGGCACCCGCACGTCGTCGAAGGTCAGCGGATGGGTGTCGGAGGCATGCCAGCCGACCTTCGAATAGGCCGGACCGGCGGTGAAGCCGGGGGNGGGCACCGGCACCAGGACGGACGAGATCTCCTTGTGTCCGGCCGGGGTCCGCCCCGTGACAGCGGTGACGGTGACGAGCCGGGTGATGTCGGTACCCGAGTTGGTGATGAAGGCCTTCGAGCCGTTGATAATCCAGTCGCCGCCGTCGAGCCGGGCGGTGGTGCGGGTGCCGCCAGCGTCGCTGCCCGCGTCTGGTTCGGTCAGCCCGAACGCGGCCAACGCCCGCCCGCTGGCGAGCGACGGCAGCCACTCCTCCCGCTGCGCCGGCGTGCCGAACCGGTAGATCGGCATCGCGCCGAGGCCAACCCCGGCCTCCAGCGTGATCGCCACCGCTGAGTCGNCCCGGGCCAGCTCCTCGATGGCCAGGCAGAGGGCGAAGAAGTCGGCGCCCTGCCCGCCGTACTCCGCCGGGAACGGCAGACCGAACAGGCCCATGTCGGCCATCTGCGCGACGACCTCGTACGGGAACGTCTTCTCCTCGTCGTGCCGCGCCGCCCCGGGGGCGACCACCTCGCGGGCGAACGCCTCCACGGCCTTGCGCAGGGCTTCCTGCTCCTCGCTGAGCCGGGTGTCAGGCATCGCTGTCCTCCCCGTCGTGGAAGCGGCACCCGCTACCAGGGCGTTCAGGGCCACCAGGGCATTCAGGCCAGGATCCGGCGCCGGCGGGCCTCCGAGACCGATTCCCCGCGCCGAGCGACCCCGAGCTTGGTGTAGATGCTCTTGAGATACCACTTGACGGTGTTGATGGTCAGACCGAGGTTACGCGCGATTTCCTTGTTCGACAGTCCGCGGTCCAGCAGACGGAGGATGTCGATCTCGCGGGCGTTGAGCGGCTCTTCGGGAGCGGGGTTCCGCTCGGCCGGGCGATCGATGATGGGGATCGCCGCCCGTTCCGCGTCCGCGTGGGCCGTGGCGAGCAGCTTGGACAGGTAGTCGGAGGGCACGGTGGGCAACTCCACCGGCCACCGGCGGCACCGGCTCGCGTCCCGCAGCTCGCCAATGATCTTCAGGAGTTCCGGGCCGGCGTCGGTAACGGTGCGCACCAGACCGCAGCGGGCCCCGGCGACGACGGCGGGCACGAGGGTGCGCAGCGCGGTGTCGGTGTCGCCGGTCAGCGAGTGCACCACCGCGAGGTCGATACGCGTGGCCGTTTCGGCGTACCGCCAGGCCACGGAGCTGCTCTCCTGGTGCATCTGGGACAGCAGCCGCAGGGCACCGTCGTAGTCGGCCTGGGCGGCCATGACCCGCGCGCGCATCGCGAGCTGGTAGTGGCGGGTGGCCATGGCGATGCCGTCGCCGCCGCGGGCGACGTCGTCGCTTTGGCGGGCGAGCACGTTCTGGGCGCGCCCGAGGTCCCCACGGGCCAGGTGCAGCCGCAGGCGTTCGTGATCGACGGCGGCCGACAACCGAGGCAGGACGAGCTGGCTCGCCGCCTCGCTGCCCTCGTCGAGCAGGTGCCAGACGTCCTCGATCTCACCGCGCAGGGTCTTGATGCGGGCCAGCGTGGAGTAGGTGGCGATCATGAGATCGGCGACGCCGCTTTCGGCACCGAGCTCGTGGCACTCCTCCAGCAGCCGCTCGGCGGCGTCGATGTCGCCCCGCTCGTAGTACAGCCGGCCCAGCAGCGCGCCGGCCAGCCGGGCGGCGTGCGAGCGCGGCCCGGCGGCTTCGCGGGCGAGGGCCACGGCTTCCCGGTACAGGCGTTCGGCGGTCACCAGGTCAAGCTGGGCGAACGCCGCGAGTCCGGCGAAGCAGCGCCCGTACACGCCGGCGAAAGGCCCGCGGGTGGTGTCGTGGAAGGCATTGGCCCACCGCTGCCGCGCCTGCGCGGTGTCGTAGGCGAAGGTGTGGATGTCGACGAAGGTCCGGATGTTGGACGACACTGCGACCAGCCACGGCCGGTAGCCGGAGTTCTTCGCAATGTAGGGGGCGATCAGGTCAGCGGCGCGGTAGATCCGGTCACCATAGACGTCGATGCAGGCCTGGACGACATCGGCCTCGCCGAGGATGTCCTTACCGGTGTCGCTGGTGTCGTCGGGTGTCAGGGCGGCACGCACGTGGTCGAGCGCGACCTGCGCGGGCTGCGCCCGTTGCAGCAGACAGTTGGCCCAGGCGATCGCGATCTGCAGCCGCGACCGGCCGGGCAGCAGCGCCGACGGCAACTTGTTGACCAGGCTGAGCAGGACGGCCATCCGGCTGTGCTCCACCAGGTGCATGGCCTGCCGCTCCACCAGGTCCACCGCCCCGGCGTCGTTACCGGCGGCCAGGGCATGGGTGACCGCCTCACCGAGCAGACCGTGATCAGCGAACCAGGCCGACGCGGTCCGGTGCAGGGTCACCACCCGATCCGCATGATCACGCTCCAGGCGGCGGCGCAGGTAACCCACGAACAGATGGTGGTAGCGAAACCACTCCCGATTGTCGTCGAGCGGCCGCAGGAACAAGTCCCGCCGTTCCAGCTCCTCCAACAGCGCCTGCCCCCGCCGCTGCCCACTCACCGCCGCCGCCAGATCACCGCAGAGCCGATCACAGACGGAAGTCGTGAGCAGGAAGTCGAGCAGATCCGCGGGCAGCGCATCGAACACGTTCTCGGCGAGATAGTCACCCAGGGAGTGATGCCGCCCGGAGAAACCGCGGATCAACGCCGACGGGTCGGCGCTGTCACGCAGCGACAGGGTCGCCAGCTGCAACGCGGCGACCCAGCCATCGGTACTCGACCACAGCCGATGCACGTCCGTGCTGTCGAGATCCAACTCGTTGAGCTCAAGCAGGAAGGCCGCGGATTCCCGATGGTCGAACCGCAGCTGCGTGGCGTCGATCTCCGTCACCTGGTTACGCACCTTCAACCGGCCCACGGCCGGCGACCGGGTCCGGCTGGTGACGATCAGATGCAGGTTGGCCGGACCCGCTTCCAGCAGGAACTCCAACGCGGCAACAGCCTGCGGGGCGTCGATGAGATGCCAGTCGTCGAGCACGATCGCCAATGGCCGCCGATGCTCGGCAAGCTGGTTGACCAGCTCGGTGAGCACATACCGCTGCGCGTCGTCGGAATGCCCCTCCAGCACCTCGACCAGGTCACCGCCCAGGGTCGGTTCGACCCGGCGCACCGCTTCGATGAGATGGCTGAGGAACCACACCGCGTCGTTGTCGTCCCGGTCGAGGCTCAGCCACGCCACCGGCACCCCCTCGGCGCGCAGCACCCGCTGCCACTGCACCGCCAGCGTGGTCTTCCCGAACCCGGCCGGCGCGTGGATCAAAGCCAGCCGCCGGGCCCGGCCATCTCGCAACACGTCGAGAAGCCGGTCCCGGCCGACCAGCTGGGTGTCATAGGTGGGTGCCTGAAACTTCGTGGACACGGCCAGCGTGGGACGTGCCTTGGTGTCCATCCAGCTCGCCTCGCTTCCGAGGGCTCCCCGCCCGGCTCCCCTGCCACGCGTTCGTGACGATACTCACACACCCTCGGGCTGATTTTCGCACTGGCCGCCCAGGCCGCAACACTTTGGGCGTCACCAACCGGGCCAGCCGGCCCGCAGCGCCTTCTTGTCCAGCTTGCCGTACACGGTGGTCGGCAGGGCCTCGACGACCCGCACGGCCTTGGGCTGCTTGTACCGGGCAAGCTCGACCCGACAGTGCGCCAGCAGCTTGGCCTCGTCGAACGCACCGGTATCATCGGGCACGACGAACGCCACGACCGCCTCACCCCAGTCCGGATGCGGCACCCCGACGACCGCGACCTGCCCAACCCCAGGACAGGCCGCCGCCGCGTTCTCCACCTCCGTGCTGTACACGTTCATCCCACCGGTGATGATCATATCGTTCTTGCGGTCCAGCAGATAGACGTACCCCTCGGCATCCATCCGCCCGATATCCCCAGTATGCAACCACCCGTCCCGCAGCGCCTTGGCGGTCTGCTCGGGCCGGCCCCGATACCCCACCATCGTGTACGGCGTGGCGGCGACGATCTCCCCGACCTGACCGCGGGGCAGCTCCCGGCCAGCCTCGTCGACCACCCTGACCGTGGCCATGACGACCGGCTGACCACAGCTGGCCAGCCGATGCTCCCCGTCAGGATCAAGACGATGATCCTCACGGCGAAGACGGGTGATGAAGTTCGGCGCCTCCGACTGCCCGTACAGCTGCATGAACACCGGGCCGAGCACCTCCAGGCCCTGCTCCAGCCGCTCCCGGGTGATCGGCGCGGCACCGTACAGGATGGTCCGCAGCGAGCTGAGGTCCAACGCGCGGCCCGCCGCCCGGTCAAGCACCCGGTAGATCATGGTAGGCACCATGAACGTGAAGGTCACCCGGTCGGCGGTGATCCGCTCAAGCACCAGCTCCGGGTCGAACCTGGTCTCCAGGAAGTGCCGGGCCCCCTTGAGCATCCCGGCCTGCAGCAGGAAACCCGCGCTGTGCGGCAGCGGCGACATCAACAGCAGCACCTCGTCGTCGAGCAGCCCCATCTCCATCACGTGCGAGAACAGATTGAGCGCGAGATTCCGCTGGGTGTGCATCACCCCTTTGGGCAGACCGGTCGTACCCCCGGTATAGACGATCAACCCCGGGTCGGTGGGTGTCGGGTCGACCTCCGGCACGGTGGTCGGCTGCCCGGCCAGCGCGTCGTGCCACGCCACCACCCCGCCCGGGCAGTCGTCCGGGTCGGCGACGGCGATGACCGTCTCCAACAGGGGCGGCGCGGAGTGCAGCGCAGCCGGGAGCATCCCCGCATCGGCGAGGACGACCCGGGCCTCGCTGTCCCGCAGAATGTAGTCGATCTCGCTGGCCGACAGCATGTCGTTGAGCGCCACCTTGACCGCGCCACACCGCAGGATCGCCTGATCCGCGACGATGTACTCGGGCCGGTTGGACATCATCAACGCCACCGACNCCCCCGGCCCCNCCCCCGCCGCACGCAGCCGGTGCGCGAGCTGGTTCGCCGCGGCCACGATCTCGCCGTACCCGTAGGTCCGCCCCTGATAGTGCAGGGCGGGACGCGCACCGAACCGGTCCAACGCGTCGACGAACACCGCCTTCAGGGTCAGGTCACTTTTCCCGGTGAGATCACTCATCGCACACGCTCCAGGACACTCGCATAGTTGGCGACCGCCAGGCCACCCATGTTGAACACCCCGGCGACGGTGGCCCCGGGGATCTGCATCGCCCCGGCGGNGCCGGTGAGCTGCAGGACCGCCATCACATGCTGGGACACCCCGGTGGCACCAACCGGATGACCCTTGGCCTTCAACCCCCCGGAGGGGTTGACCGGCAGCGTGCCGTCCCGGTCCACGACCCCGTCGGCGATGACCTGCCCCCCGCCGCCCGGCGGGCACAACCCGACGACCTCGTACTC
>NZ_JPHT01000025.1:0-68716 GCF_000733325.1 Frankia sp. Allo2
ACGCCACACCCTGCGACTCGGCCCACTCCTTGAGGTTCACATGACCATCATAGCTCACTATAGAGCGCCAATGACTACTGGACGAGCGACAGTTGGCACCCCCTCGTCTCCCACGGACGGGCGCCGCGGCGATCCACCGGTCACCAGGAAACGGTCGCGTGGGTTGAACGTCGAGAACGTGTCGCCAGGATCTACCATTATGGGGGCAGAGGGGTCAATCGGGGGATTCGGGCGGAGGGCTGGTGCGTTCGGCGCAGCGGGGCAGGACCGTCGGGCTCCTGCTGGCCGGTCTGCTCGTGATTGCGGTGGTGGCCCTGATCGTGGTCCCCCGGCTGGGGGGCGACGCCGGCGGCGGTCCGCCCGATGGCAACGTGCGGACCGTCCGGGTCCTGGCCGGTTCGGAGAAGCGGGACTTCTTCGCGGACCCCGCGGTGGGCGCCCGGCTCGCGGAGCTCGGCTACCGGCTGCAGGTCGATACCGCGGGCTCCAGGGAGATCGCCACCAGCCGCGATCTGACCCCATATGACCTGGCCTTTCCGGCCGATGCGCCGCAGGCCGACCGGATCAGGGCCGCCAGGAAGGTGACGAAGTCCTACGTCCCCTTCTTCAGCCCGATGGCGATCGCCACCTTCCAGCCGATCGCGTCACTGCTGCAGAACGCCGGGGTCGTGCGGATGGACGGCGGCCACCGCGTCCTGAACATGCGCGGCTACCTCGATCTGGTCGATAAGAACACCCGCTGGTCGGACCTGCCGGGGAACACCGCTTTCGAGACCGGCAAGTCCGTGCTCATCAGTTCGACGGATGTGCGGACGTCGAACTCCGCGGCGCTGTACCTGG
Source organism: Frankia sp. Allo2 (assembly GCF_000733325.1). Taxonomy (NCBI): domain Bacteria; kingdom Bacillati; phylum Actinomycetota; class Actinomycetes; order Frankiales; family Frankiaceae; genus Frankia; species Frankia sp. Allo2. Next base: position 841 of record NZ_JPHT01000025.1, read on the forward strand.
CGATCGCCAGCTATGTCGAGAACGGCGGTAACGTCGTCGCCGACAGCGCCGCGGCGGATCGGGTGGCCGCCCGCTGCGCACCGCTGTTCGTCAAGCAGGGCTATGTCGAGCAGTCCACCCAGGAACCCTTCGACGACTTCCTCACCATCGGGATGGGGAAGACGCCGATGGCCATGATCTACGAGGCGCAGTTCGTCGCCCGCCAGCTCGCGAAGGACGGCTCCATCAGCCCCGACATGGTCCTCATGTACCCGGAGCCAACGATCTACGCGAAGCACACGGTGGTACCGCTGACCGCCGATGGCGATGCCGCCGGGCGGCTGCTTGCCACCGACCCGCAGCTGCAGCGTCTCGCGGCTCAGCACGGGTTTCGTACCGCGGATGCCGCGTACGGCCGCCGCCTGGCCACCGAACGGGGTCTCGCGCCGCCGCCGTCACTGGTCGACGTGGTGGAACCGCCCACCGCCGCCATCGAGGAACGCATGATTGACAAGATTGTGAACCAGGCGCAGGGGAGACCCGGTTGACCACGCAACCGCCGGCCGCCGACCGGAATACGGCACCTGGCAATACGTCACCCGGCGGCCTGGTGCTGACCCCGCCCGAGCCGGTGGCACCGGTGCCCCTTGACCGGGCCGAACCGGCCGTTCCGATCGATCCGGACGCCGTGGCCCGACTGGACGAGCAGGCTGGCACGTTCGCGCGCACGCTGCTGTCCATCGATGCCCACTCGCCGGCGTTCGCGTCGAAGGTCGCCGCCGTGCACCGGCTGGGGGAGAAGGAGATCCGGGAATCGGCGTCGGTGTCCAACCGGTTGCTCGACAAGCCCACCCGGGCGATGAACTCCGGGCCCTTCGACCAGACCTCGGCGGTGTCGAAGTCCCTGGTCGAGCTGCGCCGGGTCGTGGCGGACCTCGACCCCTCCCGGCAGAATCTCGACGCCCCCAGAAAGCTGCTCGGCGTGCTCCCCTTCGGCAACCGGCTGCGGGACTACTTCGCGTCCTACCGGTCGTCGCAGGCCCATCTGGACGGGATCCTGCGCGCCCTGCAGCACGGTCAGGAGGAGCTGCGCCGGGACAACGCCGCCATCGAGCAGGAGAAGCAGAACCTGTGGGTGGCGATCGGCCGGCTGCGGGAGTATGCCTACCTCGCCGGCAGACTCGACGGTGAGCTCGAAACGGGGATCGCGGCGCTCGCGGGCGCCGATCCGGACCGGGCTGAGGAGCTTCGCCGGGACGTGCTGTTCTACGTCCGCCAGAAGCACCAGGACCTGCTTACCCAGCTTGCCGTCGGCGCACAGGGCTACCTTGCGTTGGACCTGCTCCGGCGCAACAACCTCGAACTCATCAAGGGTGTGGACCGGGCGAGCACCACGACCGTGTCGGCCCTGCGCACCGCGGTGATCGTCGCCCAGGCGCTGGCCGACCAGAAGCTGGTCCTTGACCAGATCTCGGCCCTGAACAGCACCACCGAGAAGATCATTTCTGGCACGTCGGAGCTGTTGCGCCGGCAGAGCGCCGACGTGCACCGGCAGGCGTCCTCGGCGACCGTCTCGCTGCGGACCCTCCAGCAGGCCTTCGCGAACATTTACGCCACCATCGACGCCATCGACGACTACCGCGCCGCCGCGCTGGACACCATGCGGACGACGGTGGACGCGCTGTCCACCGAGATCGGCAGGGCCACCGCCTACCTGGACCGGTCGGCCGCGGGCGAGATCGGCGAGCTCGGCTCGTACCCCGACGGCGGTGGCGAGCTGACGCTGCCGGGCGGCGGCCGGTGAACCGACGGCCGCCCGCGGCCCTGCTCGCGTGTCTCCTGACGGTGCTGCTCGTGGCCGCCTGCTCGGGCGGAGGCCCGGGACCGGCGGACGGGTCCGGCACCGGCGGGTCCGGCACCGGCGGGTCCGGCACCGGCGGGTCCGCAGGCGAACTCACCGTCCTCGCCGGCTCCGAACTCCAGGACATCCAGCCGCTGCTTCCCGATCTCACCCGGGCGACCGGCGTCACCCTGCGGCTGAGCTACACCGGCACCCTGGACGGCGCCGACGCGATTACCAGGGGCACCGCCCAGGCCGACGCCGCCTGGTTCGCCTCCGACCGGTACCTGCGACTGCTGCCGAACGGCGCGACGTCCGTAGCCGCGCGATCGTCGATCATGCTGTCACCGGTGGTGTTCGGGGTCCGACGCAGCCTGGCCCGGCAGTTCGGCTGGACCGGCAACCCCAACGTGACCTGGGCCGACATCGCCGCGAAGGTGGCGGCCGGCCAGCTCTCCTACGCCATGACGAATCCCGCGGCGTCGAACTCGGGTTTCTCCGCCCTGGTCGGGGTGGCGGCGGCACTCGCCGGCACCTCGGACGCGCTGCGCCCGCAGGACATCAGACCTGCCCAGCTGACCTCGTTCTTCTCTGGCCAGGCACTGACCGCGGGCAGTTCCGGTTTCCTGACCGACGCCTACGCCCGTTCCCAGGACACTCTCGGCGGCATGATCAACTATGAGTCGGTGCTGCTGGCCCTGAACGCCGGGCACCGGCTGCGCGAACCATTGGAGTTGATCTATCCCCGGGACGGGATCGTCACCTCCGACTACCCTCTCCTGCTGCTGCGGCCGGACAAGCGTGATCTCTATGACCGGGTCGTCAGCTGGCTGCGCCTGCCGCGGACGCAGCACCGGCTGCAGACTGCCACGAGCCGCCGGCCGGCCCTGCCCGGGGTGGCGTTGGACGCCCGGTTCCCGACGCGGACGCTCACCGAGCTGCCCTTCCCGGCGAGCCGGCAGGTCGCCGACCAGCTGCTGTCCGCCTACCTCGACCGGTTCCGGCGGCCCAGCCACGCCATCTTCCTGCTCGACGTGTCCGGGTCGATGGCCGGATCACGGATAGCGGCGCTCCAGGCGGCGCTGCGCGGACTCACCGGTGCGGACGACACGTTGTCCGGCAGGTTCGCCCGGTTCCGGGGTCGCGAGAAGATCACGATGATCACCTTCGCCGGCCGGGCCAACGACCCCGTGGACTTCGCCGTGAACGACCCGCGGCCGGGCTCCGCGGATCTGGCGGGCGTCAACACGTTCGTGGACGGCCTGCGGCTCCAGGACGGCACCGCGATCTACTCGGCGCTGGAGGCCGGCTACCGGGCTGCCGGCGCGGCCGTTGAGGCCGACCCCGGCTACCTCACGTCGATCGTCCTGATGACCGACGGGGAGAACAACTCCGGTATCTCGGCCGCCGACTTCCGCTCCTCCTATCAGCGGCTGCCGGCGGCCGCGCGTGCCGTGCGTACCTTCACGATCGCCTTCGGGGAGGCCGACCCGGCGGCGCTGCGGGATATCTCCGCCGACACCGGTGGCGCGGTGTTCGACGCCCGTACCTCGTCGCTGGCGGACGCGTTCAAGGACATCCGTGGCTACCAGTGAACCGCCGACGCCGCGTCCACCGCGGCTCCCGCGCCCGGCACCACCCCCGTCGGCGCCGATCCCCGGCCGGGGACAGTGGATCCTCACCTGGTTCGGTTCGGCCAAGAACATCGCCGGCTGCACATGCGCGCTCGCCGGCGCCGGCGCGAGTGCCGCGGGCCTGGTGGACTGGCCGTTCTGGCCGCCGGTCGTCGCGGCGCTCTACGCGATCGGCGCCTTGGTCGCACCGCCGCGCCGCGCCGCGGTCGCGGGCGGTGGGATCGACGTGGATGATCTGCGGGCGACGGTCGAGGCCCAGTACCGGGCCCTGATCGACCGGGCACCGGACGACCGGGCACTCGTCGCCGCCGCCGAGGAGGTCATCGGNGCGCTGCGGCAGGTCCTGGACACCCCGCACCTGCTGCGTCCCGGCTCGCCGGAGACGTTCGCCGTCGAGCGGACGGTCGCCGATTACCTGCCCACCGCGGTGGAGACCTATCTGGGGCTGCCGCGGGCCTACGCCGAGACCCACCGGCTGCCCGACGGCCGTACCCCCCGCGATGTCCTGCTGGCGACGCTGGCCCTGCTCGCCGGTGGGATGCGTGAGGTCACCGAGGCGGCCGCCCGCGGCGACACGGCCCAGTTGCTCGCGCACAGCCGCTTCCTCACCGACCGATTCGGCCCGACCGAGCTCACCCTCCCCGATCCCGCCCGGCCCGATCTCGCCCGGCCCGACCTGCCACGCATCCCGGGCCCACCTAGCCCCTGACGCCCCGGCGCACCAGGTCCGGATGTCGCATTCTCCGTGATGGGCGGTACAGGTCCCGGCGGCCTGCGACGCGCGCCAGGGTGACCAGGAGTACGACACCGGCGATCACGTAGGCGTTCGTGAGGAGGATGGTCGGGTCGCGGCGGTGCGGCCAGTTCTGGTCGTGTGGCGTGATCCACCAGACGGGGGAGGCCACGAACAACACGTAGCCGGCGAGCGCCGCTCCGACGTACCGGCGTGAGGCTCGGCCGTCGGTGCCGTCGGTGCCGTCGGTGCCGTNGGTGGCGTGGGTGGCGAGCCAGAGCAGCGTCGGCACCGCCCACACCCAGTGGTGACTCCACGAGATCGGCGAGACCAGCAGTCCGGTGACCGCACAGGCGAGCAGGCCCGCGACGGGCTCCCCGCGCCGGTGCAGCCGCACCGCGAGCACCAGCCCGGCGACGGCGACCGCGGCCACCACCAGCCGGTGGATCTGGACGACCGACGCGCCGTCTCCCCAGATCCGGGTCATCGCGCCGGACAGCGACTGGTTGCCGGCGTACGTGACCGAGCCGATCCGGCCCGGATCCGCGAACACCCCGCCCCAGTAGGCGCGGGACGCCGCGGGTGCCAGCGCGAACGCCACGGCANGGGCCGCGANAANCGNCCCCGCCGCTGCGATCGCCACCCGGCGCCGGCCGGCCAGCCACAGGTAGGCCACGAAGATCAACGGAGTCAGTTTCACCGCCGCGGCGAGACCTGTGAGAGCACCGGGTGGCAGTCGGGCGAACGGTGTGGACCGCCGTCCGGGCCCGGCATCGAGCCAGACCGCCAGCATCAGCAGGATGTTGACCTGCCCGAAGATGATGGTGCTGCGAACCGGTTCCGTCGCGAGCGCCGCCACCAGCAGCAGCGGCGGCGCCCAGCGCGAGCCCAGTGCCCGCCCGACCCCGGCGGCCCGCGCGGTGTCGGTCGGCGGGATGAGCCAGGCTCGCAGCCTGGACAGCAGCAGGATGAGTGCCGCGACGGTCAGCGCGGCCCAGACGACCTCAGCCNCCCCCAGGGGGATGGCGGCGAACGGCGTGAACAGCACCGCCGCGATCGGTGGGTAGGTGAAGGGCAGGCCGGCCGCCGTACGCACCTGGTAAAGGGCGGACCCGTCCCAGACAGCCTGCCCCCCCAGCCGGTAGACAGCGAAGTCGGTCTGCGGCTGCGGTGCGATCATCACCGCGAGCACCACCAGCGCGGCGACGACGCCCGTGGTCACGACGGGCGCCGTCGGTCGCGCCGAGGCGACCGGCACCGGTCCCGGGCCTGCCGTCTCCCCGTTGGGGCAGGCGGTAACGGTTGCCGGGCCCATGGTTCTCGCTTGCCGCATGCGTTCGGCATAGCACCCCGAGGCGGTCCGCCAGCAGGGAGCCCGGCAGCCACCANCCGCCGTTCANCCCGGCGCCATCCGCCGGTAGCCGCCGGTAGCCGCCCGGCGCCGAGGCAGGACACCGCGGGCCGGGCCGGCGCCCGTGGGCTCCGACATCCATACAGGACAGGTATTGTTCACCGGGTGCTCCCGGGCGCGCTGCCTGTTGGCGATGTAGAAACGTCAGGCTTTATACCGGAATGGACGAGATAGAGTGCGCCGCGCCGCACGGAACCGCCCGACCGGGCGATCCTGCTCGACGCTGTTCGTCGCGCCCCGGTAGGGGCGTCGGCGGACGCCTCGACGGAGGTATCGTCCTGCTCGCGGGATGTGGGACCGCCGGATCGGTGCTGGTGGTGCTGGTGGCGGGGCGACTGGCCCTGCAGCCCGGAGTTGTGACCCCGTCACGCTGGTTCGGGCTGCTCGACCCGGTGCCGTTCGACCGCCCCTCTCCGCTACCCGCTTTTATGATCATCGGGGTGGCGTTGCTCGTCGGCGCATGGTTCCGGTTGTGCCAGCGCGCGCACCACGGCGACCTGTCGGTCCCGCGGATAGGCCTCGTCATCGGCTTCTGGGCCGTTCCGGTGCTGCTCGGCCCGCCGATCCTCAGCCTCGACGTCTACTGCTACACCGCGCAGGGGACGATGCTCGCCGCCGGGCTCGACCCCTACGCCGCCNGGCCCACCGCGCTCGGCGCCCGTCCCATCCTGCTAGCCGTCGATCCGATCTGGAGATCATCGCTGTCGCCCTACGGGCCGGTCGCCCTCGGCTACTTCCGGCTGGTGACCGCGCTTGCGGGCGGTGACGTCCTGCGCGCGGTCCTGCTGCACCGGATCGTCGCGGGGGCGAGCGTCGTCGTGATGGCGGTGTGCGTGGTGCGGGTGTCCTCCGCGGCGCGACGGCCCTGGGCGCTGGCGTTCTGCGCGGGTAGTCCGATCGTGCTGCTGCAGCTCGTCGGCGCGATCCATCTTGAGGCCATCCTGCTGGCGCTGCTTGCCAGCGGCCTGACGGCGGTGTACCGCGGCAGGCCGGTGCTCGGTCTCGTCCTCATCACCGCGGCCGCGCTGGTGAAGTGGCCCGCGGCCCTGGTCGTCGTGGTGGTGCTGGTCTGGCGGTCGGTCGCGGCGGTGAGTGCCGCTACCGCCGCGACCGCAGCCTCGGTCGGATCGGGTCGGCGTTCATCCCGGCTCCGTCGCGCCGCCGCCGTCGCTGGGCGGGACCTCGCCGTCGTGGCGAGCGTCGTCGTGGTGCTCTCGAGTCTGGTACCCGACGGCTTCGGATGGCTGCGCGCCGCGCGGACACCGGCCGCCGGACTGACCCTCTACGCCCCGACCACCTGCCTCGCCGATCTTCTGTCCGCCCTGGCGAGGATGGCCGGATCGGCGATGCGCTTCGAGGATCTGGTGGGACCCACCCGGGCCGCGGGCGTGGCCGTCGCCGCCGGGATCTTCGTCTGGCTGCTGGCGACCGTCCGCGACCGCGAACCGCATGCCACCGCCGGGCTGGCACTACTCAGCCTGGCCCTGCTCGGACCCGTCCTCTATCCCTGGTATCTCACCTGGGGCGCCGTGCTCCTCGGCCTGACCGGGCAGGCGCCGCGACGGGTGCTCGGGGCGGTCACCGTGGTCGGCTCGTTCCTGGCCCTGCCGCACTGCGAGCTGTTGTTCGTCGATCACCCGCAGGTCGCCCCCTGGTTCGTCCGGCAGGGGCCGATCGTCCTGCTCGTCGCCCTGACCTGCGGCATCGCCGTGGCCTTGGCCGCCCGGCGTCGTCTCGCCAGCGTGCCCTGAGCGCGGCGCCCGTGCCCTGAGCGCGGCGCCCGTGCCCTGAGCACGGCGCCCGTGCCCTGAGCGCGGCGCCCGTTGCGTCCGTCGCCGGGCCTCACGCCTCGTCGGCGGCCCGGCGCAACTCCTCGATGTCGAGCTTCGACATCTTCAGCATCGCCTGCATCGCCCGCTGGGACCGGCCCGGGTCGGGATCGTCAAGGAGCTCAGACAGGGCCGTGGGCACGATCTGCCAGGACAGCCCGTACCGGTCCTTGAGCCACCCACACGGTCCTGCCTCGCCACCGTCGGTCAGCCGGTCCCAGTACTCGTCGATCTCGGCCTGGGAACCGCAGCCGACCTGCAGCGAGATCCCCTCCGAGAAGGTGAACTCGGGTCCGCCGTTCAGCGCGACGTACTCCTGGCCATCCAGTTCAAACCGGACGGTCATGACCGTGCCCTCGGGACGGGGCCCGGCCGGGCCGTAGCGGGTGATGTCGACGATCCGCGAGTTCGGGAAGATCGACGTGTAGAACCTGGCCGCCTCCTCGCCCTGAGTGTCGAACCACAGACATGGCGTGATTGCTGGCATCCTCCGGTCCTTCCTGTCTGGATGAGAAGCGCGCGGCCATTTCCCGCACGAGCTTTTCCCGAAGAGCTTTTCCCGAAGAGCGTCGTGGTACCCCTGGATCAGGGGCGAAAGCGGTCCGGGTCGGCCGCAGCCCAGTCCGCGGCCCAGTCCGCCGGCGGCTCGACGAGCAGTTCCCCGGGTTCGAGCCACTCGTACAGCTCGGCGTAGCTACGGGTGTCGGTGTGGGTGACCCGGCGCATCAGCATCCCCGGATGCAGCTGTTCGGGACCGGCGCAGCCCAGCGAGGCGATCATCTGTACCGCCTGGGCCACCGCGGCCTGCTGGTAGCGGCGCACCCGCTCGCCCTTGTCCGCGACGTCCACCGCGCGGGCGCGGCGCGGATCCTGGGTGGCCACCCCGACCGGGCAGGTGTTGGTGTGACAGCGTTGCGCCTGGATACAGCCGACCGCCATCATCATCGCGCGGGCCGCGTTGGTGTAGTCGGCGCCCTGGGCGAGCCGTTTGACGATGTCCACCCCGGTGGCAATCTTGCCGCTCACCCCGATCCGGACCTGGTCTCGCAGGCCGACGCCGACGAGTGCGTTGTGCACCGTCATCAGGCCCTCGGTGAGCGGAGTACCGACGTGGTCCTCGTATTCCAGCGGCGCGGCGCCGGTGCCGCCCTCACCTCCGTCGACGACGATGAAGTCGGGGGTGATCCCCTCGGCCAGCATCGCCCGGCAGATCGCGAGCAATTCCCGCCGGGGCCCCATACACAGTTTGAATCCCGTGGGCTTGCCACCCGCGAGCTCCCGCATCCGGGCGATGAACAGCACCAGTTCCCGCGGAGTCGAGAAGACCCGGTGTCCCGGCGGGCTGACACAGGTCACCCCGGCCGGGACACCGCGGGCCCGCGCGATCTCGGCGCTGACCTTCGCCGCGGGCAGGATGCCGCCGAGGCCGGGCTTGGCGCCCTGGCTCAGCTTCAGCTCGACCATCCGGACCGACGGAAGAGCCGCCTTGTCCTTGAACAGCGCCGGGTCGAAGTCGCCGTCCGCCGTGCGAGCACCGAAGTAGCCGCTGCCGATCTCCCAGACGAGGTCGGCGTGGTAGCGCAGGTGATGCTCGGTGAGACCGCCCTCCCCGGTGTCATGGGCGAAACCGCCCGCCGCCGCGCCGCGGTTCATCGCGAGCACGGCGTTGCCCGATAACGCTCCGAAGCTCATCGCCGAGATGTTGAGCAGCGCCATGTCATACGGCTGGGTGCAGNCCGGGCCGCCGATGCGCNCCNGGGGNGGNGGGGTGCCNGGCGCAACCGCCAGTGGCACCGTCGAATGCAGCAGGTACTCGTAGCCGACCGCGTTGACATCGCGCTCGGTGCCGAACGCCTGGTCGCTGTGGATGCCCTTCGCGCGTTCGTAGATGCTCGTCCGGATGTCGCGGTCGAACGGGCGGCCGTCGTAGTTGCGTTCGATGAAGTACTGCTGGATCTCCGGCCGGATGGACTCCAGCATGAAGCGGAGGTGGCCGAACACCGGGTAGTTCCGCAGGATTGCGTGCCGGCGTTGCGTGACGTCGTGGACGGCCAGGGCGAGCAGGGCGCCGGACACGGCGGCGGCCCCCCACCAGTCCGCCGACCACCACAGCCCGGCGGCGATTGCCGCCGCCATGAGCCCCGCCAGGGCCGGCAGTATCCCGAACGAGAACATCGCGATCCTTCCCTGCACCGGCCCCGTGCGCAGGCTGTGCGCGGGCCGCGGCCGGCGGAACCCGGCCGATCTGCCTGGACCCGTCGGGTCCGGCGCCTTCGACGCTATACGCCGGACGGTTCACGAGGTGTTCCACGGCCGCGCCGCGGCCGCGGGGACACGCAATGGGCGGGAACTCGCAATGGCGAGCTGGCCGTCGGCGAACAGGGTAACTCCCTGTTCACAACAACTTTCACAGCACTCCGGAATGTCGGCCTCTTTCTCTCGGGCATCGGACCACCGGGGCACCGACGAGGTGCTCGATCCGGGAGAAAGTTTCACCCCAACTTTCCGCAAGGCGGGATCCTTCCTCCACCGCTGTCGTTTCCACTCGAACCTGGATGACTTCAACCAGCCGGTCGCACCTGGGCCGGAGGGCGGCATCCAGGACGCCAACGGCAACTTCGGAACGCCTATGATGGGGGTCATAACCGTGTCGGACAAAAAGCGGTAGACGTCATCAAGCGGTAGACGTCATCGAGGGCCGGCATCATTGAGGTGTGCTGGAAGGAGCGGCACCACATCGTCAACATCCTGGACCGGGATGACGGTCGGCAGCGATGAATCCCGGGTGTCCACGGCCCAGGTGTCGAGACCGATCACCGTCTTCCCGGTCCGGAGCGCGAAGGAGATCTCACTGAGCGTTCCCCAGCTTCCGCCGACGGCGACCAACGCGTCGCTGCCGCGGACGAGCAGGCCGTTGCGCAGCTCGCCCATCCCGGTCGGGAGGCTGACGGTGAGATGGTCGTTTCCCTCGTCCCGGGACAGGCCCGGCAGCAGCCCGATCGTCGTCCCGCCGCATCCGTCCGTCCCGCCGCATCCGTCCGTCCCGCCACACCCGTCGATCCTCCCGCCGGTGAGCCGGTCGGGCGACCGCGCGCCGCATCGGACACGCCGCGCCCTGCACGCTTCGTCACGTTTTATCGAGGCCCGGCGGGATAGTAGAGACCCTGGTGGGCCCGTCGGCCCCACCAGCAGGGCCGACGGGCCGGACGGACGGGTCGGACGAGAGTGGCCGCGCGGGTGGGCCGGGCTAGGCGTCGGGTTGAGGTGTCGGGTGGCGGCCGGTACCCGACGATGACAAGGGTGGGGGTGCAGGTCCGTGGCGAGTAGCGCGGGATTCTTCCCGAGGCGGGTCATATCTGTGACACGCATGCGTAACCGGCCGGCCGTAGCGTAGCCCGCCATGAGCGACGCACGAATCGTGGCCGTCGGCGTCGAGGAGGAATTTCACATCCTCGATCTCACTACCCGTCAGCTCGTTCCCAGGGCCGAGGAGGTCCTCCGTCGACTCGACGGGGACTCGTTCTCTCCAGAGCTATTGAAATCGGTTGTCGAGACGAACAGTCAGCCGACGGCGGATCTGCTGGAGCTGCGGACGAACCTGCTCGATCTGCGGCGGCGACTCGCGGAGGTGACCGGCGAGCTCGGGCTCGGGCCGGCCGCCGCGGGCACCGTGCCGATCGTGGACATGGATCTGCTCGACGTCTCCCGGGACGACCGTTACGAGCAGATGACCGAGGACTACCAGATCGTCGCGCGCGAGCAGCTCATCTGCGGCGCCCAAGTGCACGTCGACGTGGCCGACCGCGACCTCGCGATGGCCGTCGTCGCCTGGACCGCGCCGTGGCTGCCGATGCTGCTGGCGCTCTCGGCCAGCTCGCCGTTCTGGATGGGCGCCGACAGCGGCTACGCGAGCATGCGCACGCTGGTGTGGCAGCGCTGGCCGACCGCGGGGGTCGCCGGGTCCTTCCGGACCGCCGCGGAGTACGACCAGCTCGTGGCAGACCTGATCAAGTCCGGGGTGATCAGCGACCCGGGGATGGTCTACTTCGACGTCCGCCCGTCGGCCCACCTGCCCACCGTCGAGCTGCGCATCTGCGATGCCTGCCCGGACGTCGACAACGTCATCCTTATCGCCGGGCTGTTCCGGGCGCTGGTGTGCCAGGCCATCGAGGAGATCGAGGCCGGCGGCCAGGCCCCGCCGCCACGCGCGGAGCTGCTGCGCGCGGCGACCTGGCGGGCGGCCCGGTCCGGCCTGGAGGGCGACCTTGTCGACATCCTCGGTGCCGGCCCGATACCGGCCCAGGCCATGCTGCGCCGGCTGCTCACCGAGGTCCGCCCGCAGCTCGAACGGTTCGACGACTGGGAGCTCATCGACAACCTGGCCGAACAGGCCGTCGGCCGGGGCAGCTCGGCGCACCGCCAGCGCCGGGCCTTCGCCCGTCGGGGTCTGCTCACCGACGTCGCGGATCTGGTGCTGGCCGAGACCCGCGACGTCCCGCCCGCGGGGGCGGCGGCCGCGCTGGGGAGCGCGCCCGCTGTGTCCGCCTCCGACCAGATCGCGCCGCGGCTGCTCGAGCGCTACCAGCCGACCGGGTACGACGAGATCGTCGACGCCCGCGGCGCGGTCCGTCCCCAGTACCGGGCCGTCATGCGCACCTTGGAACGGCTCGGCCCGGGCATCCTCGACGAACGGGTCGGGACGCGCGAGGCCGAGCAGAACGACCGGGGGATCGTCTTCCGGGCCTCGGGGGACTCCGCCAGCCGTCCCTTTCCGTTCGACCTGGTCCCGCGGATCATCGCCGCCGANGACTGGACGACCCTGACGACCGGGCTGAGCCAGCGGGTCCGGGCCCTGGAGGCGTTCCTGCACGACATCTACGGCGAGCGGGCGGCCGTCGCCGACGGGATCGTGCCGGCCTGGGTGGTCAACGACGCGCCGAGCCTGCGCCACGGCGGTCGCGCCGTCGGCCCGGACGCCATCCGGGTGACCGTCGCCGGCATCGACCTGGTCCGCGGCGGCGACGGCGGCTGGCTGGTGCTGGAGGACAACCTGCGCGTGCCGTCCGGTATCGCCTACGCCATGGAAGGCCGGCGGCTCGCCGAGTCGGTGCTGCCGGAGCTCGGTCCGCCGGCCGGCATCCTGCGACTGGACGGCATACCCGCCCTGCTGCACGAGGCGCTGGTCGCGGCGGCCCCGGCGGCGGCGACGGGGGACCCGGCGGTGGCCGTGCTGACCGGCGGGAAGACCGACGCGGCGTACTTCGAGCATTCCCTGCTCGCCGAGAAGATGGGCGTCGCGCTGGTGGAACCGGCGGATCTGCTGGTCGACGACAACGACGTCGTCTACCGGATCGACGGCTCCCGGCGGTGCCGCGTCGACGTCCTCTACCGCCGGATGGACGAGGACGACCTGTTCGGCGCCCTCGGAGCCGCCGGCACCCCGCTGGGGCTCCCGCTGCTGCGCGCGATCCGGGCCCGCCGGGTCGGCATAGCGAACGCTCTGGGTAACGGGGTGGGTGACGACAAGGTCGTCTACGCCTACGTCCCGCGGATGGTCACCTACTACCTGGGCGAGCAGCCGGTGCTCGATGACGTGCCGACCTATGTCTGCGGCGACCCGGAGCAGTGTGAACACGTGCTGGACAACCTCGATCAACTGGTGGTGAAACCGGTCGACGGGTACGGCGGGTCCGGCGTGGTCATCGGGCCGCACGCCGAGCCCTACCGGCTTACCGAGGTCCGCGAGCGGATCCTGGCCAATCCCCGGCAGTGGATCGGCCAGGAACTGGTGTCGCTGTCGACCCATCCGACCTGGCATGACAGCCATCTCGAACCCTGCGCGGTAGATCTGCGGGTCTTTGTCTACGCCGGGCGGGAGCCGCGGGTGGTGCCCGCGGCGCTCAGCCGGGTGGCGCCTCCCGGCAGTCTGATCGTCAACTCCTCGCAGGGCGGGGGATCCAAGGACACCTGGATTCCCCGCCGTTAGCCGGTGATTCCCCGCCGTCAACCGTTCCGTGGCCGATACTCTCCGTAGTCGGATCCAGGGTGGCCCGGTCTTCCGTCGCGGGATGCGCTGCGGTTCCGTGCGGGATGCGCTGCGGTTCCGTGCGGGTTGGCGACCGAGGGAGTTGGCAACATCGCGGACACTGTTGTGAAATCTCCGTCCTCGAAAGTGAGGTCGTAGTCAACGGCTGCGGTACCGGGAAGGAAGCCTCGGGGAATGGATCTCGCCTGACCTCATCGATCGACGGGAGCGCACATGTGCGGGCTGAGTGGCGAGCTGAGATTCGACGGCCGGGGAGCGAACGTCGACGCGGTGGTGCGGATGACCGCGACGATGGTGCCGCGGGGCCCGGACGGCGTGGGAGTATGGTCCGCCGGCCCGGTCGCGTTCGGGCACCGTCGCCTGAAGATCATCGATTTGTCCGAGTGCGGTGCCCAGCCCATGGTGGACAACGAACTCGGCCTGACCACGGTGTTCAACGGGTGCATCTACAATTATCAGGAGCTGCGTGACGAGCTGATCGCGGCCGGCTACCGCTTCTTCTCCACCTCCGACACGGAGGTGATCGGCAAGGCGTACCACCGGTGGGGGAGACGCTGCGTCGACCACTTCGCCGGGATGTTCGCCTTCGCCATCGCCGAGCGGGACAGCGGACGGCTGATCCTCGCCCGGGACCGGCTCGGCATCAAGCCGCTCTACCTCACCGGGAACAGCGAGCGCCTGCGGTTCGCCTCCACCCTGCCGGCCCTGCTCGCCGGCGGCGGCGTCTCCTCCGACATCGACCTGGTCGCCTTTCACCACTACCTGTCGTTCCACTCCGTGGTGCCCGCACCGCACACGATTCTGGCCGGGGTGCGCAAGCTGCCCGCGGCGACCGTGCGGGTGGTGGAGCCGGACGGCACCTCGACCGACGACCTGTACTGGCGTCCCAGCTTCACCCGCGATCCCGCGCACGCGGACTGGACCGCCCGTGACTGGCAGGACGCGATCGCCGAGCGGCTGCGCCTCGCGGTGCGCCGCCGGATGGTCGCCGATGTCCCGGTCGGCGTGTTGCTGTCCGGTGGGCTGGACTCCAGTCTGATCGTCGCGCTGCTCGCCGAGGCGGGGCAGAAGGATCTCGCGACCTTCAGTGTCGGGTTCGAGGCCGTCGGCGGCGAGCCCGGCGACGAGTTCGTCTACTCCGACGTCATCGCCCGGTACTTCGACACCGACCACCATCAGATCCGGGTGCCGGGGACGAGGCTGCTGCCCGCCGTCGACGCGGCCGTCGCCGCGATGAGCGAGCCGATGGTCAGCCACGACTGCGTGGCCTTCTACCTGCTCTCCCAGGAGGTCTCCCGGCACGTCAAGGTCGTGCAGTCGGGGCAGGGCGCCGACGAGGTCTTCGCCGGGTATTCCTGGTATCCGCCGCTGGCGGGTGTTGGGCGGACCGACGCCGTCGACGCCTACCTGCGGGTCTTCGCCGACCGACCGCACCGGGACCTGCCCGCGATGGTGGAGCCGCACCATCTCATCGAGGCCGATGCCAGCCGGCACTTCGTCGCCTCCCACTTCGCCCGGCCGGGCGCCGAAACCGCCGTTGACGCCGCGCTGCGCATCGACTCGACGATCATGCTCGTTGACGACCCCGTGAAACGGGTCGACAACATGACGATGGCCGCGGGGCTTGAGGCCCGCACCCCGTTCCTCGACCACGAGTTGGTCGAGCTCGCCGCAGCCTGCCCGCCGGAGCTGAAGCTCGCCTCCGGCGGCAAGGGTGTGCTCAAGAACATCGGCCGCCCGCTGATGCCGGTCGACGTCATCGACCGACCCAAGGGGTACTTCCCGGTGCCGGCGATCCGCCATCTCGACGGGCCGTTCCTGGACCGGGTGCGCGAGGCGCTCACCGATCCGGCGGCGAAGGCGCGGGGTCTGTTCCGGCCGGTGTGGGTCCAGACGATGCTCGCCGCCCCGAACGACAACCGCACGGCGCTCGGCGCGAACGCCCTGTGGCAGGCCGCGCTGCTCGAGATGTGGCTCCAGACCCACACGGTCGCATGATCTACGTACATCGCACGACCCACGTACATCGCACGACCCACGTACATCGCACGACCGAGTCGCATGATCCCTTGGAGTGACATGATCCGACCCGCGGTGGTGGCGCAGCCGGTGGTGGGACGGCCGGTGGTGGGACGGCCGGTGGTGGGACGGCCGGTGGTGGCGCACACCGTCGACTCCGGGCGTCCCGGCGATCTGTCCGACGCCTGGGTCGCGGCGGCGAGCTGTCGCGCACCGAGTACCGGCCCGCATGGTCGGCTCGCCTTCGTCGGCGATCGCGGCGGCGCCCCCGCGCTGTGGATCCGGGACCCGGATGGCCGGGAGCGCCCGGTTGACACCGGCCCCGGTCATGTCCGGGCGGTCCTGTGGTCGCCGACCGACGACCGGATCGCCGTCCACGTCGCGCCGGGCGGCGGGGAGCTCACCGAGGTCCGGACCGTCCGGGCGGACGGCGGTGACCTGCGCCACCTGGCCGGCGGCGGGAGGCGGGCCGCCACCCCAGCCCGCTGGACCGACGACGGCCACGGCCTCGTCGTGACCGAGTCCGACCGCTCCGATCCGTCCGGCCGCACCGCCGCGGTGCTGATCGACTCCGACGGGCGACGGACCCGCCTCGCCGCCGGAGTGGCGCTGCAGGTGTGCGACGTCGTCGTTCTCCCCGACCCCGCGCCGGACGGGACGGGGAGCGGCGGTCCGGGGCGGGGCCCGGCCGGTGGCGGGTACCGCCTGCTGCTGCGGGAGGGCCCCCGTGGCGTCCGGCGGGTGCTCGTGGTCGACACCATGATCGCAGCCAGGGAGGGGATCGCAGCCAGGGAGGGGATCGCAGCCAGGGAGGGGATCGGCGGGTCATGGCAGGTGCCCGGCGGGACGGCGACCACCGTGACCGGTCGGTTCGTCGCCGACGGCCGTCGCCTGCTGCTGCTGTGCGACATCGGGCGGGACCGGGCCGCGTTGTTCGACGTCCCCGTCGACCCCACGGGCGATCCGACCGGCGGGCCGCGGGTCCTCGCCGCCCGGGATGACGCCGATCTGGAGCGGTTCGCCCTGCTCGATCCGGATCGGGCGGTCGTCGTCTGGAACGTGGGCGGGCGCAGCGAGCTCGCGCTGGTCGATCTGCCCACCGGACGGTCACTGACGCTGCCGCCGCTTCCCCGCGACGTCGTCACCGGCGTGCTCGTCCGGCCCGGGGGGCGGGAGCTCGTGCTTGCCCTGGATGGTGCCACCAGGCCGGGGGAGATCTGGACCTGGGATCTCACCGCGCCATCCGCCGGCTACCGTCGGCTGATCTCGCACGCTCCCGTCGAGGCAGTGACCATCCCGGGACCGCGGGTCGTCCTGAACATCGACGTTGACGGCCTGGGATCCGACAGCCCGGGGCCATCCGGGCCATCCGGGCCATCCATGCCATCCGGGCTATCCGCGCCGGCGCGTGTACCCGGGATCCCCGGGCCCCGCACCGGTGACCACCCGCGGCTGGTCCGTCCGGTGCCGTGCGCCCTGCCGGCCCACGACGGCCGGGAACTGTCCGGTTGGTGGTACCGCCCGCACGGCCCGCGAGGACCGGTCCCGACCCTGCTCCACCTGCACGGCGGCCCGGAGGCGCAGGAGCGTCCCGTCTACAACCCGCTGTTCCAGGCCGTGCTCGCCCGGGGGATCGCGGTGTTCGCGCCGAACGTGCGCGGCTCCACCGGATTCGGCCGGTCGTTCGAGGAGGCCGATCACACCCATCGTCGGTTCGGCGGCATCGCCGACGTCCGCAGCTGCGTGGCGCATCTGGTCGCGACGGGCCTGGCTGACCCGGACCGGATCGGCGTCGCCGGCCGCTCCTACGGCGGCTATCTGACGCTGGCGGCGATGGTCCACTTCCCGGAGCTGTTCCGGGTCGGGGTAGACGTCTGCGGGATGGTTGATCTGGAGAGCTTCTATCAGTACACCGAGCCGTGGATCGCCGCGTCCGCGGTCACCAAGTACGGTGATCCACGCACCGAGCCGGCGTTGCTGCGGGCGCTGTCCCCGCTGCACCGGATGAGCGCCCTCGCCGCGCCGTTGCTCGTCGTGCATGGGGAGAACGACACCAACGTCCCGGTGATCGAGGCGGAGCAGACGGTCGCCGCGGCCCTCGCTCGCGGCGTCGACTGCCGTTACCTGCTCTTTCCCGGCGAGGGGCACGAGATCGCGGATCTGCGCCACCGCAGGTCGTTCGTCCGAGCGGTCGTCGACTGGCTGACCCCCCGGCTGCTGACCCCCTGACCCCCTGACCCCCTTGTCCCCTTGCCCCCCTGACCCCCTGTCCCCTGACCGCCGGACGGCTGACGGCCGGGGGAGGGACTGCGGAGGGACCTCAGAGTCGGCGGGTGAAGTGGAAGGCCGCGATCGTGAAGCCGGTTCGCAGGTAGAGCCGGTGCGCCTCGTAGCGGTGGGTGCCGGCGTCGAGATGGATATGTTCGCAGCCGAGCCGGCGCGCCTCCCGTTCACTCCAGGCGAGCAGCCGGGTGGCGTGCCCCCGCCCCCGCGCCGCCAGGATCGTGGACAGATCGTCGATGACCAGATGCCGCCCGTAGGCGAGCGAGGTCACCTGCCGGAATCCGACCGCCGCGACCACCCGTCCCAGCTCCCCGTCCCATGACGCGACCAGGCGGTAGCCCTCGGGGCGCTGGACCTCGTTGACGAGCTTGACGAACCCGGTGGAGGTCAGGTGCGGCCGAAGCTGCCGCATGGGGTCGAACGCCAGCCAGGTACGATCCGCCTCCAGCTCCTCGATCTTCACATACCGTATTCTTGCAGCTTCACCAGGTGAGCCGACGTCCCCCGGACGGGTAGAGCGCTCAGAACCAGCCGCGGCGGCGGCCCAGGTGCTCCAGCTGCTGGTGGAGCAGCCCGGCGAGCTGGTGCCGGTCGGTGTCGTGGTGGCCGAGCCGGAACCGGCTGAGCTCGTCGCCGCCGGAGGACAGCAGCCCACCGCGGCGGTCGGCCTCCAGGACGACGTCCACCCCGGAGCCGTCGACGAGGAAGGTGACCTCCAGTTCGGAGATGCGCCGGGCGTACTCGCCCGACGGCTTCAGCTCGATCTCCTGGTAGAAGGGCAGGTCGGAGCCGTGTAGGCGGCCCTTCTCGACGTCGGCGGACTTGAAGTGGAAGCCGAGGTCACCGAGGGCGGCGAGCACCGCCTCCTGGACGGGCAGCGGGTGCACGTTCACCGCGTCGAGGTCACCCGGGTCCNCCGCCCNGGGGATGGCCAGCTTGGTCCGCNCCCCGATCTTCATCCCGTGCAGATGCCACCCGCCGATGTCGGTGATCGGGGTCTGCCACGGCACGGGCAGCTCGAAGCGGCCGCTGATCTGCTGCTCCGGGTGGATAGTGAAGCCGCCACCGATCTGCTGGGTACCGAAGGTGACCTGCTCGTGCCAGGTCGAGTCGTCGGTCTCGACCTCGACGGTCGCCTCGAGCGCGACGAGGACCTTCTCGATCTTCTGCTCGACCTTGCCGCCGGTGACGGTGGTCAGACCGGTCACGACCTGGCCCGGCAGGGTTTCCGGACGGTCCAGCACGGTCTCGACCGCGGCCCCGCCCACGCCGAGCCGCGACATGAACCGCTTCATCCCCATGGTGTGCCCGTCCTCCGCTTCCGTTCTCGTGTGTGCGCAGGACACGTTCTCACATCCGCCTGACGACCGGACCGCCGGAACGGCTCCCGGGTCGGCAGGGTGACAGCGGGCGGGGCGGGTGACAGCGGGCGGAGCGTGTCAACGGGCGGAGCGTGTCAACGGGCTGGTGACGCGGATGGGGTACGGCGTCCGGCTTCGGGGCGAACCGGTACCATTCCGCTTCGTGACCTGCATCGTCGGGGTACAGCAGGACGGCCGGGTCGTGATCGGTGGGGACAGCGCCGGTGTCGCTGGCTGGTCTATCACTGTCCGTGCGGATACCAAGGTGTTTCGTAACAGTGAGTTCATTATGGGGTTCACTGATTCGTTCCGGATGGGCCAGCTGCTCCGCTACAGCCTCGTGCCCCCGGTCCCGCAGGACTGGGATCTCGATCGGTTCATGGCGACGGACTTCATCGCGGTGGTCCGGGACTGCCTGCGTGACGGCGGCTTCGCCCGCAACGACTCCGGCAATGAGAGCGGCGGGCTGTTCCTGGTCGGCCTCCGCGGACACCTCTACCGCATCGACTCGGACTACCAGATCGGCCGCAGCGCGGACAACTACTATGCGGTCGGCAGCGGCGACGAGTACGCCTGCGGCTCGCTGCACAGCACCCGGGGCCTCGACCCGAAACAGCGGGTCCGGATGGCGCTGGAGGCCGCGGCCCACCACTCGACCGGGGTGTGCCCGCCGTTCCACATCATCTCCTCCGACGACATCTCCTCCGACGACGTGACCACCTACGACGCCTCGGACTGACCGGGCGCCTCGGACTGACCGGGCGCCTCGGACTGGCCGGGCGCCTCGGACTGGCCGGACAGCGGTCAGCGGTGGAGCCGTTCCGCGGCCAGCGCGGCGAAGGCCGACGTGCCGGCGAGCGGTTCGAAGCGTTGCGCGGCTGCGGTCAACGTGCCGTACTCGTCCTCGGTGAGCGTGATGTCGGCCGCGGCGGCGTTGTTCTCCACCTGGGCGACGCTGGACGCCCCCGGGATCGCGACGACCGACGGATGATGGATCGCCCAGGCCAGCGCGATCTGGGCGGGGGTGGCGTCGTGCGTGGCGGCGACCTCGCGTAGGACGTCGAGCAGCGGGGTGGCGCGGGCCAGATTCTCGGTGAGGAACAGCGGGTTTATCGCGCGGATCCGCCCGGTCGGGCGGTTCGTGACGTCGTAGCGGCCCGAGAGCAGCCCCTGGCTCAGCGGGCTCCAGGCGATCACGATCCGGGACTCCCGGGCGGCGAACGCCAGCAGCTCCTCGCCCCGCCTGCGCCGAACCAGGCTGTACTCGACCTGGTTGGACAGGATGGGCGCGCCGAGCGCCGCCTCGGCGTCCTGCCAGCGGGTCAGCGAGTAGTTGCTGACCCCGACGTCCCCGACGAGGCCGACGGCGCGCAGCGCCGCCATCCCGCGCATCGTCTGGCCGTCCCTGATCACCGGATTGGGCTGGTGGACCTGATACAGGTCGATGCGGTGCACCCCGAGCCGGTTCGCGCTCGCGACCGCCCGCTGCTCGACGATCGGAGCCAGCGGGAGCACGGGGAACACCTTCGTCGCCACGTACGCCCGGTCCAGCGCGTCCGGGATCCCGGCCAGCGCCGAGCCGAGGATGCGTTCGCTGCGTCCCATCCCGTAGATCTCGGCGGAGTCGAACAGCGTCACCCCGAGTTCGAGGGCCCGGCGCACGATGCGCCCGGCCTCGGTGTCGGCGTAGCTCGCCCCGTACCCCCACTCCCTGGACCCGAACTGCCAGGTTCCGAGGCCGATCTTGGATATCTTCTTACCGCTGGCTGTCGTGATGCCCTCGACGTAGCGCATCTGTCCAGTGAACGCCCGACCATGTCGGAGCGCGAGAGGAGCCTCACCGGTAGCCGCTCCGATGCCGGTGTCGTCGTCGAATCGTCCTGTCCGCGAATCGTCTTGTCCGGGGATCGACAGCGTTCCCGGCGCCGACGTGTTCGGCTGTACTCTCCGGCAGCTGCTAGGTTGCCGGCAGTCCGGTTCGTGCGGATGCGGGCGGGTGCTGGCTGGCCGGTTGGGCACGGTAACGCCGGTAGGTCATGGTTGCGCCGGTCCGGCACGGAATGCCAGGTGGAGGGAGCGTGTTGGTCACCCAGTTCAGTCGAGGGCAGAAGGCGCAGCTGTCGACGATCACCCCGGGCACCGACCTGTACGTCGGGATCCAGATCAATGCGCCGGGGGAGTGGGACATCTCCTGCTTCGGCCTGGACGGCGCCGATCGCCTCACCGACGACCGCTACTTCGTCTTCTTCAACCAGCCGGCGTCGCCGGAGAAGTCCATCCAGCTCCTCGGGCCGCAGGCCGGCGACAGTCAGGCGTTCCGGGTCACCCTCGACCAGGTGCCCGCCTCGATCGGCCGGCTGTCGTTCTGCGCCGCCCTCGACGGTGCCGGTAGCGCCTCGGCTATCTCGTCGGGGTACCTGCGGGTCGTCGTCGCGGGAACCGAGGTGCTGCGCTACTCCTTCACCGGCGCCGACTTCACCAGCGAGCGCGCCGTGATGATCGCCGACATCTACCGCAAGGGTGTGTGGCGGATCGCCGCCGTGGGCCAGGGGTTCCAGGGGGGATTGGCCGAGCTCATCCGCTCTTACGGCGGTGAGGTCGCCGACGAGGCGCCGCAGCCGGCCCCCNCNCCCGGTTTNGGCGCTCCCGGTTTCGGCGCTCCGCTCGCTGCACCGCCGCCCATGGGCTTCGCGGGTGGGATGCCCGCCACCGGCATGCCGGGTGGGATGCCGCCGACCGGCGCGTTCGGCGGACCCGAGATCCTGCCGTCGCAGGCGCGACCCACCCTGCCCGGGGCGATGAACAGCCTGGATCCCTACCGTGAGGTGCCGACCGCCGGTCGGTGGACCCAGCAGAACGGCAAGCTGGTCAAGGTCACCCTCGGTCCGGACGCGTTGGCGCTGCGCGGGTCGATGGTCGCCTACCAGGGCAGCGTCGAGTTCGACTACAAGAGCAGCGGGCTGCGCGGTCTCATCGAGGGCAAGCTGACCGGCCAGAGCCTCAAGCTGATGACCTGCAAGGGCTCGGGTGAGGTCTTCCTTGCCCAGGACGCCGCGGACCTGCACATCGTCGAGCTCGGCAGCTCCTCCCTCTGCGTCAACGCGAAGAACCTGCTGGCGATGGACGCCACCGTGCGCACCGAGGTGCGTCGGATCGAGAGCCCCGGCATCCCCGGCGGGGGGTTCTTCCACTTCGAGGTCTCCGGGCCGGGTTCGGTGGTCGTCATGACCAAGGGGTCTCCGATGACCCTCACCGTGCAGGGCCCGACCTTCGCGGACATGAACGCCCTCGTCGCCTGGACCACCGGCATGCGGGTCAGCGTGTCCACTCAGGTCCGGATCTCCCGGCAGATCTACGCCGGCGGTAGCGGCGAGGCACTGGCTCTGCAGTTCATGGGGTTCGCGGGGCACTTCATCGTCGTCCAGCCGTACGAGGTCTGAGGCGTGTCGACCATCCGGGAAGCGCGCCTGGCGGGAGGACCGCCGGGGGAGAGGAGCGGGCCGTGCAGGGCAGCCTGATCCAGCACTACGGACCAACTCCGATCATGGAACGGATGAGCAGGCACGGCTCGAAGATCGCCAAGGTGGTCATGAACCCGGGCCAGGATCTCTTCGCCCGGGTCGGGTCAATGATCGCCTACGAGGGGTTGATCGACTTCAATCCGCAGCCGCCGCAGCTCGGCCGGATCGCCTCCTCCTGGGCGACGGGTGAGGGCGTTCCGCTCATGACGGCGACCGGCCAGGGGCTGCTGTACCTCGCGGACTACGGCAAGGAGGTCATCGTCGCGCAGCTTGCCGGCGAGGGACTCTCGGTCAACGGCAAGAACATCCTGGCCTTCGACGCCGGGCTGCAGTGGAGCATCGAGCGGGTCCGCGGCATCACCATGCTGTCCGGAATGGGGATGTTCAACGTGGTGGTGCGTGGGCACGGCTGGGTGGCGCTGACCGCCAAGGGCAGTCCGATCGTGCTCGACACCCGGGAGGCGTCGACCTACGTCGACACCGACGCCCTCGTCGCCTACACCGATGGGCTGCGCGTCGAGCCCCGGCGCACCGCCCGGCTCGGCGGGCTCATCGGGCGCGGCTCCGGGGAGGCGTTCCNGCTCGGCTTTTCCGGCCAGGGGTTCGTCGTCGTGCAACCGAGCGAGGACGAGCGGCCGACCTTCTCGGTGCGGGGCTGAGGCCGCGATGGCACGGTGGGGGCGGGCGGCCGGGTACCGGCGCCGGACGGCGGAGCGCACCGCGGAGAGGACGGGGACGGCGACATGACGCAGGGCGGGATGTACGGCGGCCACCCGAGTGGTCCGCAGGGCAACTATCCCGGCGGTGGTCCGGGCTATCCGCCGGGCCAGGGCTATCCGCCGGGCCAGGGCTATCCGCCGGGCCAGGGGACACCTCCCGGTGGCTCCGGTGGGCCGGCCGGCGGCATCCGCAGCAGTCTCCTGGACAATCCCGAGCGTCCCTCGGACGAGCCGTTTTCCCTGCAGAACGGCAAGATGCTCAAGGCGACGCTTGGCGCCCGCGGGATGCGGGAGTTCTATGCCCGCAAGGGCGCGATGGTCGCCTACCAGGGTGCCGCGAACTTCGACGCGCACTGGGAGGGCTGGGGCTCGCGTTTCCACAGCTTCTTCAGCGGCGGCGAGGGCCTGAACCTCATGCAGGTCTCCGGATCGGGTTCGGTCTTCCTCGCCAACCAGGCGCAGGACATCCACATCCTCGACCTGGTCGGTGATGGGCTCACCGTCGACGGCAAGAACGTGCTCGCCTTCAACGCCGACCTGACCTGGGACCTGGTGCGGGTGGACAGCCAGGTCGGCATCGCCGGTGTCGGGAGCTACCAGGTCGAGCTGCGCGGCAACGGCCGGGTCGCTGTCTGCACGTCCGGGGCGCCGCTGGTCATGCACGTAACGCATCAGAACTACTACTTCGCGGACGCCGACGCGGTCGTCGGCTGGTCATCGAGCCTGCAGGTCTCGATGCAGGCGGCGGTGACGTCCTCGGCCGTGTGGCGACCCCGGGGGAACACCGGGGAGAGCTGGCAGATGCAGTTCACCGGCGAGGGCTTCGTCATCGTGCAGCCCTGCGAGCTACTTCCGCCGTACAACGCGCTCGCGGGTGCCGGTCTCGCCGGACAGTTCGGCCTCGGTCAGGGCGGGTTCCAGGGCAACCAGCACGGCGGTCACGGTGGTCACGGCCCAAGCGGCGGTTTCGGCGGTGGCGGCCTAGGCGGTCTGTTCGGTAACCGCTGAGGCGACACCGCCTGCGACGGACGGGCGGCGAGGCGTGGGGGGTCATCTCGCCCGCTCGACGCCCTCGGCGTATCCGGCATTCTTGGCGTATCCGGCATTCTTGGTGTATCCGGCATCCTCGGCGAACACGTCGGGGGTGCGGACGTGTTCGGGCCGAAATCCGATGCCGATGACTCGCCCGAGTAGCCGCCCGAGTACCCGCCCGAGCACCCGCCCGATCCGCGGCGCCGCCGTGGCGGTCACCCCATAGGACATCATGGCCGTCACCAGGTTGGACATCCCGGCCCGCACCGCCCCCGTCATCGTCCTTGCCGTCGCGTTCGTCGTCGCGTTCGTCAGGGGGGCACGCGCGACCTGGCGCGACGGGCTGCCGCCGTGCGCTGGCCGCTCGTCGTCACCCAACAGGCGTACCAGGAAGGCGCCCTGCCGGACCTGGATCATCTGCATGAGCACGACCGGCCAGGTCCGCCGGCGCTGCACCCGCCGCAGCTCGGCCGGCTCGGGTGGCCCGGCCCGCAGCGTCACGGCCATCAGGTTCGCCGTCGCCACCGCGTCCTGGACGGCGTAGTTCACCCCGACGCCGCCCGCCGGGGACATCGCGTGGGCGGCGTCGCCGATGCAGAGCAGACCCGGCTGGAACCATCGGCGAAGCCGGTCGACCTGCACCACCAGGGTCTTCACCTGGTCCCAGTCGGTGAGGTCGTCAACGGCACCGGACAGCGCCGGCGCCGCGGTGGTGATCTGCGCACGGAACGCCGCCAGCCCGCCGGCCGTCCTTGGCTGCCGCTGCGCCGACCCCTTCCGGACCACCATGCCGCACTGCCAGTAGTCGCGTCGATCCAGGGTGATCAGGGCGTGGCCCTTGCGGAGGTGCGCCAGGGTGAATCCGTCCCCGTTTCCCTCCTCCCCACGCTCGTTCCCCTTCTCCTCCCCACGCCCGTTCCCCTCCTCGTTCCCGTTCCCGTCCCTCGCCGCCCGGCGGCCGCTCGCGGACCTGTCACCCATGTCTTTCGGCAGCCGGAACCAGAGGACGTCGAAGGGAGCGCCGCGCTCCCGCACCGGCAGGCCGGCACGGGACCGCAGGGTCGAGTGCCGGCCGTCGGCGGCCACCGTCAGATCCGCCCGGATCTCGACCTCCCCGAGGGGGCCGGCCGCGCGCACGCCCACGACCCGTCCATTCGCCCGGACCAGGTCGGTCGCCTCGGTGCTCATCGCCAGGCGGAACGTCGGATAGGCACCGGCCCGCTCGGCCAGAAACGTGAGAAAGTCCCATTGGGGCATCAGGGCGATGAACGGGCAGGGCGTCCGCAGGTGCCGGAAGTCCACAACGGTCCGGCGCCGGCCCGCCATATCCAAAGCCAGCGTGGCGGCCCGGGTGTGCGGGATGCGAAGGAAGTCCGTCAGCAGGCCCAGCTCCGCCATCACTGCCATCGTGGACGGGTGAATCGTGTCACCGCGGAAGTCACGGGCAAAATCATCGTGCTTTTCCAGCACGATGACGTCCACCCCTGCGCGGGCCAGCAACAGACCGAGCATCATCCCCGCCGGCCCACCGCCCGCGATGACGCATCGGGTGGTCCAGCGCAACGGTGCGGATGATGTTCCCATGCCAGCTCCCCGGATCCCGCCCCGGGCCTGCCCCGCGTCGGCCGCCACCAGGCGGAGCGACCGCGGCGGTCCCCGGAGCCCGTCGTCCCCGTCATCCTGCCCGGACGTCCTGCCCCGCCGAGGAGATGATCGAACCTGCCGTCGCCAGGCGCTGAGACTCCCGCTCGTCAGGTGCAGCCCTTCCAGCGCGAACCATTCGATGGCCGGAGGCTGGACTTCCGCGAGTACCGGTAACAGTTCGACCTCGTCGCCCGCCAGGAGGGGGGCATCAGGAGGGGGGCATCGGGGCGGGGGCATCGTGGCGAGAGACGTCAGGCAGGCGACGGGTGGGGCGTGGCAGGGCGGGCGAGCGGGCGAGCAGGACGACCCCGCCCACGACCAGCAGAGCCGCCACCGTGACACCCGTGATAACCCCGGGGGTGTCCGGGGCGGGTACCCCGAAGACGAGCACGGCGAGAGTGTAGGAGACCGTCGGATTGGTGATGTTCATGGCGGTGACGGTCGGCGCGAGCGGACCCACGGCGAACGCCATCTGCCCGAATACGAGGCTGGCCATCGTGACTCCGCACAGGGCGTAGGCGAACCAGTGGGTCGCGGTGGTAGCGATCCCCTCGTTCAGGGTCTCGTCGGTGGCCTGCTTCATCAGCAGGGCGCTCAGCGCGAAGAACAGCCCGGCGCCGACTCCGAGCATCGCCGCACGCATTGCTGGTCGCCGGCCGCGGGAGAAGACCGTCAGCGTCGCCGCGAGGGCAATGATCGCGAGGATGGTCAGCGCCAGCCGGTATTCGTCCAGGGGAGCATGGGCGGGTAGGCGTCCCTGGACCGTGAGGAGCAGCGCGAGGCCTGCGCAGATCGATGCCACCGCCCACCATGCTCCCCGCGCCATCCGTAGATGGGTGCGGACCAGGCCCAGCGGGAGCGCGAACAGTAACTGGGTGACCATGAGGGGCTGCACCTCGGCGAGGGAACCAAGGTGTAGGGCGAGCGCCTGGGTGAAGAACCCGGCGACGTTTGTCAGCCAGCCCAGCAGCCACATCGGTTCGCGTGCCAGGTCGACCAGATGCCCCATTCCGGGCAGCGCGTGCGTCCGGTCGTCACGGGCGGCGAACCGGCTGCGTCCGGCGGCGCGTTGTTNCAGAGCCGCGGACGACGCGAGCAGGAACGCGGCGCACAGGGCCAGCGGGATGAAGAGCAACACGGATCGTTCGGTCCGTCAGGCGGAGCCGGCCCGCGGGGCGGCTGCCGGCGGGCGGCCGGACGCGCCGGCGGGATGGCGGCCGCCCCGCGCGGGCGTACTCATCGGGCTGGGTGCCTCGTCGGGGAGCGTCGGAGACAGCGGGACCGCCGGGACCGCCGGGACCGGGTGTACGCCGCCGAGCGGCCGGTCGAGCCGCCGCGGCGCATCGCCTGGACCGCGCATGTTGGACACGATGGCCGTAATGTACCGGCCCGGGGAACCGGATGTGATGTATCCCGGCTGGTGGGCGCCGGTGTGATCCGAGCGGGAACGTCCTGCTCGCCGGGCCTCGGCGTAGCCGTCTCACACCCCCGGTCCACGGAAGCGGGATCGCTCCAGACCGACGGGAGCGCGGCGTACGGCCGACCGGCCGTACGCGTTCCACGCCCATGGCGGCAGCGACACCACCGGCGTCGTGCGCGGCGTCGTGCGCGGCATCGAGACGATTACCACGGGGCTGAATTAGAAACGCCTGCGCGAGCCGTTTTCGTCTGCCATGTGAAAAAGATTTCCGTCGGCGACCGGTAGGGTCCGACACGGGCCGGGTGGACGGCTGCCTGCTTGACGCGGCATGGCGGCGATGCAATTTTTTTTGTGACCACCGGCACCGGATGGGATCGGTGGGGCCGGTGCCGTGCGTGTCGTCAATTTCCGTCCCGGGCACGTGGTATTCTTTCCGCTGCTCTACCAGATTCGGAGGTGCGCTTGTGCGTCACTCTCTTCGTGGGCTCGCTGTGGGATCCTGCATTGCGAGCACCGTGCTGATCGGAACGTCGCAGATCTCGGTGACCGCGGCGATCGCGGCGCCGGCGGGGCCGGTACCCNCGCCCGTCCCGGATTCCGCGGTCGCGGCTGGCGCGGTCGGCGCGGATGGCCTGCGGGGCAGGAGTTCCCCAGCCGGCATCACGAAATCCGCGCGGGTGTGTTATTTCGAGACCAGAGGCGACGACGTACACGTCTCCAGTTCCGCTCATGAGGCGTCCGGACACGGCTGGTGGGTCAACATCGACTGCGACGTCACCAAGGCGGTCGTCACCGTCCAGCTGCAGGAGTACTACAGCGACGGCACGTGGCGGAACGTCGGCGCGGTGGGCCGGTCGACGGTGAAGTCCGGCGGCGGCGCCGGAAACCGGGCGACCGGGCGGGGCCACTGCAGGAGCGGCAGTCTGACAGGGTGGCGTAGCGTCATCGACGTGGATCTGGTGGGCGTGCCCGACGACCCGAACAAACTCGTCACGACGGGTCGGAACATCAGGTGCCGGCGGTAGTGCACGAGGGTGACGCGGCCGGGCCCGCCGGCACCCTGTTCGCCTCCCTGTACGGCGAGCTGGCGCCGCACCCGTGGCGGGATCCCTTCGTCGCATCCTCCGACGCGTACAGCCTGTTCGTCGCGAGGTCGTCCGCGCTGGGCTGGCTCACCGAGGCCATGCCGGACGCCTCCGGCGGCCTGTGGGGGATGAACGATGCCGGGCAGGACCGGCCTGCCGCCGCCGGGGCGTCGCCGTCCCGCGCCGCCTGGTTCCAGGTGTCGTTGACCGAACCGGTCCCGAACCGCCGCCCCCTGCCGGTGCAGCCGTTCCTGGCCTGCGCGGACGATGTCGTGGCGCGGATCGGCACGCTGCGGCTGACGGCGGTGCAGCTCCTGCTGCCGGTGCAGCTCCTGCTGCCGGTGCAGGTGTCGCCGGTGGAGGGCCTCGGGATCTCGCCACGGACACCCGCCGTGGGAAGTCTACTGCAGGATGCCGGCTGGTTCGCCGACTGCGCCCCGCGGCACAGAACGCGGGTGCGGGTGACGGTGGACGGCGGGCAGGACCCGGCCATCCGTTCCGCCGCCCCCGCGATGCTCGACTGGCTGCGCAAACTCGACCAGCACGTCTTCTCGGATGACTCGCTCTCTCCGGCGAACGACGACCATCCGGTGCTGGAACCCGCCGTCATCGATGAACTGTGGCAGGGACCTGCTCGGCACCGGGTCACCTTCCAGGGGGCCCTCGCCGAGTGGACGTTGGACGCGCTGGGCTGGCTGGCCGCGTTGCTCGCGGAGGCGAGTGCCCGGCACGGGGTCGGCATCCCGCTACTGGTGACCGCCAGCCGATCGACGAGCCGAACGGGTTGAACTCCCTGGCCGGGGTGACGGCCATCCGGCGCGCCGATATCGTCCGGGTGTGGCCGTCATCGTGCAGTTTATCGTCGCTATAGTGCTGGAGATCACTGGAACGCTGGCGCTCCGGGAGACCAGCGGGTTCACTCGGCTCTGGCCGACCCTGATGGTCTGTGTCTGCTATCCGCTGTCATTTTTTTTCGTGTCTCGAGTGTTGCAGCATCTGGAGATCGGCTTCACTTACGCGGTGTGGTCCGCGGCCGGCACCGCGGCCATGGCCGTCATTGGCGCGGCCGTCTTCGGCGAATCGATGAACGCGCTAAAGGTCGCCTCGCTGGTCCTCGTCATCGTCGGAGTGGTCGGTCTCCAGCTTAGCGGTGCCCGCCGCTGACCAGCTGGTAGCTGGTAGCGGGTTTTTCGGTCGGTCAAAGCGCGGGTAGTTATATTAAGAGCGTGTCTTGTGTGGCCGCTCCGGGTGAACCGCCCCGGGTTCGGTGGAGACCGGGGCGGTTCAGTCAGTCTGACCCCGACCGCTTGGACGTCGTGTGGCGCGCTTAGGGTATCCGGCTCCCCAGATTGAGGCCCTACCAATTCCGGTGGATGTGAAGGTTCATCTCGCCTACCGGGAACCGGGCGGCTGGACCTCTCCCCATCACCGCTTCGGGGATATGGAAGCGGCATCGCGCTACATGGATGCGATCCACCACCTTGCCGGCCATGATGCTGCACGGAGGCGCGTCTGGGTATATAGCCCGTGTACCTGTCCCTAACCACTTGCCCACCTTCTCGTATGAGGGGGTGGGCCTTAGCTTGGTAGGGTATGGCTGTGGCGAAGCTGCTGGTGGTCCATCACACCCCGTCCCCGACCATGCAGGAAATGCTGGAGGCGGTTCTGTCGGGTGCTCGGACGGACGAGATCGAGGGCGTAGAGGTTGAGGTGCGGCCGGCACTCTCAGCCACGGCCTCGGATGCGTTGGCTGCCGATGGGTATATTCTTGGTACTCCGGCGAATATCGGCTATATGTCGGGCGCTTTGAAGCACTTTTTTGATGGTGTGTATTATCCTTGCCTTGAAGCAATCGTCGGCCGGCCGTATGCCCTCTACGTCCACGGCGGCAGCGACACCACCGGCGCCGTGCGATCAGTCGAGACGATCACTGCGGGGCTGCGGTGGAAGCGCTTGCGGGAGCCGCTGACGGTGGTGGGAGCGCTCGACGCTGCTGCCCGCGAAGCATGCTGGGAGTTGGGCGCGACCATGGCGGCCACGCTCGCGGACACGTAGTGTAACCATCCGACGCATGCGACTTTGTGCAAGTTCTGCGAGCAGAACCGTGGCTAAGGTAGGGGTCGCACTTCTACCCTTAGTGTCCGATCTGTCACCCTATGTGGCGCATGGCCCATCGGCGGAGGGGAAGGTTGCGGCGGCAATTATACGCAAGAGTCGCCGCTGAAAACCTGCAACAATGTGGCCCCGAAGCCGCGAATGGGCCGGCAACCTCGACCCGACCGGACACGGGAGCGGCCACCTTTTGTCAGTCAAGTCTTGATGGAATTAACAATATCCCCAATAGTGGATCATGGCCGTATCGTTACAGCCCGAAGGGAAGGCCGTGGCCACCGTACAAAAGAAGGTCTCCGACATTTCCGGGGAAATGGCGGACGACGAGGAGTTCGGCACTCTGACCGTCAAAACTCACCCGCTTCTGGATGCGCCCTGCCAGCTCGACATTTTGCCGCCAGAAGTGGCGGCAATGAAGGAAGCGGGGGACATCGTGCTGTGCGCGGTGAGGCTGCCCGGCGAAGACCAAGCCCGCCAATTCGCCGTGACCCTCCCGGAGTTCCGGAAGGTGGTACCTGACGCCGCGCTGGAGAAGGCACGGGGAGTGCGGGGGCGGCGGGCGCGTACCTAATCGCCCAGCGCTGGGGCCAGTAATCGCACCCATCAAACCCGCAGTCGCGCCCCTCCCAACGTAACACCGGCATCACGGGGTCCAGAGCCATCGCTGTCTCTGGACCCCTCGCCCATTTGAAACCGCACTTATCCCGTACTCACTTGATGGCTTGGGCCAATACGTCGAGGCCGTTAGCGCGCGCCCAGCGGACCGAGGTGGCGTCTTGCAAGGCGTGTATGAGCCGCCGCGCAAGCCTTTGCGTAATAAACCACTCCGGTGCGACCTGGTGGACGCCTGCCAGCGTCTTGACCGCGCCAGCGTAGCCCTTGGTGGCAACCTGCGCCTCCGCGACGGTGAGCAAATACCGCTGCCACGTCGTTTCCCGGATTGCTTCGCCCCGGCGCACCCTGCGCGCGAGGAACAGCGCCCGGTCCGCCTCACCCATCACCATCGCATTTTCAACCTCGATGGTGTCAACCGTGGTCGGGCCGAAGGCGGCCCAAAAGCTGCTCACGGTCATGTAGTCGTTGCCGAGCCGCCCGGCTACCTCTTTGGCCGTAGCCAGATACGCGGAACTGGCTGCCGGGCGGTTATTGCGGGCGGCCGACGAGCTGGCGCGGGTGAGCAAACGGCCGTATTGGGCAAGATGCACATCGGTCACTTCGCCCGTGGGTTCAATGGCTTCCGCCATAAAGCGCGCCGTATCCTCGGCATCGTCCAACCGGGCTTGCCGGGTGAAGTTCCAGGCGATGTTATCGGCGGCGCTCGCCCGAAGCAGCTCATCACCGGCATTTTCGGCCGCGCGGATTGCGCGCTCCGCCGCCGTGATTGACAAATCCTCCCGCCGAAATTGCAGGAGGACCAACGACGCCATGAGATAGCTACGAGCTGCCAGCCGTTGCCCGACAATGGCAAAGTCGCCCGTGGCCGCACCCGCGGCCGCGTCCGCAGCGATCAGGAGCCCGGGCGCCAGCGCCAGCGCCTCTTTGTACCGATTGGCCTGATAGGTCTGGGTTAGTTCAATGAGCGACTGCCTGACGTCCCCCATGTTGGGCGCGTCGCCCCTGGCGGGGCCAACGGGTACCGGCACCAGCACCCGGCGCAGCGCGGCCAAGTCTGCGGTGTCGCCGTTGTCGTCACGGTCGAGCGGACCGCCGTAGGAAAGGAGGTCCGAGGTCGTGACGCCCAGGACGCGGGCAAACGAATGCAGGGTGGGGAGGCTCACGGCATCCCTGGCGCCCCGTTCCAACTTCCGGACCGTGGTGAGACTGACGCCAGCCCGCTCCGCGAACTCATCTTGAGTGAGGACGGCCCGGACCCGTAGTTCCGCGACCCGCTCTCCGAGGCTTCCAGCCATAGGCCCAGCGTACCGACTTCCGTGGCGAGGCGGGCGCACTGGGNAATTGTGGCCACGACCCGCATAGGTACTTGGCGGTGGGCCGGNGGAGTTGGTGGTGCGCCTGGGGTCACCTCGCGGCGAAGTGACCCCCTTGGCATCTGTCCGCAGCGTGACAACTACGCCACGCTTCGACCCAGGCTCCCGCCGTCTGCGAGGTACGGCCCCGGGCGGCGGGAGCCCACCAGCCGCAGGAGGCAGACGAGGGGACACAGTGATGAGCACGAAGCCGGAGGCGTACGGCTATATCAGTGTCGAAGGCGAGGATGAAGCCGAAATTGACCGCCTCCAAAATATGGTGACGCTACACGCTCTCGCTGAAGGTCTCAGCCTCGAAGAAACCTATGTGGATCGTAATATCCCCATCGCCCAGGTGAGCGGCCGCCCGGCGCTCGCCACCGTGCTGGCCCTCGTAAATGAGGGTGAGGGCGTGTACGTCATCGTGCCGAACCTGGACGCCATGTCGAAGGCATCGGGTGTCCGGCGAGCCATCGCCCTTGAAATCTCCCAGGCCGGCGGGCATTTGCAAATTGCCAGCGGGGAGGCGAGCAACCATCTTCCTCTCCGCCAGCCTGGAACCTCATACGCGGTGCCTCTACTCCGCGACAGTGCCGGATGACGCGGCACACGCCAAAATCGCCGGGTGCCCGCCAACGAAGTCGGGACACCCGGACAACGCCCCCGCGACCCAAGGGGGTGACGAGCATGGGAGGGTGACAGTATGAGCGACTAGCCACGCTGCTGTNCCGCCGTTGTACCACGCGCACACGCCGAGCCCGCCCCTTCGAGTGCCCGGGGCGGGCTTGGTGGCGTCGCATTTATAACCGCGCCGGATGTATTAATACCATCGCCCGGTGGTTTGTCAAACGCGCCGTTTCACGGCCTGGTCATTGAGGCTGGCGAAAACTCGAGTTTTGCCAAGTCACGCCATCGCCTAACCAAAAATCAATACCTTTGAGCCTGGTGTCGCTTTTTGTTCATTGTGCGACACCACTTTGGCGCGCCCTAAAACGTGAAAGTGGGAGCGCCGTGGCGAAAATCGGGTGGGAAAGTTGGGGTTAATTGGTGGAGGTGCCGTAGCCGCCCGGTTATTCTGCGGAGGTAGGTCCTGAAATCGGCCCGTGGAGGCCACCGTGGATTTTGCCACCTTCCAGCGCAGCGCCAGCGAGACCAGCCAACTGCGGCTCGGCGGTCCGCAAGGACCCATTGCCCCCATGCTCGGGCTGGCGGGCGAGACCGGCTCCATCCTCAGCGTGTACAAGAAGTACCTGCGGGACGGCATCGACCTGGCCGCCAACCGGGAGTTTTTGCGGGAGGAGCTGGGCGACCTGCTGTGGTACGTCGCGGCCGTGGCGACGGCGTGCGGCCTCGACCTGGACGACATCGCCGGCCACAACCTCCGGCGCACCAGGGACCGCTACCCGGCCAGGGAGGTNCCCCNCCCGGTGGAGGGCCTGCCGGTCTTTGACGCCGCGTACCCGCCGACGGAGCGCTTCCCCCGGCGGGTGGTGGTGGCGTTCGCGGAGCGGCCGTTGCCCTCCGGCCGGACCGTGGCGACGCGGCTCTTGGTGGAGGCGGAGCCCGACGCCTTCGCGGACGCGGCCACCTGGACGGCCGGAGGCAAAGAGGTGGGGTACCGGGTAGGCGGGGAGCTGGGGAACAACCTGACGGACAACTCCCGCACCGTGGACACCTACCGCTATCACGACGCCATCCACATGGGATTTATGGCCGTGCTGAACTGGTCGCCGACCCTGCGGGCGCTGATGCGGGTCAAGCGCAAATCCAACCCGGAGACGGACGAGTTCGAGGACGGCGCGCGGGCCATCTTCGCGGAGGAGGGGTTGGCCGCGGTGCTGTCGCGGCTCGCCAAGCGGCGCACCGGGTTTTTGCAGGAGACGAGCGTGGACGGGGAGGTGATCGAGGTGGCGAAGGCGGCGGCCGTGGATTTGGAGGTGGAACCGCTGCCCGCGTGGCTGTGGCGCTCCGCCATCTGCCAGGGCTTCCGGGCCATGCACCTGCTGGGCGAGAACGGCGGCGGCTACCTCATCGGGGACCTGGACGCCCGCACCCTGCGGTATGAGAAAATACTGGCGTGACGAAGCGGCCACTGGTCCCCCGCGAGGGCATATACGAACTGTACTGGCATTTTGCCTCCGAGCGCCAGCGCGCTTTTGAGCGCCGCGTCGCCAGGGAGCCGGGGCCGTGGACGGATGACCCGATCCTGCAAACCTATAAATTTTGCAACGTCTTCCGGGCGGCCGACCGCGTGAGCCAGTACATGATCCGGGACGTGTGCTACCACGCCGAAGCTTGCACACCGGAAGACCGGGCGTTTCAGATCGTGGCCTTCCGCACTTTCTCGAAGATGGAGACGTGGCGGAGTGTGCGCGGGTTCCTCGGCCGGTATCCGACGCTGGACGATCTGGGCGACGGCTCTTTTACTGCGGCCCTCGACCAAGCCAAGCGGGACAATGGCGGCCTCTATACCGGCGCCTTCATCCTGTGCGCCACCGACGCCTACGGCCAGTCCTTGAAGCACCTAAACCATGTGGAGCTGTTCCGCCACATGTTTTTGAAGGAGGCCCTGGGCGAGCGCATCCAGGAGGCCCCGACCCTGCGGGCGGTGTATGACCTCCTCCACGGCTTCCCGCTGATGGGCGACTTTATGAGCTACCAGTGCGCGGTGGATCTCAACTATTCGGACCTGACCAACTTCTCCGAAAACGACTTCACCCAAGCGGGACCGGGGGCGCTGCGGGGCATAAAAAAGGTGTTCGCCAGCCTGGGCGACTACACCCCGACCGAGGCCATCGGGTGGATGGTGGAGCACCAGGCCGAGGAACTGGCGCGGCTGGGGATGCCCTTTGACGGCCTGTGGGGTCGGCCGCTGCACGCCATCGACTGCCAGAATATCTTTTGCGAGACGGATAAGTATTGTCGGGAGGCCGCGCCGGAGCTGGCGAGCGGCCGGACCCGGATTAAGGCCAAGTTCGCGCCGAAGGCGGAAGCCCTGCCGCTGTTCTTCCCACCGAAGTGGGGGATCAATGACCGGCTGCCGGTGGGTGGCGTGGTTGCGCCCACGGTGCCGCCGGTAGCGGAGCGGCAAGCCTCGCTGTTCTAGGGCAGGCAGGCCAGGCCGGGGCTCGCCGGACGGGTGGCGTACCATGATCCCATCTGGGTCCGTTGGACCCACCGAGAGGACTGGCGCACACCCACCATGACAACCCCCTGCGTGTTCTGCGGAGCCACCGACAAGAAGATCACGGGCGAGCATGTCTTTGCCGACTGGATCGGGAATACCTACTTCCCGAACGATGACGGCACGGTGGAGCTAGTGGCGGCCGACGGACAGGTCCGCTCCTTCCCGGCACGGCCGTTTACGCACGAGGTCAGGATTGCCTGCGGCGACTGCAATAGTGGCTGGATGTCGAGGTTGGAAGAGAAGGCGCAGCCGTTCCTGAAGGAAATGCTATTTGGGCGGCCGGTGCGGCTGCGTCCGCGTGACCAAAAGCTGTTGGCGTTCTGGGCGGTAAAAACGGCGCTGGTCCTCGACCACCTCCACCCCCGCGCACGGGTCGTGCCCGACGCCGAGTATGGGGAGCTGTACGCGGCCAGGGAGGCGCGGGAACCCAGCCGACGGCACATGGTGTGGATCGGGGGCCGGTCCGTGCCGGTGCAATCCCAGGGGCAGCAGCTGGTTATTGCGTGGAAGGAGCCCATTAGGAATTTCCAAGCGGACTCCGCGGAGGTGGGCGACCAGATTCTTGACCTGGCCGAGCAGGGACGGACGCTTTACCGGGTGACCTTCGGCCTGGGAGCGTTGGTGGTCGGGGTATTCAGCCACGACTTTCCGGCCGTGGTGGAGGTGTCCTCGCCGGAGGTTAAGGTGATGGAGCAGATTTGGCCGGTGACGGGAACCTTCCGCTGGCCCTCTACGCCTTCCGTGGATGTGGTGGGTGGCGTGGAGGGCGTGCATCGGATGTTTGGCGGTACCCCTGCGAATCCAATCCCGGCAGCGTCGTAGTCGGCACTATCCGCCGTACACCTGATTGTGGGTGCCGACGTCGAGGAAGATAAACGCTGCCTCAGTCTCTAGGTAAATCACCCGCACATCACCCGTGATGGAAAAGGCGCGGTAGCCGGCCAGCGTGCCTGTCAGGGCGTGGTCGTCTAAAGGGGCGCCCCGCGCGCCGTCGGCAAACAGTTTGACCCGGACCTCGAACTGAGCCCGTAGCCTGGCATCAGGTGCNATACGCCGTCTAAAGTTCTTCTCAAATTGGCGGTGGGACTTAATCGCCTTCTGCACGGTCGAGATAGGTTAGAAAGTCCTGGGCGCTGGTGAAGCCCGGCAGCTCTCCGGCGTCGTTCTGCGCCAGAGCTTCGGCGGCCAGACGATGGAGCCGTGCGGCTGCCGCCGGCGAGGGCTCCCCCCACTCGTCACCGAAACTCAGGACGCGGCCCTCTGCTTCGGCCTTGGCCCACACACGGAAATACGCCTGGAGCGAGTCAAAACCAAGACGCTTCGCTCTGGCTTCGAGCCCTTCGCGAACAGTGCGGTCAATTGGAATGTGGAGGGTAGTTGTGTCGCTCATTACACTAAAATGATATTGAAACGACACCACTATGTCAACCGTCTTCCAGGGTTGTGGCCTTCCCTGTCCGCGTTTCGGCGCCCGGCCTCGGTATGTGATCGGGGAAGCAAAAGACAGCATCTAATGATGCGTTGTCTTCCCTAATAGCTTTAGCTAACCTCGCTCGTGCCTGTGGGAAGTGTGGGAAGGCCGCCAACGGCGGGCTTTCCAAGACCTGGGGGCAACCTGCTTGTCCCCAGGTCGTCACTTTCCATCAGGNGTTGTCCGGTGGTGGGCGTAAGCGTCGCCTGTGGGCCGAAACCCTTTGCCCTCCTGAAGGAAGTTTGGGGACAGGAGGCCCAATGCGCCCAGGGTGGGCCGCGCGCATCGCAGCAGCAAATACAGGGGATCTTCTAATCACGCTTCTAAGGAGGAGGTGGAGGGCTTCGCTCCTGTGAGTAGGTCATTGCGCCCAGGTCCGGCTTTACCGCTCTCTACTCACTATGATTTGGCCGGTACGGGCTCGTCTGGGTCTCCAATCGGTATAGGCGTTACTTTTGCCGCACCGCATTGTGTCCCTTGCGTGATCTTCTGATGGCAGTAACCGGACGCCTTATACAACGTTCGCGCGTGCGGTTAGGCTTGGTGAAGGCCGCCGGAGGGCCTATCCAATGAAATGGAAAAGGCCCGCTCAACTCGTCGAGGGACCTTCCGGACGTGCTATTCAGGTGGTATGCACAAATAATAGCACGCCGCTTATGGCGGGTCAATGACATAAAGCCATTTAGCCAGAAGACCAAGGCGCCTGAGTTGTTGTAACTAGGGAGCCAATCGCTACCACGCTGAAAGCACACCTAGTTGAAGCCATCATAGTGGTTATGATGACAACATTCAAGGTCAAAAAGTGAGCGTGTATTCGTCCTACTGATCTGGGCCGTACCGCTTCCGAAAATATTCGTCGAGCGCAGCATCGGCTATGTCTTGGATCGTCGAGCCCGTGAAAGTCTTCTCAAATTCAAGCTGTCGGTGCCGGTGCGGAAATATTCGCACGGTGAAAATGTGCGTGGGGACCTCCCCGCTCGGCACTGACATCCCGCGAGGGTCACCGGATGTAGTACCTGGCTGAGGTGCCTGGGCTTTGAGCGGCGCCGCAGGCGGCGCGGATTCGGGTTGCGATTGAGGCGGGGACCCGGCGGGGGNCNTTTNTTNGCTCTCGGTCGTGGCCGGCATCTCGTCCCCTGATGGATCGACCTGGGGAATTGGCGTAATCAAGGGGCGGAGAGGCTGCACCTGCATCCGGCCTTTCTGATCCTTGAAGCTACCGGCCATTTGCGAGCATCTCCGCTAAACGGTGGTACCCTACGGCGGCCGGGCTATCAGGGCGCCAGACGACGACAGGCTGAGACATCTGTTCAGCTTCGTCTACCGCCGTGGCCTCAACAATTGCCTGCGGCAGCAGCCGGTCAACATAGACGTCCTGCAAATCCTTCAGGACGCCGAGGGAGGCGTTGGTCTGTTTGAGGCGTGTTATCAGAATGCCAAAGAGATGCAGGTTCGGATTGTAGCTACTCCGCGCCTTCTCATATGCCTCAAGGATTTTCGCCAGTCCATCCTCCGTGTATGCGGATGCGGCGGCCGGTATCAGGAGTTCGTCAGCGGCGGCCAGGGCGTTAATAGTCAAGTAGCCCAGCGACGGGGGCGTATCGAGGATTATAAAGTCGTATGCGTCCTCCAGCGGCCCGAGGAGGCCCTTTAGATGCCACCGCGGGTCGGCCCCGTCGGGCTCGGACGCGCGCTTGTAGGCCATGCCGGTCTCGGTCTTGGCGAGATTGGGGTGTGCGGGCAGAAGGTGGAAGCCATAGGGTGTCTCGTAAATGGAGCCGTTGGCGTCCCGTGTCGGGTCCTCAAATAGATCATTTAACGTGGCGCCTGCGTTGGACGGGTCAAACCCTACCCCTCTGGTGGCGTTCGCCTGCTGATCGAGGTCAACAAGGAGAACCCGGTTCCCCTGCTGCCCCAGGGACGCAGCGAGGTTCTTTGAGGTTGTGGTCTTGCCTACGCCGCCCTTCTGGATGGCAACAGCTATCTTACGCGCCACGGGTAATACTCATCATGACGTAATCATAAAAGCAAGCTTGATTGCTTGCAAGCATGTAATATTGCAAGCTTGAATGTTTGTTTGTAAACAATCTTGCATGAAAACAAACAAACATGTAAGATTGTAAACATAACGGGGATACTTCAATGCCAAGTCCGAACACATTATTTGCTCGCGGGGCGCGCGCCTTCATTGCTCGCCGTCTTAAGCTCACGGAGGCATCCGCCCAGGCTATGACTGACGCGGACTGCCTCCGCTGGCAGCGCCGTATTGAGGAGCTGGACCGGGGCAGGACTGGCCAGCGGTCGCGGCTCCAGCCCTGCGGGAAGGGGATAGCCCGATGACCGACCCCGTAACGCCCTCCCTATTTGAGGCGGACGCGCCTGTGGCGCGTCCGGNATTTNGAAACATGGAAACACGGGGCGACGCAGGCAAGCTGCGGCGCTATGCCACGTATCTCCGGCCGGACCAGGTGGAGGCCATTAAGCGGCGGACGATTCAGGCTCGGCTGAGGGGAGCGCTCGCGCCGGATTACCGGCTGGTCCAGGATGCGATTGACGAGTATCTGGCGCGGCACCCCCATTCTTAGATAGGCGATGTCATCAACCGGGGCACCTTGCCTTTACAGCAACCCCCACGATCGCTAGTATATAACCATAACTAGTGTGGTAACGCAGTGTTTGGCATTGGCAAAGTGGAAGAGCTGGCGGTTGTCCTCGTCATAATCTTGGTGTTGGTGGGCGGTAAGAAGCTTCCGGAACTCGCTCGGGGTATTGGCCAGAGCGTTAAAGAGGTGCGCGGCAGCTTCAAGGAGACCGCCGCCGCGAAAGATGACCTCCTGGGCAAGAGCGAGTCCCAATGACCCGCCTTCCCGTTCCCGGTCAAGACGACGGCACCTGGGGTCAAGTCCTCAATGACTTTCTGGGAGTAGCCCACGACCCCGACGGCACCATTAAGCCGTCGGCGATAGCCGGGAAGGCGGACGCTTCGGCTCTGGCCTCCAAAGCCGATGACACCACCGTGGTTCACACCACGGGCACGGAAACTATCGGCGGATCTAAGACGTTTACGGCGTCGCCAGTAGTCCCGTCACCCTCCGGCGCCACCGACGCCGCTAACAAGTCGTACGTGGATGCCGCCGTCTCCAGCGGAGCGCCTGACGCCACCACGACCACCAAGGGCCTCGTCAAACTGTCCGGGGATCTGGGCGGCACCGCGGCCACTCCCACCGTTCCCGGCCTGGCCGGCAAGCAGCCATCCTCTGCTGACCTCACCGCGATTGCCGGTCTCACCCCATCGAACGATGACGTCCTCCAGCGAAAGGGTGGAGCCTGNACGAATCGCACCCCGGCACAGCTAAAAACGGACCTCGCCCTCGTGAAGGGTGATGTGGGCCTAGGGAACGTCGACAACACGAGCGACGCCAATAAGCCCGTCAGTACGGCCCAGCAGGCGGCTCTCAACGCCAAAGCCGACAAAGCTACCCTCACCACCAAAGGTGACCTCTACGCCGCCACGGCTGCCAGCACAATTAGCCGGTTGGGAGTGGGAAGCGACGGCCAGGTGTTGACGGCCGACAGTAGCCAGGTTGCAGGGATCAAGTGGAGTGCTGCGCCTGTGACTTCAGTTGTCGGACAAACTGGTGCCGTTACGGGAGCGCAGATTGCCGCCGATGGGGGACTTACTGGGGCATATCTGCCCTTGGCCGGTAAGGGCCGCAGAGCTTGGCGTGGGCGTGACACGCTGCCGGCACGCTTCGTGCAGCGCCAGGTGTACCCCGCTGCAACCGCTCCAACAGTAACATTCCAATCGGGCGGCAACAGTCAGATTACCGCCGGGTCAATCATCGCCTACCGTGACGTGGTAGCCACCGGCTCTATATCGGTATTCGACGGCTGCAACCTCATTCACGTCGGCTCCTATCCTGGTACTATTACTTATAAAGCTATCTGTATTCAACAGGATGTTAACGGGACGAACTCAAAGCCGTACACGATACAGTTTTACTCGGACTCAGATAAGGTCGAAATAGTCTACATCAACCGCGGTGGAACCTCTTACCGCGTATGGGTCGATGATATGGCCCTCGGGAGCCTGACGCCCGTCACAAAGCCCACAACTGGGACCTTCGAATCAATACTTGTAGACTTCTCCGCCGCCGGTGGCGCCAAACCGCGCCGGTATCGTGTTGACCTGACCGGGGCTGACCTTGGCGGCATTTTCTTGACCAGCGCAATCTATAGCATCTGGCCTGCCGAACAGCGAGGTCCGACAGCCTTCTTCATGGGCGATTCCTTGTTTGGTGGCTCCGGCATGTCCACTTCCAGCATCGCGCAGATTCCTGAATATATTGGCAGCCTATTCGGCTGGGATAATGTTTGGAACCTGGGTATTGGTGGCACCGGCTATGTGGCTAAAAATGNGCCATCGAGTTTCGACAACAGTTCACTCCCACAAGTCCAGTACCTTGCGCCAAGCGCTTCGGCTCCGACCACAACCACCCCTGGTTCCGCAATGCCCACACCAGAAATCGTAGTTATGGCCTACGGGCACAACGATACGATGAACTCCACCACCTATACTGCCGCGACCAACACCTTTACTGCGGCCCGCTCGCAGTGGCCAAACGCCTTCATCATTGCTATGGGCCCGCTGGGAAATGGCTTCAACGGAACCTCATATAATGCCGGANAAACCTCGATCTTCTCGGCAGTGTCTAGCTTGGTGGATGGCACGCTCTCGATGTGGCAGGGAACGGGACGCCCCTGGATGTATGGTTCGGGCAAGGTCGGATCGACCACAGGGACGAGTAACGGCGACATATACGTCGGCACCGACGGGGTACATTGGACCGATGCCGGGATCGCCTTTATGGGTGACCATATCGCGCCAGAACTGAAACGGATATTGACGCAATAGCGGCTGGCCGCCGTGCCGTCGGCACGCACCTGGTCCCTTTGCCCATCTCTTCTGGCGGGTCCGTGCCGACGGCACGGTCCTAAGCCTCCGTACAGGCCCTCTGACGGCCGCGGAGCCTTCGAGCCGTCCCAAATTGCCTTCTGGCCGAGGGCGGGCCTTAAATCGTCTCTACGCGCGTCGCTGCGAGGGTCGGTGCCGGACGCTTAGCTATCGCGTACCTTTACTGGGGAAAATGTATGAGGCCCGACCGGATAAGTCGGAAACTCTTCTAGGCATAAATTAGGCATGGCGGCGAAGGGCCGCCAGCACGCGATGTGCTGACGGCCCAGCCTGGGTCGGATCGTCGGTTGTCGGGGGCAGGGCTACTGCGGGTAGGTGATTTCCGCCCAGGCGCGTAGCAGCTCCCCGCCGTACCGCTTGATGAGACGGGCGGCGACCACCGTGGCCATCAAGTCCGCCAAGTACTCCCGAGGAGTGGAACTCCCGCTGTCGTGGGGCAGCTCGTCGAACTCGTTGAAATCCGGAACCTCACCCTGGTTCTCCGACATGCGTGCCTGTTCGTCGAAGTGGTACAGCTCCAGAAGCACCGGGGTGATCTCGGCGTCGCCGCACGGCTTGATGACGTCATGGGCTACGCCGTAGAAAGTGTCGTTTTCGGTTTCCTGGATCATCCAGGCGAGGCAGGTANGTACCATCTCCGGAGCGGCCGCCACCTCTGGTACGGAAGCATTGATAGGAGAAGTCCCGTACATCTGGAGACCCCGAACCAGGATCAGGAGGGCGGCAGGATCGCTACGGTGCAGGTACTGAGCGGCGTCGCTGAGCCACGTGCGGGCAGCCGCAGCCAGAACATCGCTGGGGTACCCCTCCTTCTCCGACCTCTTCCGGGCGATCAGGTGGAGAAAACTGTCCCGTAGCATTTCGTTCCAGGGAGTGTGGTCATAGGGAGTGACCGGACTCTGTCCGGACAGTACGACAGAAAGCGGCTGGGTTAGGGCGGCGAGATAGGCCTCCCGCGCCTTTTCGGTCAGTCGATCCAAACCAGGTGTGTGAATCATGCGGACCTCCGATTGACGAGGCCCGGCGCGTATCGCCAGGCCAGACCTTCACCCGGCTATTGGGCACAGGTCTGACCTGGATTAGTTATTATTAATCAATATGCACAACATGTCAATAGATCATCGGCGAGGCGCTGAATCTGCCTGCACCGGCTATTGGCGCCTCGGTGAGCGCCTACGGCTAAGCGTCAAGGCGGTGTCAATCCCGGAGAGCGGTGGCTCCGGAGGTATATCGAGGCCGAAAGTGCCCCCATTGCCTCCGAGGTGATACTCCGGTGTCAGGAGCGTACCCTCCAGGTTCCAACTAACCATATGGTCCTGGCCTGGTTCAGTCTTGGGCCAAACGGCCTCGTACCAGCCATATGGGCTCCGGCTGACCTCCTTAAAGAAGGCATTCGTTCCCGGATCTGCGTTCAGTCTCCCGATAGCGAGCGGTTGCTTCCCGGCGAACTGTAGACGGCACACAATACGATGGGGATAATCGAACGACCCTAGGGAGATGGTGCCGGCTGGCGTGTCCTCCCTCGGCCAGTCGCAGGAGAACGTCAATAGATGTTCATCGTTTAAAGCGACGGGCGGATCGAGCTGGAGGAGGATACCTTCGTTGCCGCCGGATGAGGGCTGCACTCCTTTGAGTCTGCATCCGGAGCGAGCGCGAACCGTCACGTCCACATTACGGTCTCGGGGCAGCTGCGGCGCAATCTCGAATAGCCAGCTCACCTGCGACCTGATCCTTAGCGATACGGTGATGCCGGAGTGCCATCCGTTGTCAATCAGAGCCGTGACCTCATGAGAGAGGGTTCGAAACGGCTCAGTGGTGGGCTCGTTGTGCTCATCTTCACCCTCAAGCAGGTGTTCACTCAGTATCTGGGCCAGCGGTCTCGTAGCCTGGCGTTTGAACTTGTCGTAAGTGCAATGGCTGAGGCCAAGGGCTCGCCAGGCTCGCGTGTTGCGCGACTCCGCATCCATTGGCCGCCTTCTGTTACCGAAGCCAAACAGCTCTCCTATGGCGTCTGCTACCTGCTCGCCTGTAGCGGTATGGTTGAGGGCCGGAAAGGAATATTGACCGCGTATGGTTGCGAGTTCCTGTTCGAGGTGCCTGAAGGCACTCGCTCCCTGTCCAGCCGGAGACTTCTCCTGGGCATTGGCCAGCTCAACAAGTTTGGCTACTTTGCCTGCCCGCGCGTGCGTCAATTGCACCTCGAACAGGCCGCGTATCTGATCGGCGAGCGTCTTACGATCCTCAAGTTTTTGGCGCACCATTTCCCCAATCCCTCCCCAATCCCTGACGGC
The DNA here is from genome assembly GCF_000733325.1 of Frankia sp. Allo2. NCBI lineage: Bacteria > Bacillati > Actinomycetota > Actinomycetes > Frankiales > Frankiaceae > Frankia > Frankia sp. Allo2. Next base: position 45,400 of record NZ_JPHT01000025.1, read on the forward strand.
TACCCGTGGTGGACTGATGCCACAGCCTACCGGAAGGGAACATAATGAACAGCAACAACGACCTGCCCCTGTGGGCGCGGGTGTTCAAGCGGGTGTTCGTGGACCCGCAGGCATCCCGCGTCATCGGCCGTCACGTCAGGGACCCCTGGGACCAGCTCGACGAGTGGGAGAAGCTGGACGAGCGCTTTGGCCGCTTCGTGCGCAAGCTCCAGGGGCCGGGGAACTGATGCAAACGATCCTCGCCTTCATTGGCCTCATGTTTTTGGTGGCCGTCCTGCTCGGGGCGGTGTGCCTGGCGGCCTGGTGTTTCGGCGCCGTGGGGAGCCTCCCGCCGGGGGAGCCAGACGGTAACGACGCAGACGGCAGCGGGGAAGCGCCGCGCACGGTGACGGAGGAAACGCGGTGAGGTTCATGCGGCACACGCGCGGGATGCTCGTGGGCTTCGTCGTCTTCGCCGTCGCCCTCCGGGTGGTGTGGTGGAGCATTGCCCCCATCCTGCCTACGGCCCTGATTGTCATTGTTGTCCTGACAGTTTTTGCACTTCTTTTCTCGCGCTTCCTGGGCTGATAAGGTAAACAGGAATGCAACCCCTCACCGCTGTCATCGCCGGGTTATGTGCAGTCCTGGCAGCCGGTACAGGGCTGCTTGTGCTTCATAAACGCCGCCTCATGCGGCGGCACGAGCAGGGCCGCAAAACCTTCCGCGTCGTGTACCCGGACGACGTGAAGCACCAGGACAAGGTGAAGTTCTTCCAAGCCATGTCCGGGGCGCTCCCTAAGCCCGCGCCATTCTCACCCCTCCAGCGGGTGGTATTGGAGGTGCTGGGCGAGGCCGGCAAGATCAGCCACTACCTGACCACGCCTGCTCACCTGAGCTGGCTTGGGGAGCGCCTGCTACCCACCGAGATTAAAGGCGCCTACGTGGAGGAGGTGCCACAGCCGCCCATTGCCACAAAGCGGTGGACCCGTGGCACGTCGCTTCTGACCACCAGCCTATGGCTGCCCTTCCATTTCGCGGACCATGACGGCGTGGTGTCCTCGCTGCTGGGTGCCTTCGTCAGCCACGCCCCCGGGGAGGAGGTGGCGCTACAGCTCATGGTGGCCCACACCAGGCCGCCGACGAAGGCCGAGGGCTGGAAGCCCAAGAAGAAGGACGACCAGGAAGGCGCCAAAGACAAGCTCACCGGCGCCTACTTTACGGCCAGCGTCCGCATTGCGGCGCGCGGGCGGGGCGCGCGTGGCCGCATCAATCAGGTGTTCAGCGCCTTTGCCGGCACCAGCCGCGACGGGAACCACTGGAAGCGGCTGCCGCTGTCCTCGGCCGGCACCATCCGCCGGATGGCGTCACAGACGGGCGCCTTGGCGCATTTGGTACAGCTCAGCGTGGATGAGCTGTCGGTATTTAGCGCGGTGCCCTCGGGCAACCTCAGTATTCCCAACCTGCCCAAGGCCAGGACGCAGCACCTGGACCCGTCAATGGAACTCGCCCGCGGCCCTATCATGCTCGGCACCAGCACCACGCCGAATAACCGCCGCGCCGTCGGCTTCGGGGAGAAGGACGCTACGCACCATTTCCACGTCATCGGTGGGACGGGCCTTGGCAAAAGCACCTTGCTCGCCAGCGTGGCCGTGCAATGGTTCCGCCGCGGCCGAGGCGGGTTCATTGTGGACCCTCACGGCGACCTCAACGACGACATCCTAAAGGCCATGCCGCCGGAGCGCGCGGGGGACGTGATTTTGCTGGACCCCCTCGACGCTGAGTGGACGGTGCCATTTGACCTGTTCACCGGTAACCCAATGGTGGACACCTCCAGCATTATGTCCGTCCTGGATAACCTCTTTCGCATTTCCAGCCTGGCGCGCGGTGTCCACATCGCCCGTGACGCCATCCACACCGTAGCCGCCCACAACATGAGCCTGTTTGAAATCCCCCGGCTCCTGGGAGCCAATCAGGAGGGCAAGGAGCTGCGGAAGATCCTCATAGACAATCTGCCGCGCGATGAAAAGCTGTATCAGTTTTGGCATGACTTCGACCGGCTGAAGCCGGCGGACCAAATCGTCCATGCGGAGCCGCTGTTGCGGCGGCTTGGGGCGCTGGAGGCATGGGATACCCTGCGCTATGCCTTCTCCCTGCGAGCGGGCGCCCACCGGATGGAGGACATCATCGCCCGGCGGCAAATCCTCCTCGTCTCCACCCGCAAGGGCAAGACCGGCTCCGAGGTGTCGAACTTCTTCGGCGCGCTCCTGTTTACCCGGCTGGCGGCCGCCCTCTACGCCCGGTCAAAGTCCGACCGCACCCCCTTCCTGATCGGGGTTGACGAGTTCCACAACTTCATGGGCGCAGTGGATTTTGATGTGCAGCTGGCCGAAATCCGCAAGTACGGCGGCGTCCTGTTCCTCATGCACCAATACATGAACCAGCTTGACCCCGGCATCCGTACCTCGGTGATGCCGAACGCCAAAAATAAAATCATCTTCCCCAGCTCGGCGATGGACGCGCGGGAGATGGTGCGGGAGCTCGGCGACCGGCGGCTCAAGGACACGGACCCCCTGACGCTCGGCCGGTGGCAGGCCATCGCCCGGCTGGTGTCGGACGGACACGCGACGGCTCCCGTCACCATTGACACCCTGGCCCCGCCGGAGCCGACCGGCATGGAGGAGGAGATACGGCGGGCGTCGCACGAGCGGTACGGCCGGCGGATTGCGGAGCTGAAGCGGGAGCACCTGGCCCGGACGGGCGGCCGGCGGCGGGAGGCGCCGAGGGTGGCGCAGTGGGAGCCGGAGCCATGAGAAGCGTTGCGGCAAGCGTTGCGGCCAGGGTTGGGGCGCCGCAACGCTTGGTTAGGTGTTTTCCCAGCTCAGGCGGGGTGTGTGGTGGGGCGGACATGGAGGAGGTGGGGTGAGATCGGTGTATGACCCGTTGATTGTTGATTTTGTTCGACAGTTCCGGCACGTGTCGTCGGTGCAGGTGCGCCGCGTCGTCTTCGGCCAGGACCGCAGCGGCCACCCCAGCTACCAGGGGAGCCAGAACGGGCAGGAGGTCCGGTGCCGGCGGGCGCTCCNGCGGCTGGNGGNGNGCAGGGNAATCCGTACCATCGCGCCGCCCGTCCGGTTCGGCCAGCTCACCACCAACGGCACCTATTACCAACTCGCCAAGGGGCGGGCGGCCAAAGCTGACGATCATACCGTCGCGGTGGCTGAGCTATATGTCCGGCTGGTGGAGGAGCAGCGGGCGGGGCGTATTGCCGGCTTCGAGTTCACCCGTACCCCGGCGTCGCGCATCCGTGGCGGCGGGACGGTATTGGAACCCGACGCCCGCACCCTGGTGCGGCGCCTGACACCCACGGGCATTTTCCGGCTCACCTGGCATGTGGAAGTGGACCTAGACAGTGAGTACACAGAAATCCGCGAGAAGATCCGCCGCTACACCGTCATTGCGGCCGATTGGCCCGGCACCTTCCCGCCGGTGTTGTTCCTGGTCCCTGACGCCGGCCGCGCACGCTACATCCAAACCCAGATTGCGGACGTCCCGGCTCAGTATCACGAGCTTTTCCGGGTGGAACTGCTGGATGAGGCTATGGCGGTGCTCCGGGGCGATAAATGAGGGGGTGCCGCGCGGCCGACATCCGCCGACCTCAAACCCGCGCGGGCGATGTCCTCGGCATTTGGTCGGTGGTGGATGGCTTGGCGGCGACGGAGTTGCAATGGTTCGACCCCGCGGACGGGGACCTGTGGGGACCGCAGCGCGGCGTATTCGCGGGCGCTTTTGAATACCGGCAGAAGCGGTGGGAGGGTCCACTGGATGTGTACGGCTGCGAAAACTGCCTCCAAACCTTTACCTGGTGGGACGAGGTGGATATGCACCTGGAGCCGCCGGAGGATGACGACTTTAACGACCCGGACCCGGCGCCGCGAGCGTGGCGGCCAGGATGGAGCTTTGGATGAGGTCAGGCACAGACGGCTATGACTTCGTAATTGAAGTGGACCCCGGCAACGACGTGATTTGTGACTACTGCAATGCCGACTACAGCAGCAGCGATGAAAGCGGCGGCATGATTAGTGACCGCTGGGCCGTGTGCCCGATGTGCATGCCGAACTTCGGCCACGGCCGCGAGGATTACCCCTGCCCTCCCGGGGTGAGCTTTGCCGACTTCATCCGGTTCTCCCGGAAGGGCATCATCCTTCAATAGGCGAGCTGCGTACAAACTCCTTTTGCTTGATCTTTTGGAGAATATGCGCATAATTGACCCCGCGAGAACAAGCACGGACTTGCAAGACGTGTTTGTAATGCAGGCTGCTTCGGCCCAGCGCCGGATAGCACATGCACGAATCTTGCATCCACCCATCCCCAACCGGCGCGGCTGAACGCGCAGGGAAGGAAATTGCTCTATGAGCAGGGGCAGAGGACGCCCAAGGCGTCCGGAGGAAATTGTCTGGTCCGCAGATTCGGACGGCAATCCTCAGCACCTCAGTGGCAGCGGATCTTCGGAGCTGACCTACGGCGGCGACACCGCCTTCGATGCTCCGGTTCACGGGTCCGACGCTGCCGGCAATGAGGTGACCGTCTCCTTCGGGCGTGACGGCACCAGCGCTGAGGGCGAAACCCTCATTGCTGACGGCCATGTCTCCTCCAAGGAGTTCTACGGCAAGGACGACGATGGTGTGAAGGGCCACGACCACTCTCACCCGTCCGACCCCCGTCACGGCGGCTACGAAGACCGGGGTAGGTACTCGGGCTAACGCCGCCACGCACGACGACCTGAGCATGTCCAAAAACTGCTCGCCCGAACCCGCACTTATTTAACCAGAGCCGACTATGGCATACGAAGAGCTTATAGAAATCATCAAAAAGGCAGAGGTGGCCCACTTTACCATCGGGCTACCGGCCCAGCTTGCCATCGGAGGGGTGCTGTTTGCGGTTGCCGAGCACGCGACTAAAACATATAGCCCTGCGGCCGATAAGGCATTGTCGGGAGCCGATGATATTTGTGTCGCGCTGATACCATACGGCTTCCACTCTACTGTCGGCTTCATAGGCTTCAGCGACTATCTCTACGACCTAGCTGCTGTACTGCGTGAGGGCAGCTCGCCGGACGAGCTGAAGCGATCTCGTGACATCGCTGGGGACGAAATCAGAGAGGCCCGGAGGTGGTACCGCGAAATCTTAGGAATCCTCGGCTACGAAAAGCGGGACTATCCCGCTCGGCTGCCAAAGCGCCGGGCGCGGGGTCTGATGACGGCCTCCGATGAACTGCGGTCATTCCTCCAGTGGAACCAGAAAGCCGAAGCCGCCCGCTTCACGCTTGCCTTGCCCGCCCAGGTCACGATTGCCGACTCCATGCTTACCATCGCGGACCTGCTGCTACAGGACGAGCGGTACGACTTGCTCCACCGGCTAGCCGATGCCGCATTATCACTTACCCCGTACATGGTAAATGCCGAGGTGCGCTTTGAGGCCCTAGCCGCATACCTGGAAGCCTGCGCCAACGGCTCACAGGCAAAGCCAGGGGACAGCGCACGCCTCCACGAGGGAGTGAATGCAAACTTGGACAAGGCGAAGGCGCTCTACCGCGAGATACTCCACGCGATTGACCCTGGAGAGAAGGGTTATCCAGCCTTGCTCCCAAGTCCGAAACACCCTCCGGACGTCTATTTCTACTTTGATGCCTACGGCAACCGCAGGGATTACATCGAGTAGGCGCCCGATACTGCTTCAGGCGGCCTGGAGTGAGTGGAACTGCTGAGGGGTTGGAAGCCAATGGTATGCAAGAGGGAAGACCTGCGGTTTATCCGCCAGATCGGGGATGAGTTGGTCACCTACACCGTGGACTGGCGGCTCCTCCCTTGGACAGAAGAGGAGAGGATGCCGCCGCCCGATCCTGGGCTGGCCGGTCCCGATGGGAGGGTTCACGGCTATTACGGGATGCACGGGCCGTGGCCGTTTACGTGGCTCCCCCAGTCCAGGGAGTGGGTGAACGGCCCTGTAGATGAATACGGTTGTAATGCCTGTGGCTGGAGCTGCACCCGCGCTGAAACCGCCCGGTATCACGTCGAGGAGTACGGCTAAAGTGATCCGCGACTGTGAAGAAGGGGACTTGCGCCAATTCCNTGTGGAAGGTGAAGACCTCGTTATCGTAACCGTCTACGGTGTCGAGGAAGATCGCTACCCGCCGCCGGAGCGGGACGGGGTGGTGGACGTGCCCCCGTTCGGGCCGTTCCTATATCTGGGCCGTCAGTGGATGGGAGCGGTGGACTGCTTCGCCTGCTACCGCTGCGGCGCGGTGTTTGCCTCGTACCCGTCGGGGCCGCTCGATGCCTACGCCCACCTCCCGCGCGTGGATACGCACCTGGAGTTGGGGGCCGATGGCGTGTTGCGGACCTGGAGGTTCAGGTAAAACGTGAGCGACCACGGCCGCCGGCTGGACCTCGCCCTGTGGGGCGTGGCCGCAATGGTGATGTTGTACTCGGCTGGCAACGTCCACCAGTTCGCCCGGACGCACGGCACCACGGACCCGATGGCGTGGCTGCTGGCCCCAATGGTGGACGTGGCGCTGTGGGCCTGCCTGTCGGCCGACGCGGAGCTGTCGCGGTCCGGTTCGTCGCCGGGCGGGTGGGCGTTCGCGCTGCGCTGGTTTTGCGGCGCGGGTACCTGGGCGCTCAACGTGTGGGACGCCGCGGTGAGCCTCGACGCGGGCGCAATCGTCGGGCACTCCGTCCCGCCGGTGCTGCTGATTTTGCTGGCCGAGGCTGCGCCCCGCTACCGCGTCCGGTTTGCGGCGCTCCGCCAGGACGACGCGAGGGAACCGGGGCGGGCTTCACCTGCGGCCGATGGTGACGGGGGCGAACAGGACGCGAACGAGGCGACCGACCCCCGTGCGCTGGCGCGCGCGTGGGTGGCCTCGGAGCGCACGGCCGGTCGCACCCCGACCGGCAGGGAGGTAGGGGAACGCTTCGGCTACGGCGTCCGCTGGGGCCAGAAGGCCAAGAGGGAGGCCCTGCAAAACCCCTAAAGACAAATACCGTCGAGCCTGCCGGCTGAAAGTCGGCGGGCTTTTCGGCGTGCCGAAAACTGGAATACCAATTCGCTCCCAGGCTACCAAAGCTCCCCCAATTAGCCGGCGGTTTTCGGGATGGACTTGGGTTCATGCGAGTTGTTGAGCTGTTCGCCGGGGTCGGTGGCTTCCGGCTCGGCCTCGAACGAGCCGGGCATGAAGTCATCTGGGCGAACGAATGGAACCCCCAAGCCGCCGACGTGTACGACCATAACTTTGGAGGGCAGATTGACCGCCGCAACCTCCGGGACATCGGAGCCGGAGAAGTCCCCGCGCATGACCTCATCTGCGCCGGCTTCCCCTGCCAACCCTTCAGCTTCGCCGGAAAGCGGGGCGGGTTCGCGGACCTGCGAGGCACCCTGTTCTTTGAAATCCTGCGGCTGGCCCGCCACCACCGGACGCCGTACCTTCTCCTTGAAAATGTCCGCGGGCTTCTCTCGCATGATAGCGGGTGGACGTTCTGGGCCATCCTCCACCGTTTGGATGCCGCTGGGTATGACTGCCAATGGCAAGTGCTGGACAGCTCGCATTTCGGCGTGCCCCAGCGCCGTGAGCGCATCTTCATTGTGGCCCATCGCCGAGACCTTCCCCGGCCAGCGGTATTTCCTCTTGACGGAGAAGGAGGTACTACTGCTCACCCTGATTCAGGAGTGGAGCGGCCGCTGTATGTGATCGGCAACGCGGATATGACGTGGCAATCCAAGGGGCCACGGTTCCGCTTCATGGGACCGGCCTACACCCTAACCACGAAGCCGGACCAGGGCATCGCCTATAGGGATGAGGCGGGCGACTGGCACGTCCGTCACCTGACGGAGCTGGAATACGNACGGCTCCAGGGATTTCCCGACGGCTGGACGGTTACGGCCGCAAAGACGCAGCGGTACAAGCAAATGGGCAACGCGGTCTCCGTGCCGGTTATTGAGGCTATCGGGCGGAGGCTGCCACGGTGACCGCCGCCGAATGGATACGGCAACAGCTCAGCCGCGCGCCCGCGCTTACGGCCGAGAAGTGGGCCGCCATCGTCGCAATCATCCGCCACGCGAAGGGCCGCCGGAATGGATGAGGAAACCCTGCTGGTATGGGAGAACCAGCTAAAGCGGGAGGCGACCGCCGACGACGCGCGCCGCGATGCTGCCCAGCGCCTTATGAGTATCCGTAACCGCGTCCTTGTTGAACTCGATGACGCCCGCGAAATTGCGTACATGGTGTACGAGGAGGAAGCGGTCACGAGGGTAATTGAGGGGGCGAGTGCGGTGCTTAGCTCCGTCGCGGAACTTGTAGCGTGGTTTGGCGACGACTAATCATCTTTATTGATTGCCCGAGATAAGGCACAAAAGGATCATGCCCTTTGACAATCGGACGATAGACCTTGAGGAGATCCACCGTGGCAATTTTGAGGGCCTGAACATCGCCGGCCTGGTCCGCCTGTCTTTTGAGGCGGACTTGGAACGCTACAAAGACAGCCCCCGCTCCGGCGGGGAAATTAACAACCGCCGGGTCCAGGAGGAAGCGATTGAAAGCTTCGTCACGCGGCGGGGCGGCACCTACATTGGCTGCTACGACGAGCCCGACACCTCCGCCTACAAGAAACGCCGCGTGACGCTGCCAAGCGGCCGCTACATCTACCGGGTAATCCGGCCAGTCTTTCAGGGCGCCTTGCAGGACTTGAAGGACGGCACATTTAAGGATGGAACAACCAGATTGGATGGACTGGCGGTATACGACCAAGACCGGCTCGTGCGTGACCCCCGCGAGCTGGAGGACTGCATCGAGGCGGTGGNATTCTGGGGCCGCCCGATCCTCGACATCCGGGGCTCGCTGGACCTGCTGACGGACAACGGCCGGCAGGCGGCCCGGCACATCGTCGTTGCAAACAACGCGCAAAGCGCGGCCACGGCCCGCCGGCTCCGCGATTCGCACCGTGCCCGCGCGCAAATGGGAATCCCCGTCGGCGGGCGGCGTCCCTTTGGCTGGGCCGATGACCGGCTTGCCCTTGACCCCGTGGAGAGTGAACACCTTCGCAAAGCCGTTGACGATCTCATTGCCGGCGTAAACGCCACCCGGATCATCCGGCACTGGAACAAGACGGGCGTGCGGACGAGCCTCGGCAACATGTGGGGCAGGGCAAGCCTTATCGCCCTCGTCACCAATCCGCGTCTGGCCGGCTGGCAGGTTCACCGGGGCAAAATGGCCCTGGACCCGTCCGGCAGACCGATTAAGGGCCAGCATGAGCCATTGGTGGACAATGACACCTGGCTTAAGGTCTGCGAGGTGGTGAAACCGAAGCGGCGGCGGACCGGGGAGCGGGCGGCGCGGCGGAAATACCTACTCGCTGGTGTCATCCGCTGCGGTGTGTGCGGCCGCCGGCTTCGCGGGGCATGGTACAAGCAGGAAAACAATCACTACTACCACTGTGTGGCCAATCAGCCGGGCCGCTGTCCTGGGGTAATGGGCTCCGGGCGGACGATTGACGGGCTCGTGACTGACCTGGTGCTGGATTACCTGGCAGAACGGACCGTGGCGACGGCGGAGGNAACTTGGCCGAAGGCGGCGGAACTTGAGGCGGCCGAGGCACGGACGGTGGAGCTGATGGCCGCCTACGACGCCGGGGAACTCGACGGAAAATATGTTTTCCCACGGGTACAGGAGAAGGAGGAGCAAATTGCGAAGCTGCGCGAGGAGCAAACGGCGTGGCTGAGGGAGCACTCGGGGCCGCGAAGCACCAACGTGGCGGAAGCCTGGCCGTCCCTGGAGGTGGAGCAGCGGCGCGCCGTGATTGCGTCGGTAATCGAGGCCGTGGTCTTGAGGCGGCCTGACCGCCCCCGGTCGAAATTCGACCCGGAGCGCCTTGAGGTGGTTTGGAAAGCGTGAGAAATTACCCGGAGCCCCGTGTGGAGTGGGTGCCGGCGCCGGCCCCGGATGGCGTGGCGCTTCATCTGCGCTATCGGGAGCCGGCGGACACTATTCACCCGGACGGGTGGCTCTCACCCGTAAATCATGTGGAAGACGTCGCCCACGCCACGAGGCTGATTGACGCAATTCACCATCTGGCAGGTTTGGACGCAGCCACCCGGCGCGTTTGGGTGGTGAAGCCCTGCACCTGCAACACCTAATCCTCCCTCGCGGAGGGTTGGGTTGGCCCGTCTCCTTTTGGAGGCGGGCCGTTTTTCGCGGTTGCTGCCATGTAGGTTGGCGCGCGGGACCGCGCTGGGAGCTGGAGGCGGCAAGCCTGCCGAAGGGGGCAGACGGGGCGGAGGGGCGCCCGTCCATGATCGCCCCGACCCCTACCTTAGCCACGGTGCTGCGACCAGAAGTCGCTGCGAACCACGGTGCTCGTGTTCTTACGGAGCGTATTCGTCGTGACCTTCGGGTTATCGTGGAGACGAGCGTCCGGTGGTGGCGCCCAGTCCACCGTGCCGGTAGGCCGACCTCGGCCGCCGGTGGGTCAGTCTTCCGCGAGCATTCCGCGGACCACTTGTTCGAGTTCTGGNAGTTTTTCCTGGAGTACCTGCCAGACGAGGGCGTCGTCGACGGTGGCGTAGCCGTGGATGAGGATGTTCCGGAAGGCGACTATGCGGGGGAGTTCGGGGATCGCGGCGGCGAGGTTCGGGGCTGCCTTGGAGAGTTGGTTGAGCGCCTCTCCGATGATCTCGAATTCGCGCTCGACAGCGGCGCGGAGCATCGCGTTTGCCTGATAGTCGGCGAAGGTCTGGCCGTGAGCGAAGCCTCGGGCGAGTTCGGCGGCGTTCGCGGCGTCCCAGAGGTACTTGCGCGGCTCAGGCGGCATACAGGGGCTGCCTGGTGCGCATGACCTGGTCGCGGAAGTAGGGGTTGCGGATGCTGGTGACGCTGACGACGTCGACGGCGCGTCCGAGCAGGCGTTCGAGTCCCTCTTTGAGGGCGAAGTAGGTGCCGTAGTAGTCGAATCCGGCGCGGTCTGCGTCGAACTCGACGAGGACGTCGACGTCGCTGCTGTCGAGGTCGAAGGCGTCGCTGGTCGCGGAGCCGAAGAGGTCGAGGCGGCGGATGCCGAGCCGACGGCAGAGTCCTTGGATCTCCGCCCGCCTGGCCTCGATCAATGGGTGCATGGTCACCTCCTCTGGGGAGATTGTGCCCGACCTGGCGACCGGTGCGCCCGAACGGGATGCCCGTGAAGTGTGTCGAAGAAGGGCGCCGACGCCAGCCGCGTCGCCCTCCTGCGGGCCGCAGCCGACAGGGCGGGGTACGAGAGGCTGCCCTCGCGCTCGCGGACGCACAGCGCGTACGAGGTGGACGACCACTGGGAGTACCGGCACGGCCGGTACTGGGAGGATAAGGGGCGACAGCGGATAATCGACCCGTGACCGGCGGGGGGNCCACGGGCTGGGACTACTTCGTCTCGTACGCCCAGGCGGATCGGGCGGCGGCGGAGTGGATCGCCTACGAGTTGGAGAGTACTGGCGCCCGGGTCCTGATTCAGGCGTGGGATTTCGTGCCGGGCACGAACTGGCCGGAACTCATCCAGCGTGGGGTCACCACCGCCAAGGTACTGATCCCCGTGCTGTCCGCCGACTACCTGACCTCCGCCGGGGGCACCGCGGAATGGCAGGCAGTGTGGGCGGCCGACATATCGGGCCAGCGGCGGCGGGTCGTCCCCATCTTGATCACCGACCCTGGCGGTCTCGATCTCGGCCTGGCCGGCACTCGCGCCTGGATCGACCTCCACGACCTGTCCGCCGCCGACGTCGCCGCCGCCCGCGCCCGGCTACTCGACGGGCTGAACGCGGCACAGACCGGCCGGGCAAAACCCACCGGCCGAGTGCCCTTCTCCGGCGGTCGCTCCGCCGCTCGGGTGAACGCCGGCCCTCCGAAGCGCGCAGGTTCCCGAACCCCGCCGGTGCAATCGGCGCCAGACCGAGATTCGTCAGCACCAGAAACACGACAGCCAGCGTCGGAGCCGGCCCCGGCGACCGAAGCCACTCGTTGGTCGACCGCCGGCCTCGTGAGTCGTGCCGAGTATCTGAGGCCGGCACGGCGGGCAACGTCGGGTCCCTTCTACGACGCGAATCGGCGAATACTAGAGCGCGGTCATCCGGTCCGCCTCATCGGCCCTACCGGCCCGGCAGCCGCGGTGACATTTGCCCCCGACAAGCCCGTCTTGGCCGCCGCCTTCTCTGGTCCCAGCGGCGGGGTATGGCGGTGGGATGTGGCCGATCCGGCCGCCGCCGAACAGTTCCGTTCGCCGCTGACCGGCGCTGTCGGTGGGATGACGTCAGTGGTATTCGCCCCAAACGGCACAACGTTGGCCGCCGGTGGCGCCGATGGAAGGATTTTCCGGTGGGATGTGGCCAGCCTGGCCGTTCCCCAGCCAGTCGGTCCACCGCTGACCGGCCCCACCGACGCCGTGCGGTCGATCGCGTTCAGTCCAGACGGCACGGTTTTGGCCGCCAGCGATGGCAGAACGATACTCCTGTGGGATGTTGCCACTTGGAGCCAGATCGGCCCGCCGCTCACCGGCCCCACTGGCATCGTGGAGTCGGTGGCCTTCGCGCCGAACGGACGAACCCTGGCCGCCGGCGCCTGCGCCGATCCCAAGGAGCCTGAGCCGTTGTCGACCGGCGGCCTATGGCTGTGGGACGTGTCCGCCCCCGCCAACCCCCGACTGGTTGCCAGGTCACGGAAAACCGGCGGCCTGTCGGGAGTCGCGTTCGCTCCAGACGGCCGAACGCTGGCCGCCGCATCGAACCTCTATAGAGAGGCGGGCCGGGTTGGGGGGTATCTGTGGGATGTAACGGGCGGAGCTTACCGGATTGTCGACGCAGCCGAAGAGATCGCGTCCACAGACACCTGTCTTGCTGAAGCTCAAACTGCTGTACCTAAAGCGAGGGGGCTTGCTCGCTACGCAGCCATATCCGGAACTGCCACCATATCTCGAATCGCCACCTTTGCGGTAGCAATTTCTCCAAATGGCCTGATCTTGGCTAGTGGTCGCGCCGATGGAATGGTGTGGCGGTGGGNCGNGGNCAATCCAGCCGCCAGCCGGCGGCTCGGGCCGCTGCTTACTGGTTACGCGGGCCCAACCGGCCCTGTGCGATCAATCGCGTTCGCACCGAACGGCCGAACCCTGGCCGCTGCAAGCGGGACTGTGTCGTTGTGGGTTGCGAAATGATTCGCCCTACCCATCCGCTGGAATGGAATGCCTGCGCGTGGGGCTTGCTGGTAGTTGGGCGTGATGAGGGCGGCAAGCCTCCTGGAGCAGGAGAAGCGGGGCGGAGGAGCACTCATCCATGATCGCCGCGACCCCTACCTTAGCGAGGGTGCTGCGACCAGACCTACTTTCCCGTGCTTGAGGCGACCATCGGCCGGCCGTACGCCTTGTATGTCCACGGCAACAGCGACACGACCGGTGCGATCCGTGGGGTCGAGACCATCGCGACCGGGCTGAAGTGGAAGCGCCTTCGGGAGCCGCTGTCGACCATCGGCGAGGTAGATGCCGCTGTACGCGAGGCCTGTTGGGAGCTCGGCGCCACAGCTGCGGCCAGCCTGATGGACGATTGACCCGGGCGTGCCGGTATGGCACTGAACGTGACCGCACGGCGCACGCGACTTTCCTCATGTTTTTGCGGCCAGATCTACTACCCGTGCCTCGACGTGGCGGTAGGCCGGCCGTACGCGCTGTCCACGGTAGCGCGGTAGGTCCACGGCAGTAGTTATACGACCGGCGGGACTCGCGCCGTCGCAACGATCGCCACCGGACTGAAGTGGAAGCACCCCACGAACCTTTTTCGATCATCGTCGAGGTGGACGCGGCTGCCCGCGGAGCCTGTCGGGAGTTCGGCGCCACGGCAGCGGCCAGCCTGATGAAGAGACCTGGAGGGACCGGCCGAAGGCGAGTGCTGTCTGGACGCGTCAGCGGACGGGAGGCATTGCGTGCCAGGGGTCCCAGGTGGACCAGGCCTGCCAGTTCGGCAGGCCGTCGTCGCACAGCCAGTTCCATGAATGCCAAACCGTGCCGTCTCGGTCTATACCAACGAGCTCTTGGTGGCGGTCGGAGTGGGAGCCGGCGGCGATGGCGGTGAGCCACCCGGTCCGCACGGGGCGGGTGGTCGTGTCGGAAGCGACGGTCAGGCGCTGCTCTGCTCCGGTAGCGGCATGTGTGGGGGCGTGGTGTCGTCGCGTGGAGTGNTCATGTCCGTCCAGTCCGACCAGCCGGGCTCGGGCCAGTACCACCGGTGTCGCATCCGGCCGGTGGCGTCGAGCGCGTATACCTCCAGGTGACCTTCGGTGAGGGAGGACACCGCGATGTCCGTCGCTGTCATGCCCAGGCGGGTTAGCTTGTGCCAGTCGGACCATTGCGGTTCGGGCATCCACCAGCGGTGCCAGACCTCGCCCTCGACGAGGACGAACAGTTCCTGGTGGGCTCGTCCATGGGAGCCCACCGCGATGGCGTCGAGTGGCCGATCCCAGGGCCCGGCCATGTGGTGCCAGTCGGACGTACGTAGTCGGAAGTCCCGTTGAGTTGATCGACGTTGGCGGTGGCTGNGGGGNCTGGGTGTGGCCTGATGGTCTCCGTGGGTGANGGTTCGCTGGTCGGGATNGTTTGCTGNGGTGCGTGGCGGTTGTCGAGTCGGGTGTTTGCGGCGTTGCTGGTGGTGAGGCGCTGGCGGATGTGTTGGTGGAGAACGGCCGTCTGCGAGTCGAGCTCGCGGAGCTGAGGACGGAGCATGCCCGGCTGCTCGCGGGACAGCTCCACCAGGGCCGCACGCACCTCATCCACGGTGGCCTCCCCGAATTGGATGTTCACGGAGAAGTTGAACTCATCCCGACCGCGCATGGCCTCGTCGAGCCCGCCTTCGGTGAGGTCAACGGCGGTGTAGGCCAGCAGTTGCGCGGGCTGGTAGCGGCCGGTAGCCACGATGCGGTCCCACTCCGGCGTCCCCGGATACGGGCGGAACTCGAAGACGGAGGCCCGGAAGTTCCCCGGCTGGCCGTCGGCCACCTCCCACAACTCCCTGACGTGGCGGACGGTGGCCGCCAGCTCCTCCCGCGTCTCGGTGGGGAAGCCCAAGATGAAGTATCCCTTCACCGAGATGCCGCGCTCGTTGAGGCGGCGGACCACGGAGCGGGTCATGTCCGGGGTGATCCGCTTACCCATGTACTTCAAGAGCCGTTCACTGCCGGACTTGACGCCCAGGGCAACTTCGCGCAGGCCGTTGGCGGCCAGCACATCCAACAGGGCGTTGTCGACCCGATGCAGGATGTTGATGCGGCCGGTGGCGTCCCAGACGAAGCGGTCCCCGAGGCGAGCGGCGGTGAAGGCCTCCATGCACTGGCGGATGAACCGCTCGTAACCGAGAAAAAGATCATCGACGAAGCGGAAGGCGGTCACGCCGCCTGTGGCGTGCAGCACCTCCATCTCCGCGATGATGCCGGCCGGGGTGCGGGTGCGGATGGTGATGTCTGGGTTGGCGCTAACAGCAGCGCCGCAGAAGGAGCAATCGTAAGGACACCCGCGGGCACCGACCATGTTGGCCTCGACGCGGCCGTCTGGCGCCTGGTACGGGTCGCCCACCAGAAACCGGCGGTCGACGAAGGGCAGGCGGTCCACATCCGGGCTCAGGTGGTGGCCCGCGCCCGGACGGCCGCCGGTGACAGGCTGGCGAAGGATGGGATCGAGCCACATCACGCCGGGCAGGTCGGCGCGGGAGCGTTTGTCCTGCAACAGCTCAGCCACGCGGGTCTCGCCCTCGCCCAGCACCAGGGCCTCCAGCGCCCCGAAACGGGGGTCGGTGATGATGGCGGCAGGCATGGCCTTGGCCTGGTGCCCGCCGATCATGACCATGATGTCCCGGTCCAAGCCGGCGGCGATTTCGGCGCTCACCTCGTAGGTGGGGGCCAGGAGGTTGAAACCGGCCCAGCGCGGTCCGAGGCGGTTCACCAGTTGATAGGTCTCTTTGACGCCGAGCCCCAAAGCCTCGGCGTCGAGCACGCCGACGTTGAAGCCTTGGGCCGCCGCGTAGGTTGCGATGTAGGCCATGCCCAACACGGGCAACGTGAAGTCGTTTACCCGTGGGCGGACGCCGTAGTCACGCAGCGGGGCGTTAATAAAAACGGCGTCGAGCGGCTGGTTCAGGTCGGCGCCCAGGACGGGGCCGTCATCCAATGTCTCCACGGTATGAACCCCAAGCGAGGGTCAGTATGGTCAAGGTTGATAGGTGTTCCCCCGCCAGATGCCGCCACTGGGCACCGAAGGCACGCTCATTGTTGAACCAATGGTGCGCTGGGGCAGCTCGCCCCGCCCACGTGCGTACGGCCAGATCGGCGTAGGGGTAGAGGTCCCAGGTATTGGTGTAGTCAGCAACAGCAGCGCCGGCCGTCCAAGGGCCAATCCGCTGGACGCTTTGCAATTCGTCGACCAGGGCAGCCAGGGGTAGGCGGTTCCAGTTTTCGCCGTGGGCCAGGTAGGCCGTAGCGGCGGCCCGCAGCGCTGGCCGCTTGAAAGCTAGCCCTAGTTCTCCGTACTGCTCGTCGTCTAGCTCTAGGATTTTTTCGGGGCTCGGAAACAGGCCGAACGCGCCACCGTCCGGCAGCGCCACTTGCTCGCCGTGGGCCGCACATAGTGCCCGGTAGAGCTTCTTGGATTGCCCCGCCCGGATGACTTGACGCAAGATCGCGGTCGCTAGGGCCTCCCACAGCGAGGGGTTGCGGAAACGTCCCACCAGCCCGAGGCCAGCCAGCTCCTTGGCGAGCTCCGGCACTTCGCTAGCTGCTCCCTCCGGCAAGCCGAAGACATCCGCCAGCGGCTCCGCCGCCTCATCGCCCAGTGCCGCGAGCGTCAATTTGCCGCCGTGAACCTCCGCCAAGACCGGGCCGCCAGGCAACGCAAATACGCGGCGTACCCCATCTGCTGCGGGAAGCCAGGCGGGGTACTCGGTCATCCAGCGGTCTGCGGCAAACGGCATGAGGAAACTCCGGAAGTACGACGGTATTGGGCGAAGATATTGGCGCTATTATCTCATGGCGTCACTCCGGGGTAGGCGACTGTCCAGGGCTTGCAGGCCAGCGAGCACCCGTTTTAGAACTGCCATGTCATCGAAAACCAACCCAGGATCGGCACGTGCAACCGTAGCCCGACGGTGCGGGAGAAGCGGGTGCGACTCCTGGGATTCGGGCGGTGCCGGTGCCTCAATCTGGCACCAGGTCACTTTGCCAACTCCGGTGGGTGATGGGTAGTAGGCTGCCGCCGTGCTCAGGGCTTCGACAATGTGAAGGCCCCGGCCACTCTCACCGTGAAGATACTGAACCTGAAGTTCGGGCGGCTTCGGGTTGCGATCCCAGACTTCAAGTATGAGGCTCCCGGCGGCCCAACTGATGCGCATGGATACGATGGGCCTTGAGCCGCCGCCGGAACTTTGGGTGGCCCGGACGGCATTAGTAATGAGTTCTGAAATCAACAGGGCCGTGGTGTCGAGAAGATCNGTAAGCCCCCAGTCCTCCAGCAGCTCGGCCGCCGCTTGCCGCGCCAAGGCCGGGGCCGTGGTGGTGGTGGTGAACTGGTGGACGCTCGCGCGCAGGTGAGCGGCTGGCTGGGGTGCAGTGCTGGCCGGAAGGTTCATGTCGACCTCGGCGAAGGGACGGCGGGCGTTACGGTGAGCACCCGCGCGCCCAACACCTCGATCTCCACTTCGATGGCCTGCCGGACGGCGGGCAAGGGAGAGAGGTGATCGAGACTTGCCACCAGGACCCCGGCGGCTTCCGACCTCATGACGGCTTCGAGGAGGACCGTGAGGCCGGGACGCACGATGCGCCCCGGGGGAATGGAACGGTCGACAAAAATTTCTGCCAGGGCCAAGCCTTCGGCCTGCGCGTGGGCGGTGAGCTGGTCGTGGAGCCGGTCGATTTCGGCTTCGTCGGCGTGCTCGGAGCTGATGTAGCCGTACACCGTCCGCGCCGACTGGCACTCCGCCGAGGACGGCGGGCGGCCGTTCATGAGGCGGTGAAGCGGGTGGTGGCCTGGCTGCTCGGAAGGAACCCCGGCCAGATGAGGAAGGCCCGGCGGGACAGGCTAGCGGCAGGGGTGCGGCGCTGGCGGGCCAGCATCCGCCGCGCCTCGCCGTGCAACCGGCGCAGTTCCGCGGTGACGGCTTCGGTTCGCTCTTCCAAGGCTGCCTGCTGTACAGCGGTGGTGGGCAGGTCGCCCGCGTCGCAAGCGAGGACGACGCCAGCGGCTTCCAGCCGTCCCAACGCCGCCCCGAGCCCTTCGGCGATGAGCCGCAGCGCCGCACTGCCCAGCGGCCCCAGTACGGAGTCTTGCCTTCCGGTGTTTGCATCCACCGGTGCCTCCAATCCTGGCAGGAAGATCCACTGATGTGGACGGGCGCCCGAGGCCGGGGAGCAGGGTCCTCTACCCGGCCCCGGGCGCCTTGGTCCTCAGCGTGAGCGGGCGGGACGGATGCGGCCATGCCGGGCCATGTATGACGGCTATACGTGCCGCCTCCAGTTCCCCACCTGGCGTGACCAATGCCCCTTTACACTGCTGCCGAGCGCACTTGGATGACCACGAGTGGAAGCGGCCGGGGGCATGGACAGGGCATCAGGCCGGTACTGCCGCTCCTGCGGGAGCCGTCTCGCCCGCGACAACGCGGCCGGGTCCTGTGCCCCCTGCCAGCGCAAACAGGAGCAGCTGCGCCTTCAGGCCCCGGTGGTGCCTGATCACTTCTGGCAGACCGATGAACTACGCGACGCCCTGGCCAGCTGGCACATGGGCCGGGTGATCGCCGCCTACCGCCGCAACCCCTGGCACGGCCGGGTGCTGGCGCAGGAACTGGTTGGCGGCTGGGCCGACCTCTCCCAGGTGCAGCTATCCCGCATCGAGTCCGGCCCGCCGATCAAGGACCTGGACCGGCTGATGATGTGGGCGCGCACCTTGCGCATCCCCGCTCATCTGCTGTGGTTCCAGCTCCCCGAGCAGCGCCCCGCACCTGTAGCGGCGGCCCCGACGCCGCCGGTACCCGCGGGGCCGGACCTGCCGGCGCTGCTGGGCAGCCTGACGGCTGGGCGCCTCCCGTTGGCCGCCGGCGAGACCCGTAGCCCCACCATCGGCATTTCCGCCTTCGAGGGCATGACTACGGGCCAGAGCGCCGAACTGCTGCTGCAATTGTTCTTGCAGCTTGACGACGAGTTGGGCGGCGACAGCCTGTATCTGCCCCTATCCCGGTACGTGGCCCGGATGGCCGTGACGGTGGAGCAGGACCCCGGTGATGGTTTGCTCGCTTTCGGCCAGCTCGCCCAGATGACGGGGTGGCTGGCGCTGGACGCTGACCACCACGCCCAGGCCCGCCGCTACTTCACCACCACCATCTACGTGGCCCATGAGAGCGACGAACCGGGCCTGGCCGCCAGCGCCCTGGGTTATATGAGCCTTCAGGAGACCTACCGGGGGCGGCGGGGGCCGGCGCTGTCGCTAGCGCAAACCGCGCTCGCCTCCGGGACGGCCGGGCTTACGCCGCTGACCAAGACGATGTTGGGTACCCGCCTGGCTCGGGCCCAGGCCGGCGTTGGCGACCAGGACGGCTGCCGCCGCACCTTGGACGCCGCCCGTACCGACTTCGAGGCCGCCGGCCACCGGGACGAGCCCATGTGGGTGTCCTACGTCGACGAGGTAGAGGTAGCCGCCCAGGAAGGCGCCTGCCTGCTGGAACTGGGCCAAACCGGCGAGGCCGCCTCGGCGCTGACGCAGGCCATTGGCCTGCTTACCCAGCGCACACCCCACCGCATCCGGGACCAGGTGCATTACCTGTCCCGGCTGGCGAAGTGCCACTTGAAGGCGGGCGACGTTGAGCAGGCCTGCCAGACGGCGGCCGATGCCCTCTCCCTGAGCGAAGCCATCGGCTCGACGCGGGTAGCTCTGCGCCTGAAAGAATTTGCGGACGGGCTTGAGCCCTTCGGCACCGTGCCCGCGGCGCGGGACTTCGGCGAGCGGTTCCGCCTGGCGACCGCTGGCCCCGGCAGTTAGCCCACGAGGCCGAAGACGGCCGCTTGGAGGGCGCGGGGCCGGGTGAGGTCCGGCAAAACGGCTTCGGCCCCAGCGGCCTCGAGGTCCGCCACGGTGCTGCCGCCGGTGGCAACGCCCACCGCCCGCACACCAGCATCGTGGGCGCCCTTGACATCGTGCGGCGTATCCCCGATCACCACCACCCTGGGCCGGGGGAAGCTCACCTGGTGGGCGGCCTCGGCCCGCTTAACCGCCAGCCGGACCAACACGGCCCGGTCGCTGTCGTCGTCGCCGTAGCCGCCCACGGCCAGGTCTAGATGCTCCGTGAGCCCGAAGGCGGCCAGCTTGACTTCGGCGATGGAGTGCAGGTTGCCCGTCACGACAGATTGCACAACACCATCGGCAACGAGAGCCGCGATGGCCTCCCCAGCACCGGGCAGGCTGCGGCCGGCGCCCCGCATCCGGTCCTGGAGCTGCCGGGCCGCCTCGCCCAGGGCGTCGTAGAAGGCCGGTAGCAGCGGCTCCGGCTCGGTGATCCCGCCGAGTTGGAGCGTCTCGATAATGATCGCCCGCTCCGTGCGGCCGGTCATGTCGGCCAGCTGTTCCATGGGGCTGCCCGTTACCAGCTGGTAGGCGCGGGCGTAGATGTCCCGGCTGACGCCCTTGATCTCTAGCAGGGTGTGGTCGACGTCCCAAAGGATGAGGGCCGGTGCGGTCACCCGGTCATGATCCCACATCGAAGGAACGGCGGGTGGTGACCGCCGGCTCCCGTCCGGTGGACTTTTGGCCGCTACACTCTCGATCACGTTGATACCCAGGCGGCATCCCACGGGAGCGATCACATGCCGGAGCTGGCCGCGCCTTACTGCGAGTGCGGCACCCGGCTGGCCGCCGACAACGCCGGCCCCCGCTGCACCGGATGCCTGGGGCGAGTCCGCCGGGAAGCCGAAGGCCCGCCGGCGCTTCCGGATCACTTCTGGCAGACCGATCAACTCCGCGACGCCTTCGCGGCCCAGCACATCGGCCTGATCTCCGTGGCCTACCGCCAAAGCCCGTACCACCGCCGGCCCATCAGCCAGGAGCGGCTTGGTGGGTGGCTCAATTTGACCCAGGCCCAGGTGAGCCGGATCGAGAGTGGCCCGCCCATCCGGGACTTGGACCGCCTGACGCACTGGGCCAGGACACTTCGGCTGCCGCCTGCCCTGCTTTGGTTCGACCTTCCCGGGCAACCGCGGGTACCCCTGGCGGCGTCTTCCACGCCGGCCTGGATGGGTGGACCGGGTTACGGCTCCATCGCTGCCACCGTCGAGGGTGGAGCCCTGGAGACGATCCGCGCCGCCGCCCTGGCCTTCCGGGCTGCCGACCGCCAGCTCGGGGGCGGGCGGCTGTACCCAGTGGTAGTGCGGTTCATCCAGACCGAAGTTGCTCCGCAGCTGGTGGGCCACCAGCACCCGCCGTCGGCGGTATTTTCGGCGGCCTCNTCGCTGACGGACATGGCCGGCTGGCCTACGACGACGAGCGGGGCGACCTCGCGGGGCAGCACTTCGTGCAGGCCTTCGGCCTTGCCACCGCCGCCGGCGACCAAGCCCTGAGTGCCCAAGCCCTCGTGAGCCAGAGTCACCTAGCCTTGGAGGATGACCGTCCCCGCGACGCCGTCCGGCTGGCCGAGGCTGGCCTTGCCCTGGTGCCGGATGATCCGGGCTGCGGCGCATTGCGTACCCGGCTTCATGCCATGAAGGCCAGGGGCAGCGCCTTGGCCGGAGCACCGGCCGACTGCTTGACCGCCCTCCGGGCCTCCGTACTGGAACTGTCACGTGCCGCCACCGGTGGCCACGAGTGGCTGAGCCCATTCGACGAAGCAGCGCTGGCCGCTGAGGCCGCCATTTGCTTGCGGGATCTTCGTGACCTTGCCGGAGCCGAGCGCCAGGTTGCCCGCGTGCTGGAGCTTCGAGGCCCCGACCGGGTTCGTAGCCGGGCCTTCGGGAACCTGACCTTGGCCACGGTGCGTCTTGGGGCCGGCGACCTTGAGGGGGCGTGTGAAGCCGGCGGCCAGGTGCTCGACGTGACGCCGCATCTGGCATCCGATCGCGTCGTCGGCCAGCTTCGGGCCCTTGGCCACCGGCTTGAACCTCACGGAGCTGTTGGGCCCGTAGCCAATTTTCTTGGGCGGATGACCACGACGTTGCCACGACCCCGGCCGGCTGAGGCTTCATGAACATCGAACAGGAGTGGGAGGCCAGCTACGCCGGCCGCGATGCCGCCGAGTTCGCCCACCTGGCCGAAGGCAACGCCCGCCAGGCCCGCAAGCGGGTATCGGCTGATGCTCTGATCCGCGACGAAGCCGGCCGCCTCCTGCTGGTTGATCCGACATACAAGCCGGATTGGGATCTACCGGGCGGGATGGCTGAAGCCAACGAGCCGCCGCGGGACGCCCTGCGGCGCGAGCTGAAGGAAGAACTCGGTCTTGATCCGCAGGTGGGTGACCTGCTGTGCGTGGACTGGGTTTCACCGCATGGGCCGTGGGATGACCTGCTGGCCTTCGTCTTCGACGGCGGCGCCCTCACCCAGCAGCAAGCGCAGGGGCTGCGCTCCGTGGACCCGGAGCTGGCGGCCGTCCGCTTCTGCTCCCCGGAGGAGGCGGCCCAGCTACTCCGGCCGTATGTATGGCGGCGGGTACACGTAGCACTCGCCGTGCTGGGCGGAGGAGGTGTCCGCTACCTCCAGGACGGCCATAGTTGACCGTCCTGGTGCTGCTGGGACGGTCGTTCAACAGAAGTACAGGCACTTTGCACCAGCCTGCCGCCCTCGACAACTCCGCGCGAGCCTGGGCGGTGGAGCTGGCCCGCGCAGCCTGGCGCATGTTCGTCGTCGTCTGCCTGGCCATCGAGGTCACGCATTGCGTCCTGAGTGGTCGCAAGCGGCCCCGGCACCGCCGCTTGCCGAGCATCCGGCCGCCCTGAAGCGGCGCAAATGAAAAAGCGGCTGCCCGCTGGAACGGGAGCCGCAATAAGCACTAACGGAAAAACTCACTCTTAGCTTACCGGGCATCCGGATGTCGGTCAATGCCTTTCGTCANCCTACCCCTCCCCTTACAAGTCAAAGGGGTCGCGGCCGGTGCTCGGCTAAGAGGGACAGTAAACAAGGAACTCCGCCATGAGCGCCTTCATGGTATCTAATACACACATTGATGCCCTCCTCACAGCTGCTCTCCATTTCGGCACGCAACTTCCCTTGTCCTGGTATGACACCAAAGAGAANCCCGCNGAGGGCTACCAGNGAGGAGCNCCNNGGGG